>JANWUV010000001.1:300000-424810 GCA_025057975.1 Chloracidobacterium sp.
AAACCCGCCAGACGGGAAAGGGGTGCGTTCTGCCACTGGCGATCTGCCACGTCCAGAAGCGGTCAATGAAGTTGCTTTCATTGCGCTGATCAAAAGCGCGCGCCTGAGCAATGAACTCTTCATGGTCGAGCTTGGAAGTCAACGCCCCACCCGCAAGTTTCATCATCAACTTCGTCAAAACGTGCGTTTCCTGCACAACCAACTGCGCCGCCCGGTCGCAGCTCAGCTCCGCCTTCTGATACCAAGTCAGTAAAGCGCTCCGTACAGGCCACGTCAGCAGTTCAGAAACGCCCTGCGGCAGCGGCGCGCGCGCCAAGGCGTAGCTTCCAAGCTGAAACAGTAACTCGGCCGCGGCCTTGTAAACCAGGTGGCGACAATGAATGTGACCGAGTTCGTGGGCGATGACGGCCAGCACCTCAATGTCGTCAAGACGCTCAACCAACGGTGTAAACAGCACAATGAAGGGCTTTTCCACGCCGCTCGTAAACGCGTTGAAGCCCAGCCCACCGCCGCCCAGCGGATTGGTGACGCTCAGATACAGTTCTGGCAATTCCTGAATCCCTAGCGTACGGCAGGCGACTTCCAGTTTGGCGTGTAAATCCGGACACTGCTTTTCCGACACCTTGACGCCGTTGGCGGTGAACATCACCCGCAGATAGCTCTCACCCGTAATCTCAAGGGCCTTCTTGAGCAGCGGGTCAATACCGGGAATCAGTTTCAGAGTGTTCAGCGCCTGCAAGTCTAGCGGATGAATGTACTCACGCGGTTCAAGGCCAGGAAACTTGCGATGCGGCTGTTCATCCAGCGGCAGCCGGCAACGTCCACAACGCACGCCGGCCCGAGGCGTCCAGTCGGGACGGACACGATTCCGCTGACCGCAGTACCGGCAACGCACCTCCCGCGGTCGTACTTCGTTGGCGGCGCCGTTTAAGGTTTCCTTAGCCGCTGCGGCTGCCTTGGGTGCAGCGTCGCCCACAGGCGCAGCGTCGGCGGCGCTGTCTACTGCAGCAGATGGGTCGGCGGACTGATCAGAGGGGTGTTCGCCATCAGTCGGCGGCGGCTCATCGGAGACCATAGGCGTATTTCCAAAAAAGAAGCAGTACTTGGGCGCGGAGACGCCGCGCCGGGGATGCCGCTTCAGCTTGCTTGATTTTACGGCGGTGGGCAACCCTCCGTGGCTAGAGAGCGACGGCGCTCCGCTCAAGTCCAACGCTTTCAGTATGCTCGTGCAAAGATCGCCTGTGTCGTCGTCGGCCGCCCCGTCATGAAACACGTTCCCGTTTCACCCGGCTGCGCCAGCGGGATGCACCGCAACGTCGCTTTGGTCTCTTCCTTGATCCGCTGTTCAAGCGCGGCGTCGCCGTCCCACCATACCCGCGCAAAGCCGGTTTCGACAGCCGCTTTGAAATCGTCGTAGGTCGTCACGTCACGGATGTTGGCGTCGCGGAACGCTGTCGCTTTCGCCAGCAACGACGCCTGAATGTCCTCTAGCACTGCGGCGACGGCGGCGGCTAGCCCGTCCCACGCAACGAAGGTCTTGCCGTCCTTACCCGGCCGGTCGCGTCGCGCTAGCACGACCGTTCGCTTAGCGACATCCTTCGGACCGACTTCCATCCGCAGTGGGACGCCGCGCATCTCCCAATCATTGAACTTGAAGCCCGGCGTTAGGCCGTCTCGTGCGTCGAGTTTGACGCGAACGCCGGCCGCCGCCAGTTCACGTTGCAGCCCGGCGACGGCTTCCATGACCTGCGCGCGTTCGGCGTCATTTTTGTATATCGGGACAATGACAACCTGAAACGGCGCCAGACGCGGCGGCAGCACCAATCCCTGATCGTCGCCGTGAACCATAATGATCGCGCCAATGATCCGCGTGGACATCCCCCATGAGGTTGTCCAACAGAACTTGCGCTCGCCGTCGCGGTCGAGGAACTGAATGTCGAACGCCTTGGCGAAGTTTTGGCCCAAGTTATGCGACGTGCCGGCTTGAAGCGCCTTGCCGTCACCCATCATAGCTTCAATCGAGTAGGTGCGATCCGCGCCGGCGAACCGTTCCGATTCCGACTTGACGCCCGGAATGACTGGCAGCGCCGCCTCGTTGAGGGCGAAGTCGGTATAAACATCCAGCATGCGGCGGGCTTCGGCTTCAGCTTCCTCAAAGGTCGCATGCGCCGTATGGCCTTCCTGCCAGAAGAATTCCAGCGTGCGCAGGAAGAGTTTGGTGCGTAGTTCCCAGCGGACGACGCTGCACCACTGGTTGATAAGCACCGGTAGATCACGATACGACTGAATCCACTTGGCGTAGGCGTGCCCGATGACGGTCTCCGAAGTCGGACGAACGACAAGCGGCTCTTCGAGTTCCTTGTTGCCGCCGATGGTGACGACCGCCAATTCGGGAGAAAACCCCGCGACATGCGAGGCTTCGCGCTCAAGAAAGCTCTTTGGAATGAGCAACGGGAACGCCGCGTTGAGATGTCCAGTCGCTTTGAAGCGGCGGTCAAGCGCCGCCTGAATGTTCTCCCACAAAGCCCAGCCGTAGGGCCGGACAATCATACAGCCGCGCACCGGCGCGTAATCCGCAAGTTCCGCACGTAGCACCAACTGGTTGTACCACTCGTTGAAGTCTTCGGCGCGCGTCGGTAGTTTGGGTTCGGCCATTGGAAAAACGTTGACACCAACAAACAAGATCAAGCGGGCAGCTCGCCCCGCCGTGTGTTTACCTTGCCGCCGCCGACAGGTCAACGGCCGTAGCGCACGCCGCTTTGCCGCCAAGCTCAGCAAAAACAACTAGCCGAAGCGGCGACATTGCGCGTATCGTTTTGGTTCCCGTCCGGCGTCATCAACAATGACCAGCAGTTCCGGCGGCCTGGGCGGAATGGTACGAACGATTGGATTGTTTGCCCTATGAAAGTCATCATCGTTGGCGCCGGGCTGGCCGGCTTGGCGTGCGCTGTCGAGCTAGCCGACAACGGCTATCAAGTTGAAGTTTTAGAAAAACGTCCCGTCCTAGGCGGGCGCGTCTCATCCTGGCTAGACAAGGACGGCGACTGGGTGGAAACCGCCCCACACGTCATCCGGGGGAGTTACAAGTCGCTCATTGCTCTAATGGAGCGGGTCGGCATCGCCGACCGCATCAAATGGAAGAAGCAGCAGCTCGTGTACGCCAGCAAGGGCGGCAAGCTTTCTTACATCACTTTCTCGCCGTCTGCCGGGCCGGTCGAAATCTTGCGTTCCATGATTGGGAGCGATCTGCTCGGCTTCGGCGATAAACTCAAACTGCTGACTGGACTCCTGCCAGCGTTTACCGGCGACAAAAACTTCATTGAGAACCAAGACATCAAAAACTTCAGCGACTGGGCCGCCAACTTGGGTGTCAACCGTGAGGCCATCGGACGCTTCTTCGATCCCTTGTCGCGGACGATTAGCTTCCTCCGTCCCGACGAAGTTTCGGCGCGGGTCATCATTTTCCAGATGGCCTCGATCGCTAAGGGTTTCAATGCGACGCGCATCGGCTTTTTGGATGGCGACCCCTGTCGGCGGTTGTTCCAACCAATTCAGGCGTACCTTGAAAAACGCGGCGCGCGCATTCGCACCAACGCCCGTCTGGCGCGAATTGATTTCTCCAATGATGCGCCGCGCGCACTGGGGTTGGAACTTACCAACGGCGAGTACCTAACGGCCGATGTGTATGTCTCGGCGATGGAACTCCACGCGCTGCGTGAGGTGCTGCCGGGGCAGGCGTGGAGTTTTCCGTTCTTTTCACGCCTCTGGCAGGTGGAGGAAATTCCGGTTATTACCGTCCAACTGCGCTTCGACCGCAAGGTGGTCACCCTGGACAACGCCGTGTTCGCCATCGGCACGATCATGTCGTTGGTCGTTAATCTGTCAGTGACGAGTCCTGGCTACGCCGACGACGTGTGCCTGATTGAAATGATCGTCGCGCCGGCCAAGGACATTTTTCACCTTGACGACGGTGAAATTGTCCGGCTGTGTTTGGACGACCTAACCGAGTTGTTTCCCGAAGTTGCACAAGCGAATCTGGTCAAGAGCACCGTTGTACGAATCCCGCAGGCGCTTTATCGGTGTGAGCCGGGCGCGGAGAGTCGGCGGCCGCCCCAGAAAACGCCGATCGAAAACTTCTTCCTCTGCGGCGACTATACAAACCACGGCTATACGCCCAGTATGGAGGGCGCCACGGTATCAGGCTTTCGCGCGGCGCAGATGATTATGGAAGCTTATGGACGCAACCTCCAGTGGCATGGAGGGACGCCGCCAAGCTAAAGCCCAGCCTTTGCCGAGGAGACTTGAACCATTGGGTGCGTTGATGCCCCCTGGCGCATACCGTCATGGATGTCGCTGTTATTGGAGCTGGCCTGGCTGGTTTGACCGCCGCCTACACGCTGACGCAACGCGGCTTCAACTGTGAAGTGCTGGAAAAGAGTCGTGCGCTTGGCGGGCGGATGGCGACTCGTCGCCATTTGGGCGCTGTGATTGACCATGGCGCGCAGTATTTCACGGTCAAGACGGCGGCGTTCGCTGGCTTTTTGCGGGAAATCGGGGTGGTTGAGGCGATGCAGCCGCTGGCCGCCCCTGTTATCGGTTATCCCTTTCAGAGTCTGACGGCTGCGTTGGCTGAGGCTGCGCAGGAAGTGTCGTCGGAGGGACGTGAATTTCCCTATCGCTACGTCTTTCGGTTAGGAATGACCACGCTGGCCAAAGCCATCGTTCAGCGGCTCGGCGAACACCGCGTCATTCGGGAATGTTTTGTGGAAGCCGTTGCGTGGGACGCGGCGGCGCGGCGCTGGACGCTGCACACTCGCGGCGACAATACGACGCTTGGCGGAATACGTCAGGCCGACTGGGTGGTGTTGGCACTCCCAGCGCCGCAGGCGGCTCAGCTTTTGGCGCGCAGCCAGCCGCTGCCGGCATCGCTTGCGGCGTTACAGAGGGCGCTGGAGAACATCCCCTACTATCCTTGTCTAACTGTGATCTGGGGCGCGATTTCCGACGGCATGTATCCGGGCGTCGGGGCGTTGCGTGCGACAGCCGGCCACTACGCCATTGGTTGGCTAGCATGGCTCGACCGACTTGCTCCGCAGCGCGTTCCCTCCGGCATGGGCGTCGGCATTGCACAGTTTGCACCACAGGCCAGTCGAGTGCTGTTGGATCAACCGGAGGGCGTCGTAGTGCAGGCTTTGGCGATAGCGCTCAACGCTGACCTGCATATTGACCTGCCTACGCTCCAATGGGTGCAGATCAAGCAATGGCGTTACGCTAACCCGGCGGCTACGTTGACCGACCTCAGCCTCCTGACGGCGGCGGCGGAGTTTCAACTTGAGGCCTGCGGCGACTACTTCCTCGGCGGACGTGTTGAGGCCGCTTTTCTCAGCGGCCTCGCGGCGGCGGATCGTTTGTGTCAGCGGGTAGGCCGCTAGTGCGCGCTTTCTGCTAATAGGCGGTTAGCTCGCTATTTGGCGTGCGGCAAACACCGCCGTGCGCCAAACTTTGATGCGATCCACGGCCCCCCTCCACCTGCGCGGAACGGCCCTAGTTCCATCGCGCCAAGGCTGTTTTGGCGTCACGGATGTACGGTTCAAGCGCCTGTCGCTCCGTCTCAGACGTAACACGCCGCTTCTGCTCTTCTAGCCACGTCAACGCCTCGCCCCACCGTTCAAGCTGGAGGTACAGCAGCCCGATGTCACGCCGTACATTGTCGTCATCGGGATGAACGACATACAGCATGCGCATCGTCCGCAGCGCTGTTACCCAGTCCTTGGCGTTGACGGCGATGCCGAACAGATTGCGGAGCATCCGCAGCACAATCTCTTTGACGCCGGCCGTCGCCAAATCCTCCGGCTTCAACTGCGCCTGCGCGCCGCGGACGCCCCGGAGCAGAGACCGCAAACCGTCGTCGTCAAGCCACGCGCAACGGCGAAATGGATCAAGGTAGCCGACGCCGTCAGGGCCGGCATAACGAACCAAAAAGTGCCCCGGAAAGTTGACGCCTTCACACCGCAGGCCGAACCGCCGCGCCAACTCAATGAAGACAACCGAAAGCGTAATCGGAATCCCAGTGCGGCGTGTCAGAACGTCGTGCAGAAAGCTATTACGCGGGTCGTAGTAGTTGGTTTCGTTGCCCCGAAAACCAAGCGCGATAAACCCTTCAATAAACAACTCAATCGAGAGCGGCCGGGACGCACCGGCGGCGAGGCAACGACGTAACTCATCCGCCATGGCATCTAGTCGCGCCGGAATCGAGCCGATCTCTGAGTCCACCTCAACCGCCCACGTTACCGCCGCCGCCGCCTCGGCCAGGGGCGGGGCGCTCGGCCCTCGCCACATGGCCGTCAACTCCGTCAGACGCTGTTCAAAGCGGCGCTCTTGTACCGTGGAAGGCATTTGACAAACAGTTCAACGGGGTCACGGCATGGATTCGCCCGGCGCGGCTTCCTCCGCAAACGACCGGCAAGCCGGACTGTCGGCGTCAGCGTCCTCCGCCGCCTTGTCGCGGCACCGGAGCTTGCCCGTCTCATCCAAATAGTACGTGTAGTCGCCAGTGCGATCCGGCCCCGTCCGTACCGCTGGGAACGCCGTCACGCTGAAACCAGCCGGCTTGCCTCCGCCCGCCGGACGCAAAACAATCGGACCAAGGATGTAGCCTTTGTACGGCAAGCGGTGCATGAGTTCGACTTCTTCCTCGAACGCACGGCCGCCGTCGGCGCGTTTGGCCAAGGTCGGCAAGCTGTCAGAGTAGCTCCCTTGACCGGGGCCACGCGCGTATGCCATCTGCGCTTCATAAATCGCCCGCAAAACATCACATACCGCCTGCTCATTGGCGCGACGTTCGTCCGCCGCCGCCATCGAGCCGTAGCTTGCGCCAGCGACACCGACCATAAACGACAGCGGGAGGTCCACCCTGCTGATCATGGCGCGACCTTCACGCCCGATATGCGTGAAAAAGGAAAACGGCGTCAACCCTTCAAGGAAGGGCTGGTAGCGTTTCGGCGTCTCCCTACGCAGTCCCTCTAAAATTTGCACGAAGAAGTTATGGGCAAGGTAGAAGCTTCCCATTGCATCCGCCGGACGCGCGCTGAAGCCAACGTTGAAATCTTCCCGCCGTCCAAGCGTTTGTCCACGACGATAACTGTCAATCACCCATTTCACGTCGCTTGTCCTTCCAGCGACAAGCACATTGGCGACGACCGCGACGGCGAAAGCCTCCTCTTCCTTGTCGTTCTCACCGCTAAAAAGCCAAATCGTCTCGCCTTCGTAGATCTTCGTACGCGGCTCAAAAATAGGCTTGGGAGGTACCGCCCATTCACCTTCAGCGGGGTTGACGGTCGCCTGTTGCGCAGCTTGTTGGGCGCGCCGGTCGGCGGCTTTGCGGACGGCAAACGAAAAAATCTTGGCGAAGGCGTCACGCAGCGCCTGCGGGTTGTTGCTGACGGCGAAGACCGCGCTGTGGGGTTCGCCGGACAGCGGGTCTCCACCACTGAACATTTCAGCCACCCGTAGCCCGCCGACGCCAAAGGCAATTTCACCGGTCAGCGCGGCGGCGATTTCCTGCCGAAAGTTGACGCCAAACTTGCGCTCGGCGGCCTGAATATCCGTTTCGTACTTGGCGCTGACCACGCCGGCCATCTGGCGAAGCGTGTCATACACGCGCGTTGCGTTGACACTCATCGTGGCGAAAATCTGCGTGTTGTCAGGGAGAAAGTTGGCGGCGTACCCGTTGACGCGCGGCCCGTCCACAAACGCCGGATAGAGGCCGGGCGCGGCGCGGTCAACGCCGACGACAATCTCTTGCATCACGCGCCCCGCCTGCACGCCGCAGGCATAGCCGACGCCGTCCATCACCCCAACGCCGGAAAGCTCTATCAGTTGGTTGACTTTGGCGGCGAACTCGGCTTTCGCCTTGACTCGTTCACGGGAGGCGGTCTTTGCGGACGGGCGTGGCTGCAACAGGTCGGTCAGCAGTTGCCGTACATAGCCGCCGACCGAGGTCGTGTTGATGTACACCAGTCCGTTGTACGGCCTGGTCAGTTGTCTCCGAACCTCTTCAAAGCCCTTGCTTTTGCCTAGTGGCGCAAAACCCGGCCGGCTGACCTGCGCCAGCCAGCGCTTCATCACGGGACTGAGGCCGACGGCGATGACCTGCCCACTGCGAGCCATCATCAGGGACTCATTCGCTTTGCGGGCCGGGAAGGTGGTCGTCTGAAACCGCCCGACCCGACCGGTGACGGGCTTGGCGCTTTTGCCGTTGTTTACGAGAGCGGGCAACCACTGACTACCCAGTTCCACATAGCGTGTCGCCGCCGCGTCATCCGGCGCAATCACCACACCAACCAACTCAACTTCAGGCTTCGGTATACCGATCGCCGGTGCCAGCCCATACTTGTCCTTACCCGGTATCAAGGTCAGACCGAGTCCGAAGCGCGTCGCGCCGATGGTCGCTTTGTCAGGCAGTCCAAAGGCGACAAGCGCTTCGTCATACCGCGTGAGATCAATCGGCAGCGGCGAATCAGCGGACGCCAAGAAGTTCCTGAAGTTGTCGGCGGCGAGAACCTCGTCTATGACGTTAGTGATCCGCTCAACCTCCAGATAGAGCAAGGTGTCGGCCGGAAAATATTCAGCGAGCGGCAGCGGAGCGGCCGGCGCAGTGGTCGCCGGTCCTTGAGCGGCGGTCGGCGTGGCTTCACGCACGGGCTGCCGGCGGGTACGCTGCGCTGCAGCGGGCGTCCAGACAGCTAACAGCAGCGTTAGGACAAATCCGCCAACGACAAGGTGGCGGTGAGGGATAGGCCAGCTATGCAATGGGTGATTCATAAACATTTCCTCAAGTTGGTCCCGACAGTAGGCGGGTGCAAGCGGGCGGATTTAGCCACCCGCGCCCTACGAATCAGCAGGCTGTGCATTTAGGCAGACGGCGTACTCAAGGCTGTGACGAGCCGTCGTGCGCGTTCTGTGAGGTGGTCAAAGTTCGGCGTTGCATCGGTTTGAGGTGAAAAAAGTCCGCCGCCGATAGCGACGACCGACGCCCCGGCACGGAAGTAGTTGGGCACCTCGTTGAGATCAACGCCGCCGGCTGCCAGCAGGTGAACCTCTGGGAGCGCCCGCCGCAGATGGCCAATATAGACCGCGCCGCCGAAAGCCGCTGCCGGAAAGACCCGTACCAGTGCCGCGCCTTGCTCGGCTACCAACGCCACTTCACGCGGCGTCGCCCCGGCTGGAATAACCAGCAGACGGTGCTTGCGGCAAAACTCCACAAGGGGCGCGTTGTCATACGGCAGCGTGACAAACTGAGCGTTGGCTTTGATGGCACGGTCGGCAATTTCGATGCT
This sequence comes from Chloracidobacterium sp., assembly GCA_025057975.1. Taxonomy (NCBI): domain Bacteria; kingdom Pseudomonadati; phylum Acidobacteriota; class Blastocatellia; order Chloracidobacteriales; family Chloracidobacteriaceae; genus Chloracidobacterium; species Chloracidobacterium sp. The sequence goes on from JANWUV010000001.1 coordinate 309,339, forward strand.
GGGAGCGTCGCCTATCCCAACGACAACCTCATCACCGAAGCGCCGCCGGATGTCCACAATGACGCGCATTGCGCCGGGCGTGGTGTATGGGACTTCAACAATGCGAATGCCGCCTTCAACAACGGCCTGCGCCGACTGCACAGCGATTTCCGCCGTCGCCGCCCGCAGGCTGGCGATGAGGCGATGGACGAAAAACCGCTGGAGGAGATCACCGGACGACATTAGCCCCGCAGGATGACGCGCGCCGGTGCGCCGTCGCTGTCCATTAGTTTCAGCGGAAGACACAGCAACTCATAGTCGCCGGCGTCCACCTCGCGCAAGTCCAAGCCTTCCAGAATGACGACCCCGTTGGAGAGGAATTCATGATGGGTCGCAAAGGTCGTACTGCCGTATTCCTCAACCGATAAATAGTCAATCCCTACGAGCTTGATGCCGTCGGCGACCAGCTTGGCCGCCGCTTCCGGTGTAATGAAGACATAGTCGGGATTGAATGTTTCCTGCCGCCACAAATGTGAATTACGGGTTTTGAACAAGACCCGGATGTGTTCGCCCAAATCCAAACGCGAAAGTGTCTCGACATCAATTTTTCGTGAAGTGACTTCCACGACACGCGCGCGGCCCACCAGAAGGTTCAGGGGAATCTCGTGTAGCTTGCGCCCGTTCTGAATGAAGTGGAACGGAGCATCTATGTGCGTTCCTGTGTGCGTTCCCATACCGCAGTAGCACACATTCGCCGGGTCGCCCTTAGCAATCTGCGCGTGTGGTTCAAGCACTACCGGCGGGTCGCCTGGATAAACCGGCATCCGTGGATGAACCGGAACCGTCACATCGTAAATTTGCATAACCCTGGATTCCTTCCTTGTCCGGCGCGGATGCTAACGGCGTCGCCCAAGCCCTGTCAAACCGGACGATTATGGCAACGCCGCCTGAAACAAAATCGGCTTTCAGCCATGAAAGAGCTGTGAAACTCGGCTTTTGCACCAGCTTGGTACTTGCGCCCCATGACGCTGCGCGGCGCACCGTTGTATTCTGCCGCTGCGTGTTTGCTGCTGGTTCGCGTATGGACGGCCGCGCCGTCAGGATGGCGCTACGCCTTCTTGCTGGTCGCCGGACACTGCTCCCTGCGTACCCGCGAACGATGTTCACGCCGGAGGTATGTATGCGCTTCTTTCAACTGGGTTGCTTGATGTTTGGTTTGCTTTTGAGCGTCGCCTGTGACAACGCTCCCAAAAAGCCAGCGGCGGAAGACAAAGCCGCTAAGCCGGCTAAACCAGCCCCCAAACCCTGTGACCCCAAAGACCTTATTCCCGTCAAGCCTGAAACGCCCCCGGAGTCGCTGGAAGTCCAACACATCCTGATTGCGTATAAAGGCAGCGGCGCGTCTAAAAATCCCCAGATCAAAGTTACGCGCTCAAAGGAAGAGGCGCGCAAACTTTGGGAAAAAGTGTTTGAGGAAGCCCGCAACTGCGCCGACTTCAATCAGCTTGTCATCAAGTACAGTGACGACCCCAACAAGATGAATGACTACAAGTACAACGCCTTTCCGGGCTTTTACGAAATCACTCCCAAGGGCGTCTTTGATGAGAACTTCAAAAAGTGCGCCCAAGGCCTCAGTCCGGGGAATATTGACAAGGTAGAAAGCTACTACGGCTTTCACATCATTCGGCGGAAGGCGTAAGCGGCGACATGGCGCATGACACAACTGCTTCGGTGGCGTCTTTTACCGTTCGTTTTGCCTGCATCTGTGACCGAGGTCTGCAACGCATCGCCAACCAAGACCGGGCACTGGCGGAAGTCAACGCCCGGCTCTTTGTCGTCTGCGACGGCGTCGGGGGTAACACCGGCGGTGAAATCGCTAGCCAGACGGCGATTGAGACCGTCCGCGACGCCTTCATTGCGCCCGACGACAACCCGCCGCTCATCCGGCTTGAACGCGCGATCCACTACGCCAATCGTGACATTTATGAGATGGCCAAACACGATCTCGACTTGGCCGGTATGGCGACGACGCTGGTGGCGTTGCACCTCAACGGCGAGACGGCTTACGTCGCGCACGCAGGCGACAGCCGCCTGTACCACTTCGCCAACGGCGCACTGACGCAAGTCACGATTGACCACACGCCGTTGCAGGACGCCGTTCGCCGCGGTGAACTCTCAGCCGCCGAAGCTGAACAACTCCCTAAAGCTAACGAAGTCAGCCGGGCGCTGGGCGTGCGTCCCGAAGTCGAAGTTGAAACGCAGGATTTCACGTTTACGGTTGGCTCGCGTTTTCTGCTGTGTACCGACGGTGTGACGCGCCACATCACCAACGACGAACTGGAACGGCTGATGATTACCTTTGTCGACAACCCTGACGGGCTGTGCGACGAAATTCACCGCTATTGCTACGAGCGCGGGGCGGAAGACAACTTCACAGCGCTGGTTGTCTGTGTTGATCCGCCGTCGCCAGCTCCACCGCCGGTCGGGCCACCGTCCACGCCGTCGCTCCAGGAGCGGTTGATACGAACGCGGGAGCTTAGCCTTGCGCCGAGTTTTCCCACCGATCGGACAACCGGCGAGCACCATCCGCTCAAGGAACTGGTTGAAGCGCGGCGGGCGCGTTCGCGGCGCGAACTCCTTTGGCAAGTCTTGGCGACGCTGCTGTTGATGGCGTTGGCGTTTGTCGCCGGATGGTGGATGGGCGGCGGCGGTCGGTCGCCGAACCCGCCGCCGGTTGCGCCGGGTTCTCCATCGGCGCGCTAACGGGCGGCCACTCACGGAATCTCGACAGGCTGCTCTGTCCGGCTTCAGTACTCCGAATGACGCCGGAGGCGTCCACGTAGAAAACACGTCCGCCAGTCAGACCTGGAATGGTCGGCGTCGCCAGCACAAAGAAATCCGCCGGGCTGGCTGGCGTCGCCTCGGTGACATAAAGCATCAGTCGGTAGTCCGCCATCGCCCATAGGTCATCCGGTAGGTGGCTGTACGCCTTGAGTTGCGCCGGTGTAGCGAAATTGCCGCCCGAAACCAACTGGAAGGCCGTCTGGGCGGCGACCAATTGCGCCAAACGTTCCACGACCAGCGCCTCGTTGCGTTTGATCCGCTCATCAGTGCCAATTGCGCCGTCCGGGCGGAGACTGCGCAGCGATAGCCACGTCGGTACGTTTTGGGCGGCGGCGTGGCGGAGGGGCAGCCGACGAACCAGCGCGGCGACTGCCGTTTCCGCCGGAGGCATGGACGGCGTTGTCGGACGTACCTCGAACGGAGGCTCATCCGTTGCGTTTACGGCCGTCGCATCCGGCGCAGGCGTGGGGGGTGGTGCGGCCGCCGGCGACGGGAGCGAGTCTGCGGCAGGCATCCGCCCAGTCAGCGTCGGCGGCGCAGCGGCAACGGTCAGCAGGCCTTCGCCGCTTGTCCATCGCGGCAGGACGCGCGCCGGACGCAGTTGCTCCGAGGCCGGACGCGCTTCGGCGAGCCGTTCTAAAACCGGACGCGCGCCCGGCGTCTCGCGGTCAGCGACCAGCGGCGGAGGCGGCGGGGCGGGCGACGCTGTAGGGAGCGCCGCATCGGGTATGCGTGGCGGCGGCAGTACGGCGACCAGCGGCGGCGTGGCCGGAGCGGTAGGCAGCATCATGCGCGGCAGGCGTAAACGATCCAGCGCGGCGACGGCCGCCTGCCGAACGTCCGGCGAGCCGTCCTCGCGCGCTAGCCGTCGCAGCACTGTCGCTGTCTCCGGCGGCACGTCTTGCAGCGCTGGCGTTAGCGCGAGCCAGTTGGCGCGGACGGACGGGTCAGCTTCCGTGGGCAACCGCCGTGTCGCCTCCCGGATAAAGCGGGCTGGATCGGTCCGCGCCAACCCCAAGACCGCCGCCCGGCGCACGTCCGGGTCGGCGTCTTCCAGCGCGGCTTGCAGCCATTCGGCGGCGTTCGGCGCGTTGACAACCACCACAAGCGCCAGCAGCGCCCCGCGTCGGCGCAGGGCTTCAGGCGCGCGGAGGAGGGTTTCCAGCCTTGTCGCGGCGGCGTCCACAGCGTTGAAAAAACCGGCAAAGGTCGTGCGGTGGGCCGACAACTCATCGAAGGTCATCCGCCCGATGGTTTCGACGACGCCGGTAAATGCCTCCTCTGAACCAAGGCGAGCCAGCGCAAAAGCCGCCGCGCTGCGCAGAGCGTTATCATTGGACTGAAGCACGGCAAGCAGGACCGGCAAGGCGCGTGCGCCGCCGATGCGGGGCAACACAGCGACGGCGGCGGCGCGAACAGTTGGGTTGGCGTCCGCCAACGCCGACTGAATAGCGGGAAGCGCTCGCGCGTCACCGATCTTACCAAGCGATTCAACCGCGCGGCGGCGCAGCAGTGGATCGTCGGCGGTTAGGGTTTGGATGAGCGCCTCCGTTGCGCGGTCATCCTTGAAGCCACCTAACGCTTGGACAGCCAGCGTTCGCACCAGCGGATCGCCGTCGCGCAGAGCATCCGTCACGGCGTCGAGGGTACGCGGGACGGCAAGCGCGCCTAAGGCGTCCACAGCGCGGGCGCGCACGCGGGCGTCTTCATCGCGCAGCGCATCGGTCAAAGCGTCGGCAGCCGTGTCGTCGCCAATCTTCCCCAGCGCAAAAGCGGCGTTCTGACGGACGACGGCCTCGCGGTCGCGGAGGGCGTCCACCAGCGGCAGTACGGCCCGGCGGTCACGTAGGCGGCCCAGCGCCTCAGCCGCGCTTGCGCGGACGGTTCGCTCCGGGTCACGCAACAACTCAATGACTTTGTCAACGGCGCGCGCGTCACCAATGATCCCAAGCGCCATCGTGGCGCGGCTGCGGACATACAGGTTAGCGTCGCCCAACGCGCGCAGGAGCGGCTCAACGGCTTCCCTGCGACCGAGCGCGCCAAGCGCCTCGGCCGCACCGATCCGCACCTCCGGTTCGGCGTCGGACAACGACCCGACCAACGCCGGAAGCGACGCCGCATCGCCCAGCTTGCCAAGCGCCTGCGCGGCGGCGCTGCGGACGGTCGGTTCAGCGTCCCGCAGTCGCAGACGCAACGCCGTCGCCGCCTGTGGACGCCCTAGCCGCGCCAAGGCGAGCGCCGCCGCCGCTCGTACGTCGGGACTACTGTCGTTGAGGGCGGCGATAAGGCCATCCAGAGCGAGTTCACTTTTGAGGTTGCCAAGAGCTTCAGCGGCGGCGCTACGAACAAGAAAATCCCGGTCGCCGCGCAAGGCTTCCAGCAGCGGCGTCACTTGGCGCTCATCACCGGAACGACCAAGCTCTTCAACAGCGCGGCAGCGGGCTTCACGATCCTGTAGCTCGCCCAGGCTGCGCCGCCCATCCTGCGCCGCTGTCGGTGAGACGTTTGACCAGACGCTTCCGGCGATGACGCCCACCAAGAACGCGCCCAGCATCAAGAACCGTCGCGCATGAGGTCCAATCTGCGACATGGCGGTTTCTTCCTCGCTTCTTTCCCGGATGCACGGATGTCTTCGTTCGCCGATGATCACGTCCGCCTGATGATGTTCACAGGCGGTTCGGCGGACGCACGCGCCCGCATTGCATCCGCACGACCCATCTGTTCGGCGATGTTCCCGCAGCGCCACGCTATGACTCTGGCCCGCAGCGCCTGTCGTCGCTTTTCGACCACAGCTGGCAACAGCAGTCGCGCCGCCATCTTGGCGCGCGCCCGCCAGCCGGGCGCCGCCGACCAACTTGACCAAGCCAACACGGCGGCGCGGCGACGTGCGCCCGCGCGCGCAAAAGCTTCCGCGTACGTCCACGTCAACTCGGCGGCGGCGCGGCGGCGTTCCACGTCCGACAGGCCCATCCAGTCGGCGGCGCGGGCCTGCGCAGCCAGCGTCTCCGTCAGCATGAAGTCCACGTCGCGGCTGGTGTTGCGCCCGTGCCGCCGCCAAGCGGCGCGCGCTTCCGCATCTAGCGCAAAATCACCAAGGCGACACAGCCGCAGGTACAACTCATAGTCTTCCAGTCGGGCTCGTTCATTCCAGCCGAACCGGGCCAGCGCGGCCGTCCGATACAGAACGGTGGAACTCATCGGCGCGCCGCCGCGCAGGAGCATGGCGCGTACGTCGCCGTCCGTGTAGCGCGCCCACCAGCGCGTGTCGTCCACAATGTCGTCGTCGGCATTGACGACCAGCGCATGGCCGTAGGCAAGAACGGCCGGCGGACGCGCTTCGAGCATCGCCGCGCGCGTCGCCAGAAAGTCGGGCAGCCAGAGGTCGTCCGAGCCGAGGTAGGCGAAATAAGGTGCGTTGCAGTAACCAAGGGCTTCGTTGAGCGTCGCGCACAGCCCCCGGTTGACGGCGTGGACGATGAGTTCGCAAGGGAAAGGACATTCGGCCAGCGTTTCGGCGATGATGCGCGCCGAATCGTCGGGCGAAGCGTCATCAATAACGAGCAACTTGGTCGGCGGTTGGGTTTGGCGGAAGATGGAGCGCAGCGTACGCGCCACAAAACGCGCGTGACCATACGAAGGGACGACAACGAACACACCGGCGGCGGGCGCGGTGACGACGTTCACAGGGCAATCACCCGGTCGTAAAAATCGCGTAGTCGGTTGAGGTACGCCGCCAGAGTATAGCGTCGGCGCGCATGCGCTTGTCCACGCGCGGCCAGCGTACGGCGGTAGGGCAGGTCGTCCAACAACTGGTTGAGGACGCGCGCGCAGTCCACCGAATCCCCGGCGCGAAAGAGCGCGGCAGCGGTACCGTCGGCAGTGACTTCGCGCAGGGCGGGAATGTCCGAGGCGGCGCAAGGGACGCCGGCTAGCATGGCTTCCACCAGCGCCAACCCGAAGGTGTCGCTGTGTGAAGAAAGAACAAACACATCCAGCTTCGGCAACACGTCGGCGGCCGGACGCGCGCCCCAAAAATGAACGCGGTGCAGGAGGCCGCCGCGCGCACAGATGGCGCGCGCCTCACGGTAGAGTCGTTCGTCCTGCGCCGCCCCGACAAACACGCACTGCGCCGTCGGCCGGCGCTGGAAAACCTCCGGCAGCGCCCGGCACAGCGTGGCGTGATCCTTGATGGGGGTAAAGTTGGCAATCATGCCGAGTATCGGCCCGGTTGCGGGAGCGTCCGCTGCAGAAGCCGCCGGCCGAGCCGGATCGGGGACGCCGTTGGGGATGACCGCCACCCGCTGGGCGCAGTCGAGGCGAAGCATGCCGTCGGCTTCATGCCGGCTTCGTGCGGCTTCGGAGACGACCGTTACGGCGTCCACGCGCGGCAGCAGGAAGTTGAGCGCCCGGCGGTTTTTGGCGTCGTAGGCAAGGTTATGGAGCGTGAGGACAAGCTTGGCCGGCAGGCCGCGCCGCGCCCACCACGCATGGAGCGCCTCGACGGCTTGGTTGGCATGAATGAGGTCAATGGCCTGCGTTTGGATGAGACGACGCAGCCAGCCAGCGAGCCTAGGGTCAAACGGCGCGCGCCGGCGGTGGAAAAACGACCGAGGCAGAGCGTGAAAGGCGTCGGCGAAGTTCCCGTCACCAAAACCGGCGACATAAGCTTCAATCCCGACGGTGGCTGCGTTTTGGCAGGTCGCCAGCGTCAATGTCTCGACGCCGCCCCGGTTGAGCGAGTCGAGCAGATACAAAACACGCAGGGGATTGGCTCGTCCGGCGCTGCGGCTCACGCCGTGGCGTTGCCGGCGGTTGGCGACGCGGCCGCCGAGCCAAGGAAAGGTTGCATCAGTTGCTCCCAGCTTTGCCGGACGGGTTCAATAATCGCTTGAAATGCAGGCGTTTCGCGGAGTCGCGCCCAATCAGGATTCGAGATAAACCACGGGTAGTTCTCATTACCGAGCGCGATGGCACGGCGCAGCCAGTAGAGGGCGTCTTCGTCGTCGCCTAACGCGGCGTAAAGCGTCGCCAACCAGTAGGCGGCGTCCCCATCAGCGTTGGCAATCTCGCGGACGGCGTCGTTGATGAGGGCGCGGGCGCGATCCGGCTGGCCTTCAATGACAAAGCCAAGCCCGTAGATTGGACGAAAAGCATGCAGGTCGGGGTTACGCTCAAAGAGTTCCCGGAACGTACGGGCTGATTCAGCGTAGCGTCCTTGGTAGTAGAGCACCTGCCCAAGCACCATCGAGGCAAAGGGGTGATTGGGTTCGACAAACAGCGCCCCGTCAAGGTACTCAAGGGCTTCTTCGTAGTGTCCTTGGTACATGGCAATGCGCGCGCGGTTGTAGGAAACCCGGACGAAATCCGTCGGATCAAGCCGCAAACAGGCCTCGTATTCGGCGAGGGCCGGGCCGTACAACCCGTCCCACCGGTGCAAATACGCAGCCGTGTTGTGGGCGGCCGGGTCGTTAGGCGCAATGGCCAGCATCCGGCGAACCTGCTCGCGGGCGCGCGCCTTCTCGCCCTTCAGCAGGTAGTAGTAGACCATGTTGATTTGCGGCTCGATAAGCGAGTCATCCAGCGCCAGCGCCTGTCGGAAACGTTCGGCGGCGCGTTCGAAGTACAGCGCTCCACCAATCCCCTTCAGGACATACTCGACATAACACAGCCCCATTCCGGAGTGCGCCAGCGCGAAGTTGGGGTCACAGGCTAGAGCGTTTTCAAACATTTCCGTCGCCGCGCTGAAGTCGTCCTTGAGCATGGTCTGGCGGAACCGCTGCAACTGGTTACGCCCGCGTAGGTAGTACTCAAACGCCTCCGCGTTGCGGGTCGTCGGTTTGGCGATGCGTTCTTGCTCGGTCGGGCTAATGCGGACACGCAGTTCCTCGCAGATTTTCTGCGCCAGCGTATCTTGGAGCGTGATGAGGTCCTGCGCGTCGAGGTCAATCTTGTCGCTCCAGAGAATCTCGCCCGTGTGGACATCAATCAGCTGCGGCGTCACGCGCATCCGGTGCCCGGACTTGACATAGGCGCTCGTCATAATCGCGTCCACCTGCAGCTCGTTGCCGACATAAATCGGATCAAGGTCGCGTCCTTGGTACTTCGCCATGTAGCTTGACGGACGCACGACGATGGATTTGAGGCCGGCTAGTTCGGTGATCACGCTGTCAGCGAGCGAAAAGCTGTAGAAGTCGGTCTGGGGGTCGCCGCTGAGGTTACGGAACGGGAGAATGGCGATGGAGCGTTTATCGGAGGTCCGCCACGAGCTGGGCATCGAATCGCGTAGTCCTTGCCCTTTGTCAGCAATGTCTTCGGTTTTTTTCTCGGCCGGTTCGGCTGGGCGGGGCGTCGCCGCCGGTTGCACAGTCGGCTGATTGGTCGGTGGACGGTCGGCGGTTCCGCGCAGACGGCTGATGAGGCGGCCGACGACGCCGCCGGTGAGCCAATTGCTGCGCTCATGGCGCGGGGCGACCATCGGCAGCAGGGAGTCATCCGTCAACGGTTGGCCGGTTTGCATTTGCACCGCGCGCAGCAGTTGCTTGAGCTCCGCTTGGAACTCGCGCATGGTCTGGTAGCGCGCCGTGACCTCCTTAGCCGTCGCCTTTTCGAGAATGGCCTGTAACCGTTCCGGCGCAGCCGGGTTAAAGGCGGACAATGGCGGCAGGGGTTCGTGCATGATGGCATGCATGACGTCCACGCTGCTCTTCCCTTGGAAGGGGAGACGTCCGGTGGCCATCTCATAAATGACAATGCCAAGGGAAAAGATGTCGGAGCGGGCGTCAATTGTGCCGCCACGCGCTTGTTCTGGCGACATGTAGCCCGCCGTACCGAAAGGGACGCCGGCTTGTGTCAGTTCCATGACCGACTCATCCCCAATCGTCTTGGTCGTCGCCTTGGCGAGGCCGAAGTCAAGAATTTTCGCTTGACCGCGGTCGTTAACAATGATGTTGGTGGCCTTGACATCACGGTGAATGATGCCGCGTTCATGGGCGGCGGCCAGAGCGTCGGCCAGCTGGACGGCGATGGAGAGTGTACTTTCCACATCGAGCGCGCGTCCGCGAACCATCTGCTTGAGGCGTTTGCCTTCGAGGTACTGCATGACGATGAAATGCAGGCCACGGTCTTCGTTGATTTCGTAAACGGTGCAGATGTTAGGGTGGTCGAGAGCGGAGGCCAGCTGAGCCTCACGGAGGAAGCGCTTACGGGTTTTTTCGTCGGCGACCAATTCAGCCGGCAGGATTTTGATGGCGACGATACGCCGCAAGCGGGTGTCCTCAGCTTGATAGACTTCGCCTTGCCCGCCTTCACCGATTTTTTTGAGGAGCTTGTAGTGGAGCAGGTAGGTGCCAATCATACATCCACCCTCAAGTGGCGACCCGCGCACCGGCACAGCGCCGGCGCACTGAGTGAGGCGCAGTCAAAATTTTTGGTTGCGCGGTGTGGTCAGCTTCGCCGTATTGGCTGGGGCGATACTAGATGATTCACCAAGGCTTTTCCACTGGAAACCACAACACCCCTAAGCTAACGCAAGGCCGGGCTGAGGGAGAAGGGTGACGTACACGTGTCGTCTTCCTTCTGCGTTGTTTGAGGTCCGGAGGACCGTCGCGGCAAAGGGGGCGCTCCCGACGACTCCTCCACGTGGAATGACTCACGAAAGCTTGCTCTCACAAAAAAGCCGTTGCCGAAACCGTCTGGCTGTGCATGCTGGATGGTAACATGAGCGCCGGCCTGGTGTTGTCCCGGCGCAAGTCACCTGGAAGGACACGCTCCGCCATGCTCGCCGTCAGCTCCAACCACGCCAAAACCATCGAACTCGTCTACCAAATCCTGTGCGACGACGTACGTCTCGAAGTCGGCAACAAGCTCAGCTTTATGGGGGTGTTTCAGGAAATCTACGCCCCGGAAATCCCCTTTGGGCTGGTGCGCATGGCGGTGTGCAATCACTGGCGCGGGACGGGCGAGTACCTATCGGAAGTCCGCATCCTTTCTCCCGGACGCCGTGAAGCGCTCGCCGTTTCGACGCCGTCGCGCCTGAGCCTGCCGGCGCAGGGCTTCAACACGAACGTGACGTTTTTTCTGAATCTGCATTTTCCGCAGGCTGGGGAGTACGTTGTACAGACGCTGCTTGACTCGCGCTTGTTTTGCGAGACGATCTTGCGGGTTGGACGCCTGACGCCGCCGTCCGACCACCACCCCAATCCGCTACTGAACTGAACCTAATGTGGGTTGTGACAACGTCTGATGTTGTCCCACGCCACCAAAAAACTTTTTATGCGGGGTTTCCAGCGCATGGTTACGGCAGCGGCAGGTCGTTCGCCGCACCGCATGTCTCCGGTGCAGCCGCTATTTTCACCGGGCTGGTGGCGCGGCCAAAACGCCGGTGACGTGCCGTTACCAGCAATGATCAAGGCGGCGCTCGGCAATGGCGCAGTGGACATGAGCGCCCAGCAAACCGGCATGCCGGGCGGCAGTACGCTGGCGCCAATCCCGAACGACACGGAAGGTTGGGGGTGTGTGAACCTCGCCAAAACGGCATTTGGAATCTGTTTGTCGTGGATGACGCAACCGCTGACGTTGGAGCCTTTGCAGGCGGCTGGTCGCTGACCATTCAGACACAGACGCCGGTTTGCAGCTCGTGTACGACCTCCTGCACGCCCGGCGTTATCAACCCACTCGTTACCGTATCCACAAACATAGGTGCGCCATTTGGTTTGCAGGGTTCTTCAACCTGCGCGACAGACGGGTACTCAAACGACTTCTTGATTCAGTCAACACTAACCAATCTATCCACCTCGACGCTGACCAACCTCGCTTTCCAAGTTGTTGAGCTGCAGCATGCGAACGGTCCGGTACCGTCAATACCCTTCCGCCTGACATCGGCGGATGGGGCGACCTGCACAAGCGGCGGTTTGGTTGGCGCGACACAGTCGCTCACGGGCGTCACGCTTGCGCCGGGACAGAGCGCGACGGTGACATTTCGGATTGCCATGCCGTCCGTGCGACGGTTCCGGTTCTTTGTCAACGTGCTTGGATGCATTACTGGCAGCACTCGGCTGCCGGAACAGCGACTTGATGCCCTTGCCAAAGCTTCGCCCATCGAGATTAAGACGGGCGGCCTTGGTCGGAGCGGAGCGACCGAGGCGAGCCGTCGCCGGCCTGCATCAGGGCGCCACTCGGCAGGTCAAGCCGGTCGTCGGTAGCACCTGCATCCACTGACAATGCTTTCGGGGGAGGTGGAATCACCTCCCCCGATTTTTTGCACAGATGTGCAGTGGTCGTTTCCAAGCTGTTTCCACTGAGCCAAGCGTGAAGCTTTGCTTCTCAATCTGCGCCTTTGCAGCTCTGGGGGAGACAAACCGACGGTTCCCGCTGTGTCCGCCACCAGTCCAAATAGGCGGTTACGGAGCGCCGCCAAGTTTGTCCACACTAGGCTGTCGTGGCGCACCCGCCGTCCGAAGCGCCGCGCCTTCTCGTAAAGGGAGCCGTCTCAGAACGGCGAAGCGCCGCCCTCGGTAGCAGAAAGCCTCCTGCGATCTTTTCACAGTAGGAAGGTGCGCCGCACCAAATCGAGCGCAACTTGCGAGGCCAGCTGGCGAATCCGGTCGCGGTCGCCCGGCAAAATAAACCGCCGGTGCGTCGTCACGAAGTCGCCGGCGACGCCGACATACACCAGTCCAACCGGCTTTTCATCCGTACCCCCGTCGGGACCGGCGATACCGGTCACGCCCACGCCGATAGTTGTCTGCGCGCGCGCCTTAACGCCGGCCGCCATCGCCTCTGCCACCTCCGCGCTGACCGCGCCATGGGTGGCGATCAGTTCCGCCGGGACGCCCAACAGTCGCGTCTTGGCCTCATTGGCGTACGCAACGACGCCCTCGATGAAATACTTGGAACTGCCCGGCACGTCCGTCAGCCGCTTAGCAAGCAATCCGCCCGTGCAGCTTTCGGCCGTGGCAATCGTATAGCCTTTGACCGTCAGCCGTAGGCCAATGACTTGCTCCAGCGTCTCGCCGCGATGGGAAAACACGTTCGCACCAAGCGCCTCCTCGACTTGCCCAACCAACTTGTCAAGCAGGGCGTCGGCCTCCGCATCCGACGGCGCTTTAGCCGTAAAATGCAACTCGACTTCCGTGTTGTTGAACAGAATCGTCGTGGTCGGATTAGTGTAGCGCGTGTAAATCGGCGCAATTAGGCTGTCCACCTGCGACTCACCCATCCCGGCAACGCGCAGCGTCCGCGTGCGGAGACGGACGCCGCCAGCTCGGCATTCCAGCCGGGGGCGGACATACGCCGTAAACATCGGACGCATTTCGCGCGGGGGCCCCGGCAAAACCACCAGCAGTCGGTCGCCTTCCTCAAGGATTAGACCCGGCGCCGTTCCGTACTCGTTGCGCAGCGGTTCGGCGTCGCGCGGAATAAGCGCCTGCCGTTCGTTGTTGGCTGGCATAGTCAGCCCCCGGTCAGCGAACTGCCGGCGAATCCGCTCCAGCAGCTCCGGTTGCAACACCAGCGGACGCTGTGTGACGCGCGCGACGACCTTCCGCGTGATGTCGTCTTCGGTCGGCCCTAAGCCGCCGGTTGTAATCACAATCGGCGAGTTGCGCAGGGCGTCGCGGAGCGTTTCTTCAAGGAATGGTTCGTCGTCGCCAACGACGGTTTTGCGGCGCACCGCAATGCCAAGCGCATTGAGTTCGGCGGTCAGCCAAAGTGAGTTGGTGTCGCTACGGAACGGCGTCAGCAACTCTGAGCCGATGGCGATGATTTCAGCGTGGGACATAGGCGCACCAGTGAGTCAGACGTTGTGAGACGCTATGTTACGTCACGTCGCACACCATGGTGGAACCATCATCGCCAGACGAAACAACCGTTTCCGTACAGCCAAGATCGTCCAGAAAAGGCGACCGACACCGGGCTTGCACTGTGGTTTGGCCGCCATTCACATGTTGCGTACGCCGCGCCGCCCACGACAATGTCGCCTGTTTTTCCGCGCGCGTCAGTCCTACGTAGAGCAGTCGCCGCTCCTCCTCAAGCTTTTTTGGGTCATTTTTCACCAAACGGTCAGTCGGCTGTCCGTCCGACGGCGGGCCGGCGTCTTCAAGCGCGGGCAGCCAGACATAGCCGAACTCAAGGCCCTTGGCGGCGTGGATGGTCATCAGCGTTACGGCGTCACAGTCGCGCCACGTGTCGGCCGCAGTGAAGAGGCGCGTAAAATCGAGCAACGCTGTCATCGCTTCGCGGACAGGCAAATCATCGTAGCGTTTGGCCACGGCCGCCAAGGTCGCCGCCGGACGAGTGAGCGCCGCGTCAGACGCCGCGCCGACGCGCCGCCGCCAAACGGCCACCGCCTGTTCCGCAGCCGGTTCAACGCTTAGCCGCGTCAGCAAGCCGTCGGCGGCGGCCGGTTTCCACATCGCCGCGCCCGCCTGAAAGAGCCGTGAGACGGCGGCTTCGGCCTCATCCATTTCGAGCAACATCGCCAGCGCCAGAACACCCAGCGTCTCCGCGCCCAGCGCATCACCGCGTCGCCGAGTGTAATCCGCCTGCATCCGCTCAAAGACCACTGCTAGGGTTTTTACGTCGTCAAGCGCGCGGTGGGCTGTTCCAGTGTCCACACCGTACAGAGCAGCCAAGTTCTCTAAACGGAACTTTTTGACGGCCGGTTGGTCGGCGTAAATCTGGCGCGCAAACGGAAGCGTATCGAACAGTGGGTTGTCGAGCCTGCAGCCGACATTACCCAAACGGCGCTTCAAGATGGGGAAGTCAAACGTTAGCCCGTTGTGCGCGACCAGCAAATCATCGCCGAGAAACTCCAGCAACGCCGGCGCTACGGCGTCAAAGGTCGGCGCGTTGGCGACCATCTCTGGCGTGATGTGGTGGGTTTTCTGGGCTTCGAGCGCAATCGTCTCTAGCGTAGGGCGCACAAGTTGGCTGTAGGTTTCCGTGATGACGCCGTCCCGAACGCGCGCCGCCGCGACCTCGACAATATCGCAGCGCTTAGGATCCTTGTCGGTCGTTTCCAAATCCACAACGGTGTAATGGGAAAACAGCGGGCGCAGGGTTTGCGCCAAGTAGGCGCGCGCCAGTTTCCAGAGAGCGACAAAGCGGCTCGGCCGTGCGCCGCGTTCGTCGGCTGGAAGCGCGTCAGTCCGCACCACCAAACGCGCTCGCATGCCGGTTGGTGCGTCATCACACGCCAGCGCGATGACGCCGGAAAACTTCCAGCGTGCAACGGCCGCTCGCTCAGCGGCAGCGTCCAGCGCTAGTAAAACCGCTTTTTCGTGCGGGAGGGCGTCGCCTAGGAGGTGACACGGCAGAACGTGAAAGCGGGCTTGTCCGGCGAGGGTCTGCGTCAGGAGCACGGCCGCCGCGTCTTCAATTAGCGGCGATTCAGCGGCGATGACCAGTGCGCCCGCCAGTTCGGAAAGTCGCGCCAACCACAGGGCCGCCTTCTGAATATCGTCCGGCGTCGTGAGCAGCGAAGGCAGGGCGGCACCCGGTTCGAGAAACGCGCTGACGGCAGCGATCCAGTCGGAAAGACATGACGCCCTATCGAGGTAGATTTCTCCGATCTTCAAAAGACCAATGAGGCGACCGGCGGTGTGCCGTAAACCGGCGTCGTTGTCTTCAAGCGCCGCCCGAAGCGCCCATCGCAACGCCTGCCTAGTCGCAGGCGCATACCCCTGCCAGCCTTTCTCAAACTTCCGACGGATGGCTTCGTCGGCAACAGCGCCGATGAGTTCGGCAACAGCGAGATCATCGTCGGGGTTGAGCGCCGCCCGCATGAGGAGGAGAAGTCGCTTGACTTCCGGCGCGTCATAGACGCCTCGGCGTCGGACAACCTGGCACGGGATTCCTAACGCCAAGAGCGCGGACTCAAACGCCTCACCGATGTCGTGGCGTCGGTAAAGCACCGCCATGTCGGAAAACGGAACGCCCGACCGTCGCTTATCCTGAATATCAGCCGCAACGCCGTGTATTTCCGCAATGTCGTCGGCGTAGCGATACAGACGAACAGGCGCTCCATCGGGACGATGCGCGCGCGGCGTTTTGTCAAACAGGCGCGGCGCGCGCGCCAGCAGCCGATTCGCCGCCGCCACAATATTGCCCGAGCAGCGGTAGTTGGTTTCGAGCCGGAACACGGCGCGGTCATCGCCGCCTAGAAATTCAGTGAAGAACTGATGAATGTTTTCAGGGCGCGCGCCGCGCCACGCAAAGATGGATTGGTCGTCGTCGGCGACAGCGAACACCGGAATGACGTTTTGGTAGGTTTTGGCGTTTGTGTCCCAGTCAAGCGCCAACCGCTTGAGGATGGCGTACTGCGCCGCGTCGGTGTCCTGAAACTCATCCACTAGAATGAAGCGCCAGTCGCAGCGCACTTCAAATAAAACGTCGTCATTGGCGAGCAGGCGTTCAGTGAGTGTCAGAATGTCGTCAAAGTCAATCAGCGCGTTCCGACGCAGATAGGCTTCGTACTCGGCGAAAAACGAGTTGGAAGCCCGCAACAGGTCTTCCGGCGACGCTGAGCAGACTGCTGCGCCTACGCCCGCGTTGGATCGCCGGTCGCCGATCCGGACTTGCGAAAATTTTCTCAGAATTTCCTTCGCGTTTTTTTCGTCCATGCCAGCTTTCAATCGCTGGAGCGCAGTGATTTGCGCCGCTTCATCGGCGACGCCGAAGTACTCAGGAAGACCAACGTGTTCGTGGTAGCGCCGGAGGAGTTGCAGGCAGAAACTATGAAACGTGCCGACGGCAAGCCGTCCGGTCTCACCGGGCAACAGGCGGCGCAGGCGGTCACGCATTTCTTCCGTGGCTTTGTTGGTGTAGGTCACGGCCAGCACCGCTGACGGCGGGACACCAAGGCGGGTTACGGCATAGACGGCGCGATACGTCAGCGTGCGCGTTTTACCTGTTCCCGGGCCGGCCAAAACCAGATGTGAGGTCAACGGCGCTTCGACGGCCTGTTTCTGTTCGTCGCTGAGCTGGAAGCCCTGGGTGGTGGGGGCATCCATAGCCGCCAGCGGGCCAAAAGGCTCGGTGGTCGTGTTTGACGGGGACGACAGCATCAGCAGTGCACCTGGCTCTAGCGGCTGCGCCCTAGTGGGCAAGGCGTTCGCGGACATACCGAAACACGCGCCGTCCTTACCACGCTTACCGCACAGGTGAAAAGCGTTCCCAGCACAGCAAGTCGCCTTCGTCCGGCGGCGGTTTCCCTAATGCGGCGGTGACGCACCACGATAGATACCCTCGTCGTTGGGAAGCAACGCAGACGGACGCAGCGTTCGGGCGCGCGGCCGCAGAACAGCCGGAAGCTGACTTTGCAGCGCCCGGCGGACAACGTGCCCGCCCGGATTCAAATGCTTGCGCATGTGGTCAATCATCAGGTAGCCGTCGTGAAACTTGAAGGGCGTTTCGCCGGTTGTGTAGTGACCGCAGTACATCCAGGCCGACTTGTAGGGCGCGCGATGCCGCTCAAATTCACTCATGGCATGGCGCGTCAGGTGCGGCAGAAAGGTCATGTCATAGCGGGCGGCAATCAGCAGGGTTTTCTTGTGGCGGTTTTCCGGGCGACCCAACCGCTCGATGTAGGGGAACGGACTAATCGGCAGCCAGTAGTCGCGTAGGTCGTAACGTGTCACGTGGTGTTCAAGGCCGGCGCGAACGTGGCTGGTTGAAATGCCCGTCCAAACGACATCGGCGAAGTAGCTTGAGACGTGGTTGAACGCCGCCACCTGAAGGCGCGGGTCGAAAACATACGCTAGAAAAGCCACGCACGAACCAATGCTTGTGCCGATGATGCCAAAGCGGGTGTAGCCTTGGCTTTCAAGCCAATCCAAAACAAGCCGCACCTCGTGAACCGCCTGCCGGACAGCTTGGATGGTTCGCCCGATGTTGGGGCTGACCATGTAATCGGCTCGCACCTGGTGTACGGGCCGCCGACTGCCGTGATAGGGCAAACTAAGCCGCACCGCTGCGATGCCAAAGGCGTTGAGTCCCCGGCAGACCGAGACATGACTGGCGTAATCGGCATTCCACTGCGGAAGCACCAGCACAACCGGCGGGCGCGTCGTCGCACCCCATCGCTCGCGCACCGGAAAGTACCGCGCCCAAGCAAGGTTGTTCGGCTCATCCGGCGTTTGAATCGAGCTTGGGAACGTCAGCCAGCCGTCGTGCAGATGCCAATCGGTGAGCGGAGGGGGCGTGAAAAAGCGTTCGCTGGCTGGGAGCGTCCGCCGGGCGTATTCACGTAAGAACGCCGGCGGGTCGGGGAAGTCCGCCGCTGACAGCGGCACATCCAAGTGCTCGGCGTGGGCGGTGAGATGTTCCACTCCCCACGCGAAAGGAGACGCATGCCGGTGCCGATCCACCTTCGAGAGACGTAGTTCCCACGCCTGAATAAAACGCTTCAGCATGGCGGACGACAAGCCTAACCAACCGCCGAGGTTTCACTGAATGCGCCGCCTGTGATCGCCGCATCACTGAAAATCACGAATGTGTCGTCGTCAATCGGTCCCAGACCAACGTGGCGCTCCCCTTCAAACTCACGAACCCAAGCGACGACCATCATCTCTTTGCGTTCGGCGTTGATGGTCGGCAGCGCCAGATTGAGCTTCTCGCCGACCGTCACTTCCAACGGGGTGATGACACACGCGCCGCGCCGGCTAATGGAAATACACTGGGCGGAGGCATCGCGCTTTAGGCCATCCCGGCCAAAAACCTCAACCACAGCCGGTAAACGGCATGTCAGTCGGTTCTCACGTCGCAAGGTTTCAAATTTCGACTCTTCGGTTGTCGTCATGGTGCTTGGCCTGCTCCCTGTAACGTTGCACCGTACTGGGCCTGTCCTAGTCCTTTTCGCTATCCAAACACAACCAGATGACTATTTTCCAGCTTGCCGTGAGTGAAACCGGACGGTAGATTGGTAATCTCTTCGTCGCCGAACTCTACCCATGCAGTCAAAGCACGGCATTGCTTTGCCATCCATTCGGTCACGTCTGAACTGGCGGCGGTTTTTGCTTCGGCGGCCGCTTCTTGTTTTCGTTCTCGGTCTGCTTCTCATCGGCGGCGTCACAAAGCCGACGTATCCGGCTGTTCCGACACCCCCGGCGACCATCTCAGAGACTGCAGCCGACGCCCGAAGCAACGCGCGTGTGTTCGACACGGTATGTCGGCTGGTCGAACGTAAGTACTATGACCCAAAACTGCGCGGCGCCAACTGGGCTGCTCTGACTGAGCGATTACGCCGCGAGGCGCTGACCGCCACTGACGAAACAACGCTTTACAATGTCATCAATCGTCTCCTTGGCAGCCTACAAGATCAACACACCTTCGCCGTTCCTCCAACACGCGCGCGTGAGGAGAGGCAGGGTGCGCGGGTTGGGCTAGGAATTCAGTTGCGCAAGGTGGAGGGCCGGTGGGTTATTACCCGCGTTCTAGGTGGTTCGGCGGCTCAGGACGCCGGCCTTCGTCCAGGTTGGCTCATCGTGGAAATAGACGGTCGTCCTTTTGATGGATTCAACCCCGGGCAGACGTTTCGCGTCGGGCAATCCGTGCGGCTCAAGCTGCTTGACGCCGATGACCATCCTCGGCGCGTTGAAGTGATTTGTCGCGCCTTCGCCACCACCCCGGAGCAACGCGCCCGGCTTTTGCCGGAGGGACTGCTTTACCTGCGCTTTAGTGAGTTTGCGCCGAAAACCGCCTCTTGGATAGAGGAGCAAATCCGAGCCCACCCGCACGTTACGGGTCTGATCCTTGATTTGCGCGAGAATACCGGTGGTCTGCTTGACGCCTTAGCCAATTGCCTGCGGCTTATCTATCAGCAGGATGTTGTTTTTGGTGACTTCATTCAACGCAACCAGAAACCGCTGCGGATGCGCATCAGGGGCAACCGGAGCGCCTTCACTGGCGCAGTCATCGTGCTGACGGATGAGAACTCGGCTAGCGCCGCCGAAATCTTCGCTGCGGCGATACAGGACACCCAACGCGGCTTGGTGATTGGCCGACGCACTTCAGGAGCGGTTCTAGCCAGCATTCAGGAAGCGCTTCCCGACGGCGGCAAATTGCAAATCAGCATCCGCGACTACCGAACAGTGCGGGGCGTCCGGCTTGAAGGTCGCGGCGTGACTCCGGATATCGTTGTCAACCTGACCCTTCACGACCTCCGCCGCAACGTAGACGTTGACCTACAAGAAGCGTTGGCGCATTCGACGAGCCGTCCGCCGTTACCGCCGCCGTCGCCAGCGGCGCTTCCGCGCCGGTAATGTTGAGGCGAGCCGACAAAGCTTGACAGGCACTCTGAGGCTATGGCCAACTGCGCATTCGCTTTTTTCAAGAAAGCGCCCCTATGTCTCGTTCGTCTAGTGGCCTAGGACACCGCCCTTTCACGGCGGTAACACGGGTTCGACTCCCGTACGAGACACCACTCGCCGCCGAATTATCGGCGGCTTTATTTTGTCAAACCGGCTTCATTCGGACGACGTTCCAGTGGGCGCGCGACGCCTGCCCTGCTGGAAAAGCCTCTTCCTGCCGTGGGTTGGGTTCAACTGTGGCGGGAAGCCTGCTTGGCGTCGGCGAACTTAGGTTTCAACGCGGTGCGCCCGGAACAAAACGTTTGTCCCTAGTCGCTCACGAGCGTCCCAGAAGGCGCAGACCCACCACGAAACGTCATCCTGCCGATACACCCCGCGCGTGAGCGCGCACGCGCCCAACTCGCGTGTCATCTCCGCCAGCGCCGGTGCGTCACCGAGGTACTCAGCCCAGCGGTCGTCGTCAAGCGATTCCAAAGCGTAGTCAGTTGGAAAGAGGGCCCGACAACTTTCTAAATCAGGGTGGTGGGTCAGGATGAGCTGGGCCGGATCGCTTGACTCCGAACCCAGCCGGTCGCCGACTTGGAAGGTGAGGAGAAACAAGCGGTTGATCAAATCGAACTGTTCAGGCGTCATAGTAGTGTCTTCTGGTGGGCAATGACCGGCGTTGTCAGGGGCAAAGTGCATGGGCGCTACTTGGCGTCGTGCTTTGGATCAGGTTCAGTCGCAGGCGTCTTCTCTTTGCGCAGGACGGAGTCAATCAGATTGGCGTAATCACTGCTGCGTTCGCCGACGACGGCGTCAAGTTGCTCAAGTCGGCGGTTGGCTTGAAACAACTCGTCGGCGATGTTGAGCGCCGAGAGGATCGCTACACGCAGACTGTCCACCGTATGGGTGCTGCTCATCACTTCCCGCATTTTGCGGTCAACATACGCCGCGAGTTCGGAAATGTAGGCGCTGTTGCCGTCGCCGCGGATGTTGTAGACCTGCCCATAGATGCGGACCTCGACCGTCTGGGTACCGGTTTCACGTGGGTTTGCCATTTTGGATTGCCTCTACGCTGGAACCGGGTTTCTCACGAAGCCGACGCGAAACGCTTCAATCCGCCGCTTTCGTCGCTGCCTTCGCCGTCTCTAGCCAAACCCTGCCGTCTCTGTGGGCCGCCTTCGGCGGCTCGAAGCCCTGTTACGAGCGTCGCGCGGCTTCTGTCAACTCAGGTTCGACCAAGGCGATGGCGTCGAGCATAGCCTCCACCTTGCTTTTGATGGCGTCCCGTTCATTGAGCATCTGGTGCAAGCGCTGATTCAGGCGTTCATTTTCTTCGGCCCGTGAAGCCGCCTCCCGTTTGAGAGCGGCCACCTCGCGTTCGAGCGACTCCTTTTCCTGACGTAACAGTTTCGCATACTCGACGATGCGATAGAGCTTGTCTTCCAGATGGTTGAACTTTTCCATTCCGTTGAGCGTCGTCACGGCTTTCCCTCTGGCTCGATGGCTTCCTAGTGAATAGTGTCTCTGCCTGAGTTCGTCATCATGACACAGGGTTGAAGCTCAGCGAATAGTCGCACCAAAGCGACTGCATAGCGTTTCGACGACTCGGCGATGTCGCTCGGCGACCTCATCATCTGTGAGTGTTCGATCAGCCGCACGATACCACAAATTGAGCGTTACGGCGCGCTTTCCGGGTGGAATTTGCGCTCCGGTGAAAACATCCCGCAACCGAACCTGTTCCAGTTCTTCAATCCTAAGGTCGAGGACAGCCTGTTGAATGGCGGCAAAGGGGAGGACGGCGTCAAACAGCGCCGAGATATCGCGTTCGACGCGCGGGTAACGGGGCAAGGGACGGTAGACGGCGAAGCCACGCTGGTCGCTCAACAGCGCCGCCAACTCGATTTCCGCAACGTAGACCGGCGACTTAAAATCGAAATGCGCCGCCACAGCTGACCCCAGCCGACCCAAACGTCCAATCGGTTTATCATTGATACGGAGGACGCCCGCCTGTCCTGGAAAGAGGCCGATTGCGTTTTGTTCATCCGCCGGAACGACGACTGTCGTATGCCGACAACCCGCCGCATCACATAGCGCCTCCACAATCCCCTTGAGAGTGTGGAAGTTTTCCAGACTCGGCCGTCCGCGCCAATCGTCGGGCAAGCTCCGGCCGGACATGGCTAGAGCGAGATGTTCCGCCTCGACCAGTTTGCCGTCTGCTGTGTGAAAAACCTTCCCTATCTCAAACAACCGTATGTCATCTGTGCCGAAACGGAAGTTCCGTGCAACGGCCGTCAGCAGTCCTGGTAGGAGCGAGGTGCGCAACTCGGCCTCTTGTTGGTCAAGTGGGTTGGCGATCAGCATGCCACGCGGCGCGCCGACGGCGGCAAGGAGGTCGCCGGCGCACCAGCTAAACGAAATGGCTTCATAAAAGCCATGCGCCAGCAGCGTTTGGCGTATGACGCGACGGCGCTCGTCGCCGGGCAAATACTCGCCTGCCCCGTCCCAGCCGGGGAGCGTCGCCGGGACAGCGTCATAGCCGACATGCCGGACGACTTCTTCCACGAGGTCTTCTTCAATTGCTACGTCCACGCGAAAGCTGGGAACAATCCACTCTGTTTCGCCTTCCTCCTCGGTGACAAGCTCAAATCCTAAACCGGTCAGAATCTCCGCCGCCTTGGAAGGCGGAACCTCGACGCCGGTCAGTTCCGCAATCCGTGCATGGCGCAGGCGAACTGTGGTCGGCGTACGCGGCACGGCGACCACATCCAGCGGGCCTCCCAAAACTTCTCCGCCCGCGACGTCAACGATGATCTGCGCGCAACGGTCAAGCGCGCGGCGGACGTTTTCGACATCGGCCCCACGCTCAAAGCGGCGCGACGCCTCGGTGTGTAGCCCTAATGCGCGCGCCGTCCGGCGAACGGCGGCCGGCGCGAACCAGGCGCTCTCCAGCAAAACCTGGGTGGTTGCGGCGGAAATCTCACTATCCGCGCCGCCCATGACACCGGCGACGGCCACCGGACGTTCGGCGTCGCAAATCACGAGCATGTCCGGAGACAGCTCACGCCGAACGCCGTCCAACGTCGTGATGGTTTCACCGGAGCGCGCACAGCGGACGACGATGCGCCGTCCGATCAGGCGCTCAAAATCAAAAGCGTGCAGTGGGTGTCCCAGTTCCAGTAGGACAAAGTTGGTGGCGTCTACGATGTTGTTGATGCTGCGCTGGCCGACGGCGGCAAGCCGCCGCACCAACCAGTCAGGTGATGGACCTACCTTCACGCCTTGAATGATACGCGCCGCATAGCGATGACACAGATGAGGAGCTTCGACCTCGATCTGAACCGCTGGGCCAATCGGTTCAGCGCGTTCAACCAGATGGATTTCAGGGAAAGTCAACTGTGCGCCGGTCAAAACAGCCGCTTCACGAGCAAGGCCAAAGTGACACAACGCATCAGGACGATTGGTGGTCAAGTCGAAGTCAAAGATGAAGTCGTCTTCGTAAGGGGTGACGGCGTCCACAGCTAGTCCAGCGGCGGTGAAGCGTTCCGCTAGTTCACGCGCCGCGAGATTAGGCTTGACGTAGGTTTCAAGCCAGTTGTAGCTCACTTTCATAGGGCGTGTGGTTTTTAGGAGATGACGGAAAAGTGCGGGCTCAGGGGCGCAGACGACGCGCTGTTTAGGGTTGAAGTTGATGACCGCAGACGGTGCAGGTACGAGCCTGCTCATTGGCCCAAAATGCATCAAACAGCGGCTTGAGCTGGGTCGTGAGATCCGTCACATGCAGCGAAACTTCATGCAGACGGTTGCCGCAGTGGTCACAGTACCATTCAAACCGATCCAGTTCGTCGGGGCGCCGTACCCGCTCGATGACCAGTCCGAGGGTGTTGGGACCGCGCTGGGGGGAATGCGGTACAAGCGGCGGCAGTAGAAAAATTTCACCTTCTCGAATGGGTAGGTCCCGAAACTGCCCATCTTCAATCAGGCGCAACGTCATATCGCCTTCAAGCTGGTAGAAAAATTCCTCGCCCGGATCAATGTGATAATCCTTGCGCTGATTGGGGCCGCCAACGACCGTCACCATAAACTCACGGTCTTTCCAGATTTGAGCGTTACCCACCGGCGGGCGTAGCAAGTGACGATGTTCGTCAATCCACTGACGGAAGTTAATGGCGGTCAACATACGACATGCGCTCCCAAGCCAAAACAGAAAAGCCGACTCAGCCCATTCTAAGTTGGCGTCTGAAGCGATGGAAAGCCCTGCTAAACCCTCCAGTCAACCAAGGCGGCTCCGTTGCGTTGGTCGCCGTCCCGTGCGATAGTCATTGCCGCCGCGCCACGGGGCTCGGCGCACGGTTTTCAGCCGCTGGGAACTTGTTGTAGCTTGCCTTCAGTATGCGTCGTGTGTTTGATGAGCCGCCGTTGGGTGGTGGCGGCCCGCAGCCCGGTACGCTGTTTTTGATGGCTGCGACGACCGTGGTCATCATTGTGCGGGCGCTTGCGCCGGTCCCGTTCTTTTTTCTGCCGGAGGCGGTGCTCCGCGGCGCCGTGTGGCAGTTCCTGACCGCCACTATTACGCCGATGACGCCCGGTGGGTGGGTTATCGGTTTGTTGGTGCTCTACCTCTTTGGGAACGTGATTGAGCGAATGCTCGGCACGGTGCGTTTTTTAACGTTGTGCTTTGCCGGCGGCGCGGCGGCGTACTTGGGAACCCTGTTGACGGCCCTAGCCGTCTGGTTGGTTTTCCCATCGCCAACGCCCTCATTCATCTTCGCTGCCAGTTCGGCGACGCTGTTTTCGCTGATGGTCGGCGTTTTCGCCGCCCGCCTCTGGGAAACGCCGACGTTTTTCAACTTTGTCCAACTGCGTGGGCGGACGATTTTTTATGTCTCGGCGGCGATTGACAGCGTATTTTTGTTATACGGCTACCCGGATTCAGTTTCGGCGCTGTGGGCCTTGGGGATTGGGTTTTTGTATGTGCGTGGCGGTGAATTCGCCTGGTACCGTACGGCTCGTGATTGGGTGACAGGGCCTATTCGCCGCTGGCGGATTCGACGCCGATACAAAAACTTTCATGTCGCCGAATCGGAAATGCAACGGATGTGGGATGAACTGGAAGAACGTCTGAACCAAGAAGAGCGGCGTCCACGCCGCTGAAACGGCGGGCAAGCAGGCAACCCATTTTCAGGCAACCCATTTTGAAGAAAGCAAGGAGAGTGCGCCGAGATGAAACGTGTCCTAGCCGCCGATGACGACATTGGAACCCGCGCCGTGATCAAGAGTACGCTGGGGCGTGAGTTTGAGGTGGTGGCAGTGGAGAACGGCAAAATTGCGCTGGAGATGCTCCAACGTGACCCAAATTTTGCCTGTCTCCTACTCGACCTTGATATGCCGGAGATGGACGGCGGCGAGACCTACCGCCGGTTGCGGCAGATACCAGCGCTGGCGGATTTGCCGGTGATCATCCTGACCGGTGACGCCAGCGTACAAACGGAGGCAGAAGCCCTGCAGGCGGGCGTGGTGACATACTTCCGCAAGCCGTTCTCACCTTCGCAATTGCTTTCCATCGTTAAGGCGGCAACTCGCAACCGTTCATAGGCGCATCATTGCATGAATCAGTCCGTACCCATGTTTGATCTTGCCAAGCTGCTCCGTGAAAAGTACGAGCCAGTCATCGGTCTTGAAATCCACGCGCAACTCAACACAAGGAGTAAAATTTTTTGCCCCTGTCCGACTTACTTCGGCGCGGAACCAAACGCCAACACATGTCCAGTGTGTTTGGGGTTGCCCGGCGCGCTGCCGGTGCTCAATCAGGCCGTGGTGGAAAAAGCGGCGTTTGCGGCCTTTGCACTGAACCTCCACATCAATGAAGTCTCCATCTTTTCGCGGAAGAACTACTTTTACCCTGACTTACCCAAGGGCTATCAGATTTCGCAGTACGACCAGCCTTTTTCCGTCGCTGGGTATGTTGAAATTCCGACCAGCGAACGCGACGAAGGGGGGCGTCCGATTGAGTGGCGTTTGAAGCGGTTTCGAATTCAGCGCATGCACATTGAGGAAGACGCGGGTAAGAGCCTGCACGAGGGCATGCCGGACTCGGCCAAAGTCTCCTACGTCAACCTTAACCGCAGCGGCGTGCCGTTGGTGGAGATTGTCAGCGAGCCGGATTTCCGCAGCAGTTGGGAAGCGTACGACTACGTGCAGTATTTGCGGCGTGCATTGCTCTACGTGGACGCCTGCGACGGCAACATGGAGGAGGGAAGCCTGCGCTGCGACGCAAATGTTTCCATTCGGCGGCGGGGCAGTGACACGTTCGGCGTCCGTACAGAAACGAAAAACCTCAACTCCTTTCGTTTCATTCAGCGGGCGATTGACTACGAGATTGCGCGGCAGATTCGGATTCTTGAGGAAGGTGGTCACATCGTGCAGGAGACGCGCTTGTGGAATGAACGCGAGGCGCGCACATACACGATGCGCACCAAGGAGGAAGCGCATGACTACCGTTACTTTCCTGAACCAGACCTACCGCCGTTGGTCTTGAGCGCAGAAACCATTGCGGCGTTGCGCGCCCGGATGCCGGAGCTACCAGAGCCGCGTCGTCGGCGTTTCGCCGAGACCTATGGGCTTTCCCTAGAGGACTCGACGTTGATGACGACAACCCGCGAAGCGGCGGACTTCTTCGAAGCCTGCGTCAAGGCGAGCGGTAACGCGCGCGCCGTCTTCAACTGGATCGCCAATGAACTGCTGGCCCGCGTTCCGGTTGAAAAACTGTCGCTCGCCACATCGCCTGTTAGTCCCGAAGCGTTGGCCGAACTCATTGCTTTGATTACCGACGGCACGCTGAGCAACAAGTTGGCAAAGGAAGTTTTTGAACGAATGTTGACGACCGGCAAGCCGGCCAAGCTGATTGTACAGGAGTTAGGCGGCGGCCAAGTGTCGGACGTAGGACAGATTGAAGCGATTGCGTCGGAAGTTATCGCCGCCAACCCGAAGCAGGCGGCGGAGTACCGGGCTGGCAAGAAGCCGTTGTTTGCCTTCTTTGTTGGGCAGGTCATGAAGGCAACGAAAGGGAAGGCGAATCCGCAGGTCGTCAATGATGTGCTCAAGCGTTTACTGGACGCCCCATAGGAAGCTGAAAAAAGTTTCCAGGGGACAGCCCGGCGGCGATCAACCAAGACGCTTCAGCCAAGCGTGCGGACGGAAACCGACAAGCTCCGCCCTAGCGTTATTGGCACATGTTTACCGAAGCCGCCGACGCACGGTTTGACAGGGGCATTGACGAAAAGTGCCCCGAAACCTTATGCTGACCGACTCACTTTGAGCACAAGCTTGACAAGGAGACGAACCACCCTGCATGCCGAACAAGGCTTCTGCCCTCAAACGTGTCCGTCAAACAGAGCGGCGCAACGCTGTCAACCGTCGTAATCGGAGTCGTCTGCGCACGTTCATCAAGAAGTTTCGGGCGGCGCTCAAAAAGCCCGCTCCCGAAGACTTGGCGCTGCTTGAGCCGCAAAAGTTGGCCCGCGTCAAAAAGAAAGAGGCGACGGGTCTCCAGAAGGTGTACTTGGAGGCCGTTTCAATCATTGATAAGTCCGTTCAGAAAGGGATTATTCACCGCAACACGGCAGCCCGCTACAAATCACGGCTCTGGCGTCGCATCGTGACCACCCTCAATCATTACAAGGCCGGGGAGACAACCTCTCCGGCGGCCAACGCCTGAAGCGTCTGTTTTGGTGTCGCTTTGCGCCTTCCGCCGGCGATTTCGGTCGGCTCGTCTCCTGTGGGGGATCGTTTGGCTGATGATGTGGCCGGCGTCCGCACCGCGCACGAGCCAAAGCGTCGGTGCCGCCGTTGTCGCCGACCCACTGACGACCGTCGCTCCAAACACAGCGTATGCAGCCGACCTCGCCTTGGCGGCGCGCTATGCGCCGGTCTTCCACCAAGGTTTGGGGCAGACGCCGCGTTTTGACTACATCACCAACTTCGACTTCGACAACGACTGGCGCGGCGACAACAACTGGCAAAATGCCGAAGACACCCGTTTTCCGTTGGCTGCGTGGGTGTATTTTTCCGTCTGTGAAACAACGACGCACTACTTCATCCACTACGCGGTTTTTCACCCACGCGATTGGAAAGGCGGCAATCGGCGCGGCGTCGTCATGAGCGACCTGCTGCGCATCGGCGCACGCTATGGGCGGCGGTATGACCCAACCGGCGTGGTGGACGACCTCGTGCTGGCGCACGAAAATGATTTGGAAGGCTGTCTGGTGGTGGTCGCCAAGGCGCGCGGCGGCGCGGCGAACCGCGAACGGGTGGTGTTTGTGGAGTCGCTGTCCCACAACAAGTTTCTGCGTTACACGCCGGGGACCGGACAAGCCGCCAACACCGTTCGACTCGAAGGCGACCGGCCGCTGCTGTTCATTGAACCGCGCGGTCATGGCATTGAAGCTTACCGGGGCAGCCAACGTCAGCTTCGGGACTCGGACAAGGGCATCGTCCGCTATGAATACGCCGGTCAGCCGGGCGTTCCCGGCGACGGCGAACCGCCGCAACGACTGGGCTATGCGCTGACGCCGCTGGGGCCGACGCTCTGGGCGCGCGCACAAGGGGGACGCAACGAAACCTACGGCGAACAGTTCAACTATGGGACACGGCACATCACAGTCGCCGGGGGGCGGCGCGCGCTCTGGCTCGGCGTGTTGGGTTCGGCGTTTTTGGGCGTGAACGGCGGCCGGAACATGGCGCGGCCGCCGTGGGGTTGGTTTGATCGCAACGAGCGCCACCGCCCGCTCGGCGAGTGGTATTTTGACCCGGCGGCGACCATCAAGCGTCACTTTCAGCTTGGAAGCGACTTCTCAACCAGTTACGTTGCGCACCCGCTGCTGCAACCGGCGGCCGGTCGGACACCACGCGACTAGACGGTATAGAGAGGCGGCGTTGGCGGCCTGTGAGGTCTGGCGCAGCGAAAGCGCCGCATTCTGCACTAGTCTCCGTCAGACGCTTGCCGGCTTTCTTGGTTGGGCAACAGCCAAGCTCCGGCCGGCGTCAGGAACTCAACGCCGGCAAGAAAACGGCCTTCCTCCTCCTCATCAGGCCGAATGTTGCGCACAACGGCTTCAATCGTCTCCGCCGCATCGCCGCGCGTACCAAACAGATGCACATGCTCACCGGGCGCAAACTCTGTGGCAACGCGCAACTGTGCGCCGAGCAAACTTGTCACTTCCACAACGGCCAACTCCGCCCATAGCTTTCGCTGTAGGTTGTTCGCCACGAGAATGACCGGGTGGGAGACCGGAAAACGGGGCGCACGCCGCTTGCCGTTCGGGTCGGGATCGGTTTCGACGGCCGGCAGCGGCGCACGCGGCTTGCGGGAAAACGCCACTTCTTCAATCGCACGCCGGAGCAACTTGACCCGACTTTGCTCAAGCCGCTGCGCTTCAAGGACATCCCACAGCAAGAGATGCGCGTTGGGATCGGGGAAACCGCTCCACAACACACTGTAGATGCGCATCAAAGCTTCTTCATAGTTGCCCTGCTGAAAAGCTCGCCGCGCCAACTCAAGGTTGACTTGGGGTGAGCTCTGAGCGGTGTTGGTGGCGGTCATCGTTCGTTGCGTCAAACATCCGGGTTGAGCTTAGTGCTTGGCGCACGCTGTACTTAGCACGCTGTACTTAGCGCACGCTGACCCCTGGCCGAATGATGGTCGCTAAAAACCTTGACAGTGTGCGCCAAGGCGTCAAGCCGGTTTTGTCTCCGATGATTTTGCCGCGTCACGTTCAGTGAGAAAAGGCCGGTTCCATCGCCAGCCGCAAATTCGCGCGCGCCGACTCCGAAGCGGAGTCCACCCTAAGCGCCTCAACAAAGGCGCGGCGCGCAGCTTCATAGTTCCCCTGTTCGCCATGGATGACGCCGAGATTCACCCAAGCGTCACCCAACTGCGGGTCAAGCGCCACAGCCCGTTCAAGGGCAGCGCGTGCGGCGTCGGGCTGGTTCAGGCGCAGCAGGGTGACGCCGTAGCCGGCCCAAGCCGTCGCCAAGAAGGGATCGCGGCGCAGCGCGTCCTCGTAAATGGCGCGGGCTTCCGCGTAATGGCCGCCACGGTAAAAACCGGCCG
This sequence comes from Chloracidobacterium sp., assembly GCA_025057975.1. Taxonomy (NCBI): domain Bacteria; kingdom Pseudomonadati; phylum Acidobacteriota; class Blastocatellia; order Chloracidobacteriales; family Chloracidobacteriaceae; genus Chloracidobacterium; species Chloracidobacterium sp. The sequence goes on from JANWUV010000001.1 coordinate 339,561, forward strand.
CCGTGTTGGCGAGCACGTCGCCGGGTGGAACATACTGGCGTTTGCCGGCCTCATACCAACGGAGCGCCTCCTCGGTGCGTCCTTGGCGGGCAAGCGCGTTGGCGAGCGAAAAATACGCTTGCCAGCCCAGCGGATTACCTGCAATGGCCGCCCGGAACAGGGCTTCGGCTTCCGCGATGCGTCCCTGCCGAAGATAAAGTTGCCCCAGCAACGTACGCGGCGCGGCGCGATGCGCGCCAATCCTAATTGCCTGCTGCAAGGCGGCTTCAGCCGCCGCCACGTCCCCGGCGTCCTCATACACCTTGGCGATCCCCATCCAGCTCTTTGGATTGCCGGGTGCGTCGCGCAGCAGCGCCCGGCTGTAGGCTTCGTTGTCGGTCCAGTCCGGGTTGCGCGTAATCGTTCGCCACGCCATCAGCGCCAGTCCGACGACGCACAGTGCAACGGCGGCGGTTTTCCCTTCTGGCGCACGCCTGTAAAGCGTTTCCAGTCCAAGACCACCCAGCAGACAAATAGAGATTGAGGGCACGTATAGCACCCGTTCGGCGATCACCAGTCCAGTCGGAACGACAATGTTCGAGACCAGTGAAATCGAAACAAAGAACATCAAGACGGCGAACGCTACAATCGGCCGTCGCCGCCAAGCAGACAGCCCAATGCCAAGTACGGCGCTGACCAAGACGAGCGACAGCGCGACGCGGGGCGTGACAGTTGAAACCTTCGGAAAAAAGCTGAAGTCGTAAAAGGCGCAGAGTTTGTACGGGAAGACGAGCAGTCGGAAGTACTCGACAAACCCTTGCGACATCGTCAAAACGCGCGTCAGCCATGTATCGCCGTGAAAGTACGTCTGGTCGCCTTGGACACCGAAGCGTCCATTTACCAGCCGCCGGGTGACGATATAGCTTGCAGCGACAAGGAGAAAACCGCTGGCGTCCACCGCCGCCCGCCGCCACTCTGCGCGAGTTCGCAAGCGTCCGGCGCACAGCTCCGCCAATCCAATAACGCCGATGAGGGTGAGGGCGCTTTCCTTGGCGTACATCGCCACGGCGAACGCCGCCCACGCTAACCATCGCCAATGCCGTCCCTGTGCGATGCGCAAGTAGGCGTGCCAGCTCAAAAAACCGAAGCCGGCCGCCAGCAGCTCCGTTCGCCCGACGACCTGCGTGACTGCCTCGACATGCACCGGGTGCGCAGCGAACAGAAGCGCTGTGAACAACGCCAACAGCAACCGGCGCGTGTAGGCGGCGACCAGTCCGTAAAGCAGGCAACCGTTCAAGGCATGGAGCGCCAAGTTGACCAAGTGATATCCCAGCGGATGAAACCCGTGGACGGCGTAGTTGAGCGCCAAGCTGACGTTGACCACCGGGCGGTAGGTGGCGACCTCTTCGTAGCCGATCCCCCAGTACGGCTGGGCGAACACGCGATAAATGTGCGGTAGGTCACGGATGGCGCGGTTGACCGTCACCACCAGCACATCGTCTTGGGCGAAGCCGCAGTTGAGCGCGTTGGCGTAGCAGACGACCGTGACGAGACTGATGAGCAGGTAGGCCGTGCGCGCCGGAAGCGTCTTGTCGGCCGACGCAGCTTGCGCCGTCGCCGGGGCTGGATTATGGCTTTCAGGCATGAGGCTTACACCGGGTGCGTCTTTTGAAAACCGTGACCGTACAGCCATGATGGCATACCTTGCCGGTTTTCTCTTTACGTCGGCGGTCTTCATCGTGAGCGTTTTGTACCAACCGCCCGACACGCCGACCGTCACGCTGTGTACGCTGAAGACCACCACCGGCATTGACTGTCCAACCTGCGGCCTGACGCGCGCTTTTTGTGCGCTCGCCAAGGGGCAATGGACGCGCGCCCTACGTTTTCATCCCATGTCGCCGGTGATTTTCACCTTGTTCGGGTGGTGGTGGCTGCGCTCTCTGTTGCATTTGATGGGCCGCAGCCGCTGGGTTCAGCGTGTCGAAGGTTGGTTTCCGCCGTGGCCGACCGTTCTGGTCATAGCGGCGGGATTGCTGATCGGGTGGGCGTTCAAGCTCAAGTTGCAGTGAATCACAGATTCACCGTTGAACTTGTTATCGCTGGGATGTACGCTACGCCCCTGCAAGGTTAGGGAACGCTGTAGCGCCTTCGGCAAGAGGTTGTTCAGCTTTTGGCGTGAGGCGCTGGTCTGAGCCAGGTTCGACTCCTTTTCCCGACCGCTTTCCGAGGTTCGCCATGCGCGACGCTCCCGTTTCAAACGGCGCGTCGTCGGTTCCACCGGCTTTGCTGGCCGGCTTGACGATGCGCTTGCCGCTGGACATTGCTTCGGAACCTGCTCCGCTTCCCCCCTCCCAAAACGACCCCTTCGTCGGTCGGACGCTCGATGGCAAGTACCGGATCGAGCGCCGTATCGGACGCGGCGGGTCCGGCACGGTCTATCGCGCCCGCCACCTACTCATTCACCGCACTGTCGCCGTCAAGGTGCTGTCGCTGCAGCTTGTCGCCGATGAAGACGCGCTGGCGCGCTTTCGGCGTGAAGCGACCATGGCCGGACAGCTCAAGCACGTCAACATTGTTTCCGTCACGGATTTTGGCATCACGCCGGACGGCGTGGCCTATCTGGTGATGGACTTCATCGAAGGGCGAAGCCTGCGCCGCATCCTCGACACCGAAACAACAATTGCCCCGGAGCGGATTGTGCGGTGGATGAAAGCCGTCTGCTCGGCGGTGCATGCCGCGCACCGCAAGGGCATCATCCACCGTGACCTCAAGCCGGACAACGTGATGATTGAACTCGTGGACGAGGAAGAAATTCCACGGGTGCTGGATTTTGGAATCGCCAAGTTGATGGACGCCTTCGCTGGCGGCAATGACTTCAACACCGAAACTGGCAGCGTGATGGGTACGCCCCACTACATGTCGCCAGAGCAGTGCGAGGGCAAGCCGCTTGATCCGCGCTCCGACATCTACAGCTTGGGCACGCTTGTGTACGAACTGCTGACCGGCAACGTCCCGTTTCCGGGCAAGGTCACGACAACCGTCATGATGCAGCAGGTGACGGCGACGCCGCGCCCATTGCGCGACTGGCGACCCGACCTGCCAGAAGCCGTCGAACTGTGCGTGATGCGGGCGCTGAGCAAAAATCCGGCGGCGCGACAATCCACGGCGCTGGATTTCGCCCTTGAACTGGAGGCCGCGCTGGCGTCTTCGACGGCGGGAGCTTCGTCCGACCGTTGGTTGGAGGCGGCGACGGATGAGCCGGCGAACTCGTTGTCGTCAGAACCGGCGACGGATTTTCGCGTCCAGTTACAGCAAGCGGCCGCCGCCGCGCTGCCGTTGCCGCCGGTCGCAGCGGCGACGCCCAAGCCCGTTGCCGACTTGCCTCTAGCGACCGTCGCGGCGGCGGACGCCCACGCCGGCACAGATAGTCTGCATGCGGCGGAGCAACGCGCCGCGACCGCGAAATTAGCTCTTGAACAAAACCCGCCAGCGGCTGAAAGTCCAGAGGGGAAAGCGCACGAATCCAACGCCGCATTGCCGGCGCTTCCTGCAGCGGAAGCCGTCCCGAATGCTGCAAGCGTCTCCCTTCCTGAAGCCGCGCCGCCGTCCGTGACGACGGAAGCAACGCCCCACCCTGTCGCACCGCCGGCCGCGCCAACCATGGTGACAGAGCAACGGCGTGGCATAACTCAGCCGGCTGTCGCATCCAGCCGCGTCAAACTGCAAACGTGGCTGCCGTCGGTGGCGCTGGCGCTGGCGCTGCTGGTTGTCGGCTACGCCCTGACCATCTATGGGTGGTATCGCCAGGCGAACGTTCGGCTGGGACAACAACTGGCCGCACTAGCGCAGGATCGCCGAGAGCCACTGCATACGCTGCGCCGCCGAACCGAGGCGCAGCTTGCAGCGCACAAGCTACGTGTGGACAACGTGCAGGTTCGCCTTGATCCCCCTAACCAACAGATCACCATTCGCGTGCGCTATCAACGTTCCCTGCTGGGCATTCCCCTCGGCTTTGAGGCGGAAGGCGTTGCGCATGCCGTGCCGATGACGCTTGACATGCTGGCGGACATCCCACCAGCGCAGGCGGAGGTGATGAACGTATCGCGGCGGGAGGTGGAGCGTTACCGCGCCGAGCGGCGCTCGGCGGCGCACGGCAACGGCAATTAGTTCTTGACGGCTTCTTTATTTGGATTTAGTCTAAGCGCGTTATGAAACGCCTCTCAACCGACGCCGTCATCAATCTGATCCGCGCCCAAGGCCTCAAGCTGACGCCGCAACGTCTGGCGATTGTGGCGTACCTCCAGCGGTGCGACCATCATCCGACGGCGGAAGAGGTTCTGGCGGCGGTCAACGACACATTTCGGATGACCTCGCGGGCGACTGTGTACAACACCCTCCGCTGGCTCACGGAAAACGGCTGGCTGGCTGAAATCTATGAGGGTGGTGTGGCGCGCTTTGATCCTAACCTTGACCCGCACCACCACTTTGTCTGTCGGCGATGCGGGCGGGTGGAAGATGTGGACTATGACGCCGTTGCGCCGCAGCCGCAGTGTACGTTGCCGGGACGGCACGTGATTGAGAGCTTTGAGTTGACCCTCCGTGGCGTATGCGCGTCCTGCGCGGCGGCGGACGCGGCAACGACATAATTTTTTTGCCTCTGGATTTAGATAAAGTCTAAATCCTGACTTCATCTACAAAGGAGCATGCAAGCGATGAACCAACCCAAAACAAAAACCCACCAGAACTTACAGGCGGCTTTCGCCGGTGAAGCTATGGCGAACCGCCGCTACCTCTACTTCGGTCAACTGGCGCGCAAACTGGGCAACGAAGAAGTCGCCCGGTTGTTTGAGCGGACGGCGGAGGAAGAAACCGGCCACGCCTTTGCGCACTTGCAGTTGATGTACCCTGAATCCGAAATGACGGTCGAGAAGCTGCTGCGAATTGCCTACGAGGGCGAAATGTACGAAACCGAGCAGATGTACCCGACCTTTGCAGAAGAAGCCCGGCAGGAAGGCGCATCGGATGCGGTAGCCAAGTTTCTTGAACAGGCCGCTGAGTCGCGCGAGCATGCCGAGCGCTTCAAGGCGATGTTGGAGCGGGCGGCCAAGCAGTTCAAAGCGTTTGGTCGGGTTGAAGCCGCACACGCCAAACGGTACGCCGACGCTTTGGAAAAGGTCCTCGCCGGTTAGCAGACCTGCAAGCGATGGGGCGGCCGCCCTGCCGTTGGGCGGGGTGGTTGCTCCATCGCCTTGCCCGCCTCAAAAGTCACGCCGTGCCGCCCCAGTCAGCGGCGTGGCTCATCCGGATTCCAACCGTAAACGGTCAGATCAAGCGTACCGTCAGCCCGAAAAACAACGCCTTCGTTCTCCAACCGCGCCCGTTGCTCATCCGCCAGATAAAGCGATAGCTTGCCTGTACTGATCCCGCCGCGCGCGTTGACGACGCGATGCCAAGGTATGGGGCGGGCGGCGCGGGCGCTGACCTGTAGCGCCCACCCGACGCCCTGCGCTGAGAGCCGTTCGCCAATCAGCCGCGAAATCCGGCCGTAGGTCGTCACGCGCCCGTACGGAATGCGACGAACCCATGCATAGACGGCTTCAAACGGCGGAAGGATTTCTTCGGAAGATGGACGCTTGTTCATGACACCTTACGAGCCACCGATTGACTTGCGCAGTGATACTGTAACGCAACCCTCGCCCGCCATGCGGGAGGCAATGGCGCGCGCCGCCGTCGGCGACGACGTGTATCTCGAAGACCCGACCGTCAACGCGCTTCAGGAACGCGCCGCCGAACTCCTCGGTTTTGAGGCTGCATTGTGGACGCCGACCGGGACTATGGGCAACCAGATTTGTCTTCGACTGCACGCGCCGCCAGGAAGCGAAGTCATTGTCGAGCGCCGCGCCCACATTTACGAGTGGGAACTTGGGGCGTTTGCCGCATTGTCGGGGTTGATTCCCCGTCTGATTGACACCGAGCGCGGTCATCCAACTTGGGATGCCATCGCCGCCGCCATCCAGCCCAATGTGTACTATCGGACGCCGACAGCGCTCATCTGCCTTGAGAACACCCACAACATGCACGGCGGAACGGTCGCCGACCCCGCCGTAACAGCCGTTATTCTGCGTGAAGCGGCGGCGCATGGGCTGCCTGTCCACCTTGACGGCGCACGGCTGTTCAATGCGGCGGTCGCCCTTGGCCGTCCGGTTGCGGAATTGGCGCGCGGTTTTTCCAGCGTAATGGTTTGCCTATCAAAGGGACTTGGCGCGCCAGCCGGGTCGCTCATCGCCGGTTCACGTGACTTCATCGAACGGGCGCGAAAGGTGCGCAAGATGTTCGGCGGCGGCATGCGGCAGGTCGGCATGTTAGCGGCGGCCGGACTGATGGCGCTTGAGGAAGGCCCGACGCAGCTTGCCGCTGACCATGCCAACGCCAAGGCGTTGGCCGCCGACTTGGCGACTCTACCCGGATGGCGTGTTGACCTCAGCCGCGTAGAAACGAATATCGTGCTGTGTGATGTCACCGAAACCGGCTTTTCCGCGCCGGAGCTATGCCGTCGCCTCACGACGTACGGCGTCTTGGCTGGGGCAGTGAGCGACACGCAGATTCGTTTTGTGACGCACCGGGACGCACCCTACGAGGCTTGCCGGGAAGCTGTGGCGCGCATTCGCCGCTTGCTGACAGAACTTCCTCCGGCTGCGTGTACGTCCCTGCCCATCTCTCCGACACACGCTACACAAAAAGCCAGTTGAACAGCAGGAAGAAGCCACCAGAGAGAAAAATCGCCGCTGGCAGCGTCAGTACCCACGCAGAAGCAATTTTGATGACCGTCGCCAGTTGCAAGCCCGACCCCTTAGCGACCATTGTCCCAGCGACGCCGGACGACAAGACATGCGTTGTGCTGACCGGCAGGCCGAGGTACGACGCCATTCCAATGCTCGACATCGCCACCAACTCCGCTGACGCACCTTGCCCATAGGTCAGGTGCTCCTTACCGATTTTCTCGCCGATGGTGACGACAATCCGCTGCCAGCCGACCATCGTCCCAATACCGAGCGACAACGCAATGGCGATTTTGACCCAAAGCGGCGCAAAGTCGGTCAGCGCTTTGAGGGTGGCAGCGTCTTTTTTGAGGGCGTCGGCTTCAGCGGCTGAAAACGGCGACGGCTCGGCCTTTAGAACCTTCTTCACCACGGCGTCTAGCTTGATGATGTCGGCCCGTACATCTTTACGCTGCTCGCGTGGGATGTCGTTCAACGCGCCGTGCCCGTCGAGCATCCCACGCACGCGCGCCACAGCCGCCCGCAGCGCATCGCCTTCGGCCGGCGCGAGCCGCACCGCCGCGCCTTCAAGCCGCACCAGCGCTTGCCGCGCGGTTTCTATCTGCTGTGGACTAGCTGACATGTCCAGCGCAAACGAGGCTGGGACAATGCCTGTCAGAATGAGCATTACCAACCCGATGCCCTTTTGCCCATCGTTGGAGCCGTGGGCGAAGCTGACGCCGGTGCAAGTCAGCACCAAAATAGCCCGAATCCACAGCGGCGGTGGGTTGTGCTCGTCGGGCTTTTCGTAGAGCCGCTTGTCTGGGAGGAGATTTTTCGACAACAGCACCAGAATCGCCGCCAACAAAAAGCCGATCAGCGGTGACAGCAACAGTGACAGGCCGGTTTCCGACACCTTGCCCCAGTTGACACCGTCACCAAGGCGGTGGCCGGGCAGCATCGAGTTGGCCAACCCGACACCGACAATAGCGCCAATCAACGTATGCGAACTCGACGCCGGCAACCCAAAGTACCACGTCCCAAGATTCCAAATGATCGCGCCTAGCAGCAGCGCTAAGACCATAGCGAGTCCCGCGCCGGTGCTCTTTGAAATGAGCAACTCGACGGGGAGCAGATACACAATCCCCATTGCCACGGCGATGCCGCCGAAAAACACGCCGCAAAAGTTGCAGATGCCTGACCAAACCACAGCCGTCCACGGACGCAGCGATTTGGTGTAAATCACCGTGGCGACGGCGTTCGCCGTATCGTGAAAGCCGTTGACGAACTCAAAACCAAAAGCTACCGCGAGAGACAGCAAGAGCAACACGAGGGTGCCGAGCGGAAGCGCCTCGCCGAATAGTGCGTCCATACGGGTCGGAGTTCCTCAAAAAAGGCTTGAATACGCTGGGGCAACGTACTGCAAGGCTGACCGGAAGACGTTAACGCCATGTTTCAAAAATGATTCACGTCAACACTTTCTTGACCTTGGCGGGCACACCGACCACCAAGGTGTCCGGCGGCACGTCTTCCGTCACAACTGCTCCAGCCCCGGTCATCGCTCGCGCGCCGACGCGCACCGGCGCCACCAGCATGGTGTCGCTCCCGACTTTTACGCCGTCTTCTATGATGGTGCGGTGCTTCTGCTTGCCATCGTAGTTGCAGGTGATCGTGCCGGCGCCGATGTTGACCTGTGCGCCCAGCGTGGCATCACCCAAGTAGCTCAGATGCATGGCCTTTGTTCCGGTACCCAGCGACGATTGCTTGACTTCCACGAAGTTGCCGACGACGGCGGCTTCGTGCAAGTGGGCGTTCATCCGCAGGTGCGCAAACGGACCGACGGACGTTCGGTCGTCAAGGCGGCTGTCAAACACCAGCGAATAGTCGCGCACCGTCACGTCGTTGCCCAACCGTGCGTTGACCAGCCGTGCGCCAGGATGAATCCGGCAGTTTTCGCCAATGACAGTTTCCCCTTCGAGATGGACGTTTGGATACACGACCGTATCCATCCCAATCCGCACATCGGCTTCGACATAGGCCGTCGCCGGATCGAGGAACGTCACACCGGCGGCCATCAACTCGGCGACCTTGCGCCGCCGAAAAGCCTCTGCGACGGCGGCCAGTTCGGCGCGGGTGTTGACGCCGCGCACTTCCTCGGCGTCGGGATGGTGGACGACCTCGACAGGGGAACCGGCGGCGCGCAGCAACGCCAAGGCGTCAGGCAGATAGTATTCGCCCTGCGCGTTGTTGTTTGAAACGCGCGCCAGAATGTCAAACAAGCCATCAAATTGAAACGCATAGACGCCGGCGTTGATTTCGGTGACGGCTTTTTCTTCAGGCGTGGCGTCGCGTTCTTCCACAACGCGGTCAAAACCGCCGTCGGCGCGGCGCAGGACTCGGCCGTAGCCGGTTGGAACCGCCATGGTGGTGGAAAGTACGGTCGCCGCCGCACCCGTTTCGCTATGCGTCGCTAGCAAGCGACGGAGCGTTTCAGCCCGCAGCAACGGTACGTCGCCTGACAACACCAACAGCGTCCCCGTTGCATCCTGCAAAACATTCTCCGTCGTACGCAGCGCATGCGCCGTGCCGCGCCGCTCGGTTTGCACAACAACCGTTGCCGGAACGTGAGGACAGAGTGCCGTCCACCGGGCGTGGAAAGCTTCCCGAACAGCTTCAGCCTCATAACCGACGACGGCGATGACCTGCTGCGGGGCGAGCGCGGCGGCCGTCCGACAGACATGACCAAGCAGCGAATCTCCGGCGACTGTGTGCAGTACCTTCGGACGCCGCGACTTCATGCGCGTGCCGTCGCCGGCCGCCAAAATGACAACGGTAAGTGACATGGACAATGTGATAACTCCTCGACACAATTCCCGGCTGGTGCAGATTCCGCCGCCGGACTATAAATTCTCGAGAAGGGCTGCCGCTACTTCTGCACGGGGTTGGGCGGAGACGACGCCGACCAACAGAGTGGGTATGGGACGCTTTTTTGGCACGGATGGGATACGCGGCCGCGCCGGCGAGTTCCCACTTCAGCCGGAAGCCTTAGCCGTCATCGGCGCGACCTTAACCAACGTGTTTTCGGCGCGCCTCGGACGCACGCCGCGCTTTATCATTGGCGGCGATACCCGTGAATCGAGTCCGTGGATGGCGGCGGCGCTGGCGCGCGGAGTGATGCGGTCCGGCGGGACGGTGAGTTGCGCCGGGGTCATGCCAACGCCTGGCGTGGCGTACCTAACGCGCGCGGAGGGGTTCGACGCCGGGATTGTCGTCTCGGCTTCCCATAACCCTTTTCACGACAACGGCGTCAAGTTTTTCCTTGCTTCCGGCGAAAAACGCGATGACGTACTAGAAAACGCCATTGAGGATGCTCTGCGGTCATTGACGCCAGCGCCAACAACGACCGCGCCGACTGAAACGCCGCTGTGGGAAGACCCGACGCATGCGCTCAGCTACTTGGAGTTTTTGACACAGTGCATCGGCGACGACCTTGATCTTTCCCGCTGGTCGGTGGCGATTGACTGCGCCAACGGCGCGGCTGCGCCATACGCCAACATCGCCCTTCAGGCGCTTGGCGCGCAGACCTTCGTCACCGGCGCGACGCCGACGGGACGCAACATCAACGACCAGTGCGGGACGGTTCACATCCGGCATTTGGCGGACTTCACCCGCGCCGTCGGCGCACAAATCGGGGTGGCGTTTGATGGGGACGCCGACCGCTGCCTCTTTGTGGATGATCAGGGCGAAGTCGTGGACGGTGACGCGATTCTCTACGCCATGGCGCTGGACGCCGACGCGCGCGGCGAGCTAACGCCCCGCTGCGTCGTGGCGACCGTTATGAGTAACATGGGGCTGGAAGTCGCGCTGCGCGAGCGTGGCATTGAGCTGATCCGCACGCCAGTCGGCGACCGCGCTGTGCTGGCAGCGATGCTGGAGCGTGGCGCACTGCTGGGCGGTGAGCAGTCTGGGCACATCATATTTGCGCGGCAGAGTCTAGCTGGCGATGGCCTCATCACCGCCCTCAACGTTCTACGGATGCTGACCGAACGTAACCTGTCGCTGCGCGACGCCGTGCGCGGTCTGCCGCGCTTCCCGCAGACGCTGATCAACATTCCCGTCCGTGAAAAGCGCCCGTTTGAGACGCTGCCGAGCGTGACGGCGACGGTGCGGGCGGTTGAAGCGCAGTTGGCCGGACGGGGAAGGCTGCTTCTCCGCTACTCCGGCACGGAAAACTTAGCGCGCGTCATGCTTGAAGCCGCCAACGGCGTTGACATCGGTGCGCTGGCGGCGCAAGTGGCGGCGGCGATTGAGCGCGATCTGGGCAACGGCCGCCCATGACAGTTGTCGCCGACAGTCCGACGTTTCAGTACGCGCCGCCGCAAGCTGCGTACGGCGCGCGGTGCATTATCGTCAAGCCGAATTTGGGCTACCCCACGCCCGCCCCGGTGACGGTGAGCCTGCCGGTGCTGCGCGCCGTGCTGATGGGGCTGCGCTGCGCCGCGCCGCGCGCAGAGATCATCCTGCTGGAAGGCGTTTGCACCAAGGTCGGCTTTGCCGAAGTGATGACGCAGTTGGGCGTCAGTCGTCTCTTGACCGAACTGAATGACCCAGATGTTCGTCTACTGGACGCTGATACACTCCCCAGTAAGCCGTATCCCAACCAGTCGCCGACGCCCGAACGCTTTTCCGAAATGCATGCGCCGGCGCTGTTGGACGACGCCGATTGCCGTCTGTCGGTCGCTGCTTTCAAGCGGACGACGCTCCGGGAACGTCCGCTGTTGAGCGCCGCGATTAAGAACCTGTATGGCTTGTTTCCGCGCGCCATTTACCGCGCCCGCAGCCCGTACGCGCGCGGGCAACTCCATGTCCCCGACGTACAGCGTGTTTTGGTGGACGTGTATTTCACGCTGGGCATGCGGTTTGACGGCGCGGTGGTGGATGTGACGCACAAGTTCGTCAGCCGCGACTGGCGACCCGATGTGGGGACAGCCGTCCCCGTCGGCAAAGTCGTGACGGGAGACGACCTTTTGGCGGTGGATATGAAAGCGGCGGAACTTGCCGGAGAGCCGCCGTCGGATTACCTCCAGACCATTGCCGCGCGACGGCGGACAAACGGCGCGTAAGCCACATATGAACGAACCGGCGGCGATGCTCACCGAGGATTTTTTCAGCCGGGATGCCGTGACCGTCGCGCAGGAACTGCTGGGGTGTACGCTGGTTCATGGCGAGGTCGGCGGCGTCATCGTCGAAACTGAAGCATACACCGACGATCCGGCCTCGCACGCGGTTCTGCGCGGGCCGCGCGGTCAACTGATGCGGGAGACTTACGGGCGGCTTTACGTCTATTTGATTTATGGGATGTACTACTGCCTAAACTTCACGACGGACGCCGCCGGTCCTGGCGCGGTTCTGATTCGCGCCGTCGCGCCGACGCGCGGTCTTGAGCAGATGCAGGCGCGCGTACCGCGTCGGTTGCCCCCGCATGAGTTGGCGCGCGGCCCTGGTCGGCTGTGTCGCGCCTTCGGCATCGGACGCGAGCACAACGGTGACCGCATCGGCGACCGGGTGTGCGTTCTGCCGCGCGCCTACCAACCCGCCATCGCCAGTTCACCGCGCATTGGCATTACGAAGGGCCGCGATTTGCTTTGGCGGTTTTACATACCCGACGAACCGAGCGTGAGTCGCTTCCGATGACGGTGACACCGATGACACACAACATCCAAAGCGCCGATTTGACGACGATTCTTAGCGCAGTCTGGAGGGCGCTGGAGACCGGCGCGCAGCAGGCGAAGCATCCGTTCCACACGCCGGTCGTGGCCACAGGCGGCGCGAACGACTGCGATGCGCGGGTGGTCGTCCTCCGGCGGGCGTCGCCGGCGTTGCGCGAACTGGCGTTTCACACCGACGCGCGCGCGCCAAAGGTTCGCCTGTTACAAACGTGTCACACAACAGCATGGGTGTTTTATGACCCGGCGGCGAAGGTCCAGGTACGCGCTAAGGGGGTGACCGCCGTTCACATTGGGGATGAGACGGCGGCGCAGGCGTGGTTGCGGACGAAGCTGATGTCACGGCGGTGTTATCTGGCCGAGACCGCGCCGAGTACGCCAGTGGACGAGCCGACCAGTGGGCTTCCGGCGGCGTTGCTTGCGCGGTCGCCGACGGCGGAGGAAAGCGAGGCGGGTTTTGTCAACTTTGCGGTGTGCGTGACGACGGTTGCCCGGTTGGAGTGGCTCTATCTTGCGGCGCGTGGTCATCGGCGGGCCGCCTTCGTTTGGGACGCCGCCGCTGAGCGGTGGCAGGGAACTTGGCTGACGCCGTGAGGGCATGGGCGGCAGGTGTTTCCAGTATGCTTCCTCCACACGTTGACGATTTTGGGTCTTTTCGCTGGGGCGCTCGCCAGCTTTTCGTTTGTGTTTCAGGTGTGGCGGAGTTGGCGCACGAAGTCCGTCAAGGATGTTTCGGCCGGGATATACATTGTGTTCGCAGCCAGCGTCGTTCTCTGGCTGACCTATGGGGTGTTGCGTTGTGACGTGGCGTTGATTGTCTGGAACGCGCTTACGCTGGTGTTGTTCATGGTCATCCTGACGCTGAAGTTTCGTTACGCCCAACGCGCGATAGACTAGAGCAGCTTTCGCATAAGGGTAGCAACGCCCCCGCGAGAATCGCAGCCTGGCGTGCCAACCCGCTACATCTAAAGTGCGCCGGCAGCCTTCGCAGGGTCTGGGCCAACTTGAATAGGTGGATTGCTCCTTCGACGCTTGGCAGACCCTTCGGAGGCGCTCCGACGGCTATGAAGGATGATTTGCGCGGTATTGCCGCCCTGACTGTCGTTACGTTTCACGAAGCCCGTAAGCGTAAGGTGCTTCTGGCGGCTTTTGTGTTGGGGTTGCTGTTTCTGGCACTTTTTGCATGGGGATTCCGCACGACCGTGGTGGAAGCGGCTAGCGTGCCGCCAACCATTCAACGTCTGCAACACAACCTACTGACACTGGCCGGCTTGTATGTCGTCAACTTCCTTGTCGCCGTCACGGCCGTGGCGCTGCCCGTGGACACGCTGTCGGGTGATATCGCTTCTGGTGTCGTCCACACGCTGCTGACCAAGCCGCTGTGCCGGGCGGCGGTTGTCATCGGCAAGTGGCTGGGTTTTCTCGGCTTGCTGACGCTTTACCTGTGTTTCATGGCAGGCGGCGTGTTGCTTGTCGCCCGCCTGACGGCCGGTTACACGCCGCCCAACGCGCCGGCGGCGCTGGCGGCGATGTGGCTCGGGGGCGTCGTCCTGCTGACGATGACCATCGCTGGCGGGACGCGGCTTTCAACCCTCACCAACGGCGTCGTCGTCTTTGGGCTATATGGCGTCGCCTTCATCGGCGGTTGGATGGAACGCATCGGGACGTTGCTCGGCAACGCAACGGCGCGCAACTTGGGCATCGCTTCCAGTTTGCTCGTACCAACGGAGGCGATGTGGCAGTACGCGGCGGCGCTTCTTCAACCGACGCTAGCGCGGCAATTCGGACTGGGGCTGTTTTCCGTGGACTCCACCCCGTCGCCGCTCATGCTTGGCTGGGCTGTTGGATGTGTTCTCGTGAACCTGGCGCTGGCCGTCTGGTGGTTCGAGCGCCGTGACCTATAACTGCACGCCGCAAGAGATTTGCCGTGACCAAAGCCCGGAACGTATGGTGGAACAAAGACCATCCCTTGTTCTTATGGAGTCCTGCCCATGCTCGTCCTTCCCGAACGGCCGCGGCGAAACCGTCGCACCGAGTCCATCCGCCGCATGGTGCGCGAAACATCCCTCACGCCAGCGCACCTCGTCGCTCCGCTTTTCGTTGTGGACGGCTACAACGAACGACAGCCGATTCCTTCGATGCCCGGCTGCGAACGACTTTCGATTGACCTGCTGGTTGAGGAATGCCGCCAACTGGCGGCGCTTGGCGTCGGCGGCGTCGCCCTGTTTCCGGCGTTGCCAGAGTACAAAAAGGACAAGACGGCCTCAGAGGCCCTCAATCCTGACGGCCTCTTCCCGCGCGCCGTCAGCGCCGTCAAAGAGCGCGTCCCGGAGTTGACTATCTTCACCGATGTCGCCCTTGACCCCTATTCCTGCGATGGTCACGACGGCTTGGTGTCGGAAACCGGCGAGATTCTCAACGATGAAACCGTTGAGGTGTTGGCGCGCATGTCGGTTGTCCATGCGCGCGCCGGGGCGGATTACGTCGCGCCGTCGGACATGATGGACGGGCGCGTGGGCGCGATTCGGGAAGCGCTTGATGTCGAAGGGTTTACCAACGTAGGGATTATGGCGTACTCCGCCAAATACGCCTCGGCTTTTTATGGGCCGTTCCGCGACGCGCTCGATTCAGCCCCTAAATTCGGCGACAAGCAGACCTACCAGATGGACCCGGCCAACGTACGGGAAGCTTTGCGCGAAGTTCGGCTCGATTTGGCGGAAGGTGCAGACATGGTGATGGTCAAGCCGGCGTTGGCCTATCTGGATGTCATTCGCGCCATTTGGGAGTTTTCAGACGTGCCGGTTACGGCCTACCAAGTTAGCGGCGAGTACGCGATGGTCAAGGCGGCTGCCGAGCGTGGCTGGATTGACGGCGACCGAGTGATGCTGGAAATCCTGACGGCGATTCGCCGCGCCGGCGCGGATGTGATTTTCACCTACTTTGCCAAGGAAGCCGCTCGGCGGTTGGCATGACACACGATGAACTAAGAAGCCTGTTGCTTGCCGTCCGTGCGGGGACGTGTTCGCCGGACGACGCCTTGGCGCGGCTGGCCGGCTGGCCTGCCGAGACATTGACCGACGCAGACGGACGGCCGTTCGCCACGCTTGATCACGGTCGGGCGTTGCGGCAGGGCTTCCCAGAGGTCGTCTACGGCGCGTCAAAGACCCCGGAGCAACTGGCGGCGATTGTGGCGCGCCTGAGCAGCCAACATCCCAACATTTTGGTAACGCGCGCGTCGGAAGCTGCTTACCAAGCGGTCAGAGCGGTCGCCCCAGAAGCACAGTGGGACGCCTTGTCGCAAACGCTTGTTATCCGACGTGATATGACGCGCTACGGCGGCGGACTCATCGCCGTTGTATGCGCCGGTACGACCGATTTACCGGCGGCGCGGGAGGCCTTGCTCACGTGCGAGGTCATGGGCAACGAAACCACGCTCATTGCGGATGTCGGCGTCGCCGGCCTGCACCGCCTGCTAAGCCATCTGGACACGCTCCGGCAGGCGCGTGTCGTCATTTGCGTCGCCGGGATGGAGGCGGCGCTGGCGTCGGTCGTCGGCGGTCTTGTGGCGGTTCCAGTCGTCGCCGTGCCGACCAGCGTCGGCTATGGCGTGGCGCTGAACGGTCTGACGGCGTTGCTTGGGATGCTCAACAGCTGCGCGCCTAACGTAACCGTCGTCAACATTGACAACGGCTTCGGCGCAGGGTATGTCGCTTCCCTCATCAACCGCCGGTCCGGTTGCTGACCTCTCCTGATTGGTTGCAAATTCCAGCCAAATGGCCGTTGCACGCTACCCCGCCCCGGCCGTATACCGTGAAAGTTTGCAGCGCATCCCCCTGCGCCGGCTTTGTACGGACGACCGTTGGAAACCGCCGACGTGTCGCCGCGACGATGGAAAGTCCTGATTGTCAGCGTTTTTTGGAGGAAGTTTGCCTGATGGACGACACTCAGCAGCAAATGCGACTCAAGACCGGCTTGGCGGAGATGCTCAAAGGCGGCGTCATTATGGATGTCGTCAACGTCGAGCAAGCCCGCATTGCCGAAGAAGCCGGGGCGGTAGCCGTGATGGCCTTGGAGCGCGTGCCGGCCGACATTCGGCGGGACGGCGGTGTGGCGCGCATGTCGAATCCACGCCTGATTCGCCAAATCATGGAAGCCGTCTCGATTCCGGTGATGGCCAAGGTGCGCATTGGCCATACGGCCGAAGCACAGGTGCTTGAAGCCCTTGGTGTGGATTTTATTGATGAGTCGGAGGTGCTGACGCCGGCCGACCCCTACCACCATATCAACAAATTCGCCTTCCGTGTCCCGTTTGTCTGCGGCGCGACGAATCTCGGCGAGGCGCTGCGGCGAATTGGAGAAGGCGCGGCGATGATTCGGAGTAAGGGCGAGGCCGGGACTGGCAACATCATTGAGGCGGTGCGGCATTTGCGCGAAATCCGGCGCGACATTCGGTTGCTGACGGTTCTTGACGAAGATGAGTTGATGGCGGAAGCCAAGCGCCTACAAGCGCCGTATGAGCTGGTGCGCTATGTGGCGCAGCACGGCAAGCTGCCCGTACCGCTTTTCGCCGCCGGTGGTGTGGCGACCCCAGCTGACGCTGCGCTGTGTATGCAACTGGGGGCGGAAACGGTGTTTGTCGGCTCTGGCATCTTCAAGTCCGATGATCCGGCGCGTTTCGCCCGCGCCATCGTCAAAGCCGTGACATTTTACCAAGACCCGGCCAAAGTACTGGAGGCCTGCGAGGAAATCGAAGACGGCCAGCCTATGCGCGGGCTGGCGATTGAGACGCTTCCAGCCGAACAGGTCTTGGCAGCGCGCGGTTGGTAGGATTCGCCGAGCGCACGGGACAAAACTTCGCCCGGCGATGGACTTTCAACTCGGACGTTGCTTATGCTCCAGTCGCATTGGCAACGTCCTTCTGTTTGTTGCTTATTGTGACCGTTTGCTGCTTCGCTGATGTCGCTACGTGAACTCAAGATTGTTCGTGTGACGCCGGTCGGTGCAGCGCCGACCTACAATCTGACGATGCGTGCGCCGCACCACAACTATTTCGTCAACGGCGTCCTGACGGCGAATAGTCACTCGGTCTGCTACGGCATCCTTGCCTACCGGACGGCGTACCTCAAAGCGCATTACCCGGCGCACTTTTGGGCCGCTGTCCTGACGAATGAACTCAGCGACAGCGACAAGGTGGCGCGCTACCTTGAGAGTGCACGCGCACAAGGCGTTGAGATTTTGCCGCCCGATGTCAACGTCAGCCAGCATGGCTTTACGGTGACGGAAGGCAAAATTCGCTTTGGATTGATGGCCATCAAGGGACTTGGCGAAGCGACAGTGGACGCCATCCTTGATGCCCGTGAACAACAAGGACCGTTCAGGTCGCTCTTTCATTTCACTGAGCGGGTTGACCCCAAAGCTCTCAATCGGCGTGTCTTGGAAAGCCTTGTGAGGTCTGGCGCGTTTGACGGTCTTCCGGGCACGCGCGCCCAGAAGTTCGCTGCCATTGACGCCGCACTTGAACATGGCGCACGGGCGCACCGGGATGCAGCCGCCGGTCAAGTCTCGCTGTTTGATGGACTCACTGGTGACACAGCCCAGGCGCTGGAGACGGCGCTGCCGAATGTTCCTGACTGGACACCTAAAGAAAGCCTTGCTGGTGAAAAGGCGACGTTAGGGTTTTACCTTACTGGGCATCCGTTGGCTGCGTTCCGTGAAACCTTGAAAAGCCTCAAAAGCCTTTCCTGTGCGCAACTTGCAGAGCAGAACTCCGGCGATGAGGTGCGTGTCGGCGGCATCGTCAGCAACTTTACGGTGAAGAATACAAAAAAGGGCGAACGCTTTGCTGTTTTCAGCCTTGAAGATGAAACCGGCGGGATTGAAGTCATTGCGTGGCCGGAAACGTTCAGACGACTTGGCGACAAGGTACAAGACGACGCAGCGATTCTTGTCACCGGTCGCTTGGAACTTGAAGACGGCGTACCGACACGGCTTATCGCCGAAGCAGCCGAACCGCTCGAAGGCCTGCGCGAACGTCAGGCACGAAGTGTGACGATTCGCCTGCCAGCGACGGCGCTCGACACGGCGCGAGTTGAAAAACTTTGCGAGGTCATTGACCAGCATCGTGGGGAGCGCCCCCTCATGTTTATTGTGCGTTTGCCTTCCGGCATGGAAGCTACACTTCGCGCACATCGCGCCTTTGACGTACGCCCTTCACCAGAGCTACTTGAGGCTTTGCAAGCGGCTCTTCCGGATTGCATCATTGAACTTCAGTGACCTGTTCCCGGAGGGCGTTGATCACGGCGCGGTTGGAAGAAGGGACTCCAGTAACGACCTAAGCCGAGCTTGCCGCCGTCGCATCGGTTGGTGGCGCGCCGGACAGTCCTGACTTTTGCCGAAGTGTTGGCGCTCGACCTCTCTTGCTGGAGCCAGCATTCCCACTACAGATGGCGTTCCCTTGGAAAGCGTCTGGATCGCCTGCAAAACCTGCCTCGACGATTGTCTGGGCGGCGCTGGCGTGGGCGGTATTGAGGCGGTGGAACGAGACGGGCAAGAGGCCGCGGCGTGAGCAGCTTGCGGCTGGTTGGGCAAGTGGAAGGGGAGTCTCACAGGGTGGCGAGCGGTGGTTGCGGTTGTGTACGCGGCGGGTCAGTTTGCGCCAGCAGCGGCGGAAGTGGGACGTATTCGTGCGGAAGCGGCTGAAACGCAGCTGCAGGTGAGAGAGTGCGAGCGGCGGGCCTTGAAACTAGAGCATTTGTGCACGTTGCCGGAAAGTCCAATCCTTGACAGGCCGCAAATCACCCCAAGGCTTTATTTGACGCCGACTCAGGCAGCCAAAGAACTCCCTTCCTTGGAATAGTAATCTGGCTTGGTTGAAGACCAACCTCAAATGAATCACAGGCCGACGCAGCTTCAAGGCAACGAGTGCATAAGGCGTTTAACTGCCGACGAACATCCGCTTCGATGTGTAGCAGCGTTTCGTGAAGGTCTGGGTCACTCACCACCTGGCTCAACGGCTGGTTGTCTTCGGCAGTGACAACCAATCGCTCGCCGCTCGAAAAGAGCGCCTCAAGACGATTCACCGAAGAAAAAAATTCCTGCCGTCGGTTATTCACAATTTCATTGAGTTTGGCTTCCGGGAGATTTCTGGCAAGTCCCTTTCGCTCGGCCGCCGCTTGTACTTGCAATAGCTTGAGGTTGACGCGCGCCGTTAGCGCCGTCAGTTCATCTTCAATCGTGTCGGCGGCCGACTCGGCCAGTCGCCTGATGAAGCTTTCCCGCGTTTCCCCAACTTCGGAAAAGGCGTCAAACTGCCGGTTAAACCACAGCCGGAGCTTCTCACGTCGCGCCAGCCAATCCACGAGTTCTTCTACGTGGCCCGATAATGCCGCGTCATCCAACAAGCATCCGTGCAACTGGTAAGGGAGTTCACGCGGCGGCGACTTCCACAGCCGATCCTCCGTCAAACCGGAGGGGTCAAGCGGCGGATGCTCCCAGTCAGGGCTACCCTCACCGCGCGGAACCCAGGCTAGAAACCGTCGCTCTTCCGTGTGTTTGAGCCGCGCCCGTAGGCTGTGAAACTTCAGGCTGCATTCGACCAACCACGCCGGCCGGTAGCCGTCGGCCGTATCCGGTACGGGGGCAAGCCAGTACTGCGGCACATTGAGGGTTGGCGGCGACAACAACGTCGTCATGGCGCTTATATCGGCGGCGGCGCAGGACTACAGCACGCCCTACATGCGCTCCGGCGCGTCAATTCCAAGGACGTTCAGCGCCGCGCGGAGCCGGGTTTCGACCAAACTCACCAACGCAAGCAGAAACGCCCGCCGGACATCGTTGGATTCGTGTCGGATGTTATGCCGATTATAAAACGCGCTAAACGCTTGCGCGAGTTGGAAAGCATACTTCGCCACAACGGATGGCTCCAGCGTTTCGGCGGCCTCTGCAAGGGCAACGTCGTAGCGCAATGCCAGCGTCGCCAACGTCCAGAATTCGTTCGGGCTTTGGCCTTCGTCCCGAAGCCAGTCGTCGAGGCGGCGCAGGTGGTCGCGCAGAACGGCGGCCGGCGCGGCACAATCCAGACCGGCTTCGCGGAGTTTACGGCGAATGCCCGCCACACGCACCAGTGAGTACACCAAGTACACGCCGGTTTCACCTTGCTCAGCCATTGCATCGGTGAAATCAAAGGCGATGAGCGTTGTCCGTGCAAACTTCAGCAGGAAATACCGAGCGGCCGCCACGGCGATCTTGTGGGCAATCGCCCGTTGTTCGGCTTCAGACAACGCCGACTGATGCGCTTGGACATGCGCCAGCGCCTTACTTTCTAAACGGTCGAGTAGATCATCGGCCCTGACGCCCAATCCCTTGCGACCGCTCATTGAGATGAAAGGCCGCCGTCGGTCCTCATCAGAGAGGGTAAAGCCAAGCTCAAGACAACTGGCCGGCGTCAAGGCCACTTTTTCATAAGCGACATGCGCGCTGGCGGCGATACGGCTTTGTACGTTCGGCGGCGCGACGGCTAAAACCCCACGTTTGACGAACGCTTGGGCGTAACTCTGACCAACGTCAATGACGTTCAAGTAGGCGACGCCGTGACCAAACGCCGTAGGAGGGGATTCAGCCTTGGACGCAGCCGCGCCACCCATCCAGACGGTATGCCCATCAGGATAGTGATAAAACGCCCGATAGTGAAAATCACGGTTGAGCAGACCAAGCTTCCAGAGGTGATAGGCAATGTCTTTACCGGTATAGTTCACCGTGCCATTTGAGCGAACAAGGATTTTGTCGGCGTCATGTTCGTCGTCGGCCACGGCGGCGGTGTCCTGATCGGCGCGCATCACCCAGCAGCCGGCTCGCCGGCCTTCGGTTTCATAGACGATAGCGCCAGCCGCTTTGAGCTGCTCGAAGGCGTCCGCCCAGAAGTTCAGGCGTAGAATGGCGCTTTCACAGGGCAACACATCATACTGAACGCCCAGCCGCTGCATGGTGGCAAGGTGACATCGCACAATACGTTCGGCGATGTGTTCCGCCAGCGCCGCCGCCGCTCCCTCATGTCGCTCGATGGCGTGCAGGACCTCCGCCCGGAAGCGCAGGCGCGTTTCATCCTCGGCGTACCACGCCCCGACGCGCGCGTAGAGGTCCCAGCACACATCGTCAAACTTGTCGGTTATGGCTTCGACCTCAGCCAGCGACTTGCCTTCCATGTGCATAAACCCGACGACAACGTCCGCCACCTGAACGCCCGTGTCATCAATGTAGTTGTGTACTTCAACCGTCTCACCGACGGCGCGCAAAATCCGCACCAGCGCGTCGCCTAGAACGGCGTTGCGAAGGTGGCCAATGTGGGCGGCTTTGTTGGGATTGACGCTGGTGTGCTCAACAATGATTTTGCCGCCGAAGCGCGGCGTCGGTTGCGCCGCCGGCGACTCAAGCGCCGCGAGCAGCGTCTCTGCCCGCCGCAGAAATAAGTTCACGTAACCGGCGCCGGCGACTTCAATCCGGTCGAAGCTCGTCAATTTGGCGCGCAGTTCTTCAGCCAGCGCCGCCGCGATGTCGCGCGGCGGGCGCTTTTCGCCCGTCGCCGCTTTGAGACGCTTGGCGATTTCAAACGCCGCCGGTGTCGCCAAATCGCCCATCAGAACGCTAGGCGGAAACTCCACTGCCGCATCCGGTAAAACGACACCAAATCGCCGCTCAGCCGCCGCCTTGACGGCGGCGCGTACTTTTTCTCGTAACGAGTGGAACATAAGCTTAGGTGGTGTGGGCAATCTCTAAGCCATAACGCTACCATTCCAGACGGTGGGCGGCGCAAGGGCGCAAGTCGGCGACCGTCTCGACGCAGGCGCACCTGACGAATAACGTTTGGCTTGCGGTCATACTGCATAACTTGTCGTGTTCAGGGAGGTTCAACCATGCGCGTTTGGCTGCTTTCGGCCGTCTTGACGGCTGTTGCGCTGCTTAGTTTGCCGGTGACGGCGCAACAGCGCCGGCCGGCGCGTCCGACTGCAACACGCCCAACCACGCCGCCGAAGCCGCCTCAACCACTGACGCCGAAGCCAAGCCGGGCGGCGACGCTCTCGGTGGAGGAACTCAAAAGGGTACGCGCTGTGATTGAGTCAGCGGCCGGGAACATCGTGCTGGAGTTTTTCCCGGAAGTTGCCCCGAACCACGTCCGGAACTTCCTGCGCTTGGCGGAGCAAGGCTACTACGATGGGACGGAGTTCAATCGCATCGTGAAGGACTTTGTCATTCAGGGCGGCGATCCCGCTAAGTGGCCGGCGGATAGCCCTAACCGCAAAATTCGGTTTGACACTGGGCCGCTCAAAGCCGAATTCAACGATACGCCGCACGATAGAGGAATTCTTTCGATGGCGCACGGCAGCGACCCTGACAGTGCGACGACGCATTACTTCATTTGTCTGCGTCGTGCTCCGTCGCTGGATGGCAAGTACACGGCGTTTGGGCGCGTCGTCGAGGGGATGGATGTTGTGGACAAAATCGCCCAGACGCCGATTATGCCCGGTACCGACGACAAACCCGCCGAAAGGATTGAGGTGCGGACGATTCGAGTCGTCTATCCACAGCAGTGATGTTCTTCGCCGCCCGAAGACAGGGAGCGCATCAACGGCGGCGTGGTCGTCTCATCCACAGGTTAGTCGCCTTCTGCAAGGACGCAGCCGCTGTATGACGTTCGAGGCGCAGCTCAGAAGTTGCCTTTTCGAAATTGCCCTTTTGTGAAGCAGTGCAAGGGACTCCACATTGTCCGGCTAGCGGCAACTCCGGCCGATGCTGACCAGAGTAGGCCGCGCGGAGCGTAGGTGCCCTGCCCACTGCGCCAACGAGTGATCCGGTGGCCGGCCACAGCGGGAAAATCCTCGCCGTTCACCCCAACCACCGCCCCCCACTCGCGCGGCTTGATTCTGTCCAACGTTAGACGGGTTGGGTGCGCCACCCAACAGGAAAGCGTAGGGCGGCGCTATTGAGCTGCAAGTAGCATATCCCCTTACGAGAAAGCGCCGCACGGCGTTAGCCGTCGGGTATCGTTCCCCATCGGGTGGCGTCAGCGCCAAGGCGTCAGCTTTTCTAGGCCGAAGTTGAACGAGTCTGTGTCGCCGCGCTGAGAGAAGCGCCTTGGATGAGGATTCCACATGAGCCGCTTGTGAGCGCACGACTGGCGCAGCTTCGTGAAACACGGTGCGCGCGCGTGCTATGGTTGCCGCTGACTCCCGATTCTGTGTCAGCGGCCGTGTTTCATGGACACCCAGCACATCCGGAACTTTTCCATCATCGCCCACATTGACCACGGTAAGTCCACTCTGGCCGACCGTTTGCTTGAACGCACCGGTGCGCTCACTCAGCGCGAAATGGCCGACCAAGTGCTTGACGCCATGGACCTTGAGCGCGAGCGCGGCATCACCATCAAAGCCCATGCCGTCCGCCTCAACTACCGCGCCCGGAACGGCGAGGACTACGTCCTCAACCTAATTGACACGCCCGGACATGTGGACTTCTCCTACGAAGTTTCCCGGTCGCTCGCCGCCTGCGAAGGCGCACTCATCGTCGTGGACGCTACGCAAGGCGTTGAAGCCCAGACGCTAGCCAACGCCTACCTCGCGCTCGAAAACAATCTCGAAATGTTTCCAGTCATCAACAAGATTGATTTGCCGTCGGCGGAGCCAGAGCGCGTACTTGCCCAAATTGAGCAGGTCATCGGCCTCGACTCAAGCCGGGCCGTTCTAACCAGCGCCAAAACCGGCGTCGGCACGGACGAAGTGCTGGAGCGTATCATTGAGGTCATTCCGCCGCCCCGAGGCGACCGCAACCAACCGCTCAAGGCGCTGATTTTTGATTCGTGGTTTGACAACTACAAAGGCGTTATTGTCCTCGTGCGCGTCGTGGACGGCGTTCTCCGTCCAGGAATGAAAATCCGCTTCATGGCGACCGGACGCGACTACGAAGTGGAAGGCGTCGGCGTCATGACGCCCAAAATGCGCGAAATCGCTGAACTCGGCGCCGGCGAAGTTGGTTTCTTTTTCTCGAATATCAAGACCGTCGCCGACGTACGCATTGGCGACACGGTGACGGACGCCGCCCGTCCCGCCGCCGAGCCGCTGCCCGGCTTTCAGGAAGTCAAGCCGATGGTCTTCGCTGGGTTGTACCCGGTCGAAAGCGACCAGTACGAGGCACTCCGCGATGCGCTTGAAAAGCTGCGTCTCAATGATTCGTCATTCCTTTACGAACCTGAACACTCCGCTGCGCTCGGCTTTGGTTTCCGCTGTGGCTTCCTTGGGCTGCTGCACATGGAAATTGTTCAGGAGCGACTGGAACGCGAGTTCGGGTTAGACCTCATCGTTACCGCTCCCAGCGTACGCTTTGACGTTTACCTCACCAACGGCGAGAAGGTGACTATTGATAGTCCCTCGAAACTCCCTGATCCGGTCAAAATCGAGCGCATTGAAGAACCCATCATCCGCGCCACCATCATGACGCAGGACGACTATCTTGGGCCGATTCTGGCTTTGCTCGATGAGAAACGTGGCGTCCAGCGGGGTTTTGACTATATCGGCGAAAAGCGCGTCATGCTGACCTACGACCTACCGCTTTTGGAAGTCGTGTTGGATTTCTTCGACCGTTTGAAATCGGTTTCGCGTGGCTACGCTTCGCTGGACTATCACTTGAAAGGCTACGAGCCGGCCGATCTGGTCAAGCTTGACATACTGGTTTCCGGCGAGCCAGTGGACGCCTTATCGCTCATCATCCACCGCAAAAACGCCTATGCTCGCGGCCGAGCGCTGGTCGAAAAGATGAAGGAGCTGATCCCACGTCAGCTTTTTGAAGTCCCCATCCAAGCCGCCATTGGCAATCGCGTCATCGCTCGTGAGACGGTCAAGGCAATGGGCAAGAATGTTCTTGCCAAGTGCTACGGCGGCGACATCACCCGCAAGAAGAAGCTCCTCGAAAAACAGAAAGAGGGCAAAAAGCGCATGAAGAAAGTTGGGCGCGTGGATATTCCGCAGGAAGCGTTCCTCGCCGTCTTGCGCGTCGGCGAGGCAAAGTGACGACGCATAACCAAGAGGGACGCTCTGCAACCGCCCTCACGGGACAACGCCGCTTCCCAATAGCGGCGGATGCTGCTTTGGCTGCTGGTGGACGCCAGACAATCCGTTGTGACAACCTCTGTCTCCTGCAGAAAAGCGCCCCTAGAGCGGTTTTCCAAGGAGATACGGCGTCCGTGACCCCGGCTGGCGGTCGGCGACGCTTACTTCGCCGGCTTTGCGGGCTTGGGCGGCTCAAAAACGTCGTGACCCATGGCGACGCGCGGCGCGCCTTTGACTGGCGACTGCCGCCCGCCGACCGGCGGGCTGACTCGCTGCACTTTCTTTGCACTTTCTTTCGGAAAAGTGCGCTTAGGTGTGCAACGCCGACGCTTGCATGCGAAGGTTGAGAAAGCGCAGACCGACCGTGAAACCCAACGCTAAAACGCCGGCCGCCAGCACGGTTTCCGGGGAAGCTCCAAGTTGCTCAAACCACTGCGTGTAAAAGTGAATCCCGCCAAACACCGCTACCGTGTTGACGACCCAGCGCCGGTTGCGTCGCCAGGCCCAAAGCGCGGCGACCAGAAGCGCACCGGCCCACGCCAGCGCAAACACGAAGGCTGGGATAGGCGGCTGGCTATGGAGATGGAAATCCTTCTCCATCCAGAGCCAATCACCCCACAGTGAGCCAACCCAAAATCCAAGATTGGCGATTAGTACGCTCGTCCGGGCGGCGGCGAGCGTCACCCCTTCGTAGTTCGAAGGCGCGCGCTTAGAAAGCTGATACAGCGCGATGGCGAGAAGCGTGAACACCACGACCGTTAGGAGCGGCTTTTCGACGAAGATAAAGTACGCGGCGTGTCCGTAGCCTGTCCCAACCCCCAGACACGCCGACAACATCAAGGTCGCCAACACCGCTAGCAGGCTGCTTTGCGCGACAACGGTCGTCACGGTGAACAGGGCGAAAACCGTCCAAAACGACGCCGGCTGCGCGTTCCCAAACGCAATGACGCCGCCGCCGGTTAGGAGCGCGCCGACTAGTAGGCAGATGTTCGCCAGCAAACGCCACATCTCGGCCTGACGAAGTAGCAACCCTAGTCCGCCCCCAAGCACAACCAACCCAAGCGCCGTCGCGGTCGTAGGCTTCGGCAGCAAGGCAAGTGCGCCGCCGCTCACCGCTATTACGCTGAACCCAATCAGCAGATTGAAAACAAGCGAACCCGTCGCGCGGGCGGCGTACGCACGAAGCCGCTCGTACTCTTCCGTTGTGATTTTGCCTTCGGCAAGCAGCTGATCTAGATCGAGCGTGTACTTCATAGGGCCGCCGCCTCGCGCCACCGGGTACGGCGTTATCTTTGTGGAAACATCTTTCCCCGGCAATGTCCTCCAAAACAAACGCCGGTGGAACCAAAACAAGCGCCGCGCCTCAAACCTCTTCGAGAACGCGCACGCGGCCAGCCGCTTGCGCCTCCGCCACGACGCGCTGCGTAACCTGCGGCGGCGCTTCGTCGTAGTGCGCAAACTGCATAGCGTAACTCCCGCGCCCGCTCGTCAGCGAGTTGAGCGCTGTAGCGTAGCTTAGCATTTCACCCAGCGGTACATGCGCTTCAATGACCTGCTTGTTGCCTTTGGCGCTAATGCCCAGAATGCGACCGCGACGTGTGGAAAGGTCGCTCATTGTGTCGCCGGCCGCTTCGGCTGGTACGCTGACCTCAACATGCATAATCGGCTCAAGCAGAACCAGTTTGACCTTCTCCATCGCCGCCCGGAACGCCTTGCGTCCAGCCAGCTTGAACGACAGTTCATCCGAATCCACAGTGTGATACGCGCCGTCCACCAGTTCGACTTGGAAATCCACCACCGGGTAGCCCGCCAGCGACCCCTGTTCGGCGGCTTCCAAAATGCCTTTTTCCACCGCCGGACGGAACTGCTGCGGAATGACGCCGCCGACAATTTTGTCTATGAAGCGAAAGCCTGATCCACGTGGCAGCGCCTCAAACACACACTTGCAATCGCCGAACTGCCCGCGACCGCCGGTCTGCTTTTTGTGGCGCGCATGAACTTCGACCCGCCCCTTGAACGTCTCTAAATACGCCACCTTGGGCGCGTGCAGCGTGACGGCGACGCCGTACCGCTTGTGCAGCCGCTCCACCGTCAGCTCAATGTGCTGCTGATTGCAGCCTGACAGAATGAATTCCTTGGTCTGCGGATCGCGGGCGTACCGCAGCGTTCCGTCCTGCTCAATCAGTCTGGCGATCGCGCTGGAAAGCCTGTCTTCGTCGGCGCGCGACTTAGGTTCGATAGCGAAGGCGATAGCCGGCTCTGGCATCGTCACTGGGGCAAACCGCACTGGCGCGGCCTTGTCGCAGAGTGTATCGCCTGTGTGCGTATCTTTGAGTTTGGTCACGGCCACGATGTCGCCGGCATGGGCTTCGGGGATTTTTTCAAGCTGCTTGCCCTGCGGGGCGTACACCGCCGTGATCTTTTCCAGCGTGCCGCGCCCGCCGTTGACGACCAGCGTATCCGGCCGGAGAACGCCTGACACAATCTTGCACAGCGAAATGCGGTTGAATTGGTCGTCGAGCGTTTTGAAGACATAAGCGGCGAAGGGTTCGTCGTCGGTCACGTGACGCGGCGACACAAGGTCAGCGTCCAGCGGCGACATTCCAAGCCAGCCGCCGACATGCGCTGGGTCGGGCGCGAAAGTCGTCAGCGCGTCAAGCAACGGCGCAACGCCGATGTTGAGCGTCGCCGAGCCGACAAACACTGGCGTCAACCGGTGCCCGGCAATCGCCGCCGGCAGCGCCGCGAAGAGTTCTTCATCGGTCAGCGTCCCGCGCTCAAAAAAGGCTTCCAGCAGGCGGTCGTCGGTTTCCGCGACACGCTCGACGAGCGTTTCGCGGGCCTTGGCTGCTACTTCCACCAGCGAGGTTGGAATGCTGTCTTCGGTGAATGTTCCGCTGCCGTCGGGCTGGTACAGCAGCGCCCGTTGGCGCAGCACATCCACAACGCCGCGAAAATGTTTCTCTACACCGATGGGCAGTTGAAACAGGATCGGCTGCAAGTCGCATTGCTCAGTCAGCGCGGCCAAGCAGGCGTCAACATCGGTCTGCTCTTTGTCGAGCTTATTGATAAAAACAAAACAGGGCAGATTGAATTCCGCTGCATACTGCCGAACTTGCTCTGTGCCGATTTCAACCCCATTATGGGCGTCAATAACGATCAGCGCCGTTTCGGCGGCGCGTAGCGCCGGACGACTATCGAGAATAAACGCCGTTGCGCCGGGCGTATCGAGCAGGTTGATTTTGTGGTTGCGCCAGACGCCGCGCGCGACGCTTAGATGCGTTGACAGTTGATGCGCTACGGCGACTTCATCGAAGTCAGTGACGGTTGTGCCGTCGGCGACTTTGCCGAGGCGCGGTGTCGCGCCCATAGTGTACAGCATTGCGGCCGCCAGCGAGGTTTTACCGGCGTGCCCGTGACCGACGAGCGCGACGTTGCGTAGGTGAGGGGTGGCAAAGACGTTCATGCCGTAAAAACTCCTTTCCAGTCTGATGGTTGTGAGCTGGAGTGCGCCAAGCCTCTGCGCGTCATAGCGGAGATGGCGCACTGCTGGAACCGAGCGACAGCCACGGCATCTCACCAACAGAAGAGCAGATGGCGAAAAGCGTAGGTATTAAAACGTACTTTGCCGCTGCATCGGCGGGCAAAAAAACTTTCGTGCGGCTGCGATGGTGGCGCGCAAATTGAGGCGCGGATTCCGACGGCGTATGGCATGCTGCCAGCGGCCTGACCCATTCGCGCCGCTGTCAACGCTCACCTCAGAAACCGCGTCGCCGTCATGTCATTTGTTCACACAATGAGGCAACATTTTTCAAAACCAGCGTCCCGGTGCTGGAGCGTCGCCGTCTCCCCTTTCAGAACTTGGCTTGGCGGCCTTGTAACCCAAGGTTGGTCGCTTTGGCCGGCGGTCCTGCTGCTGTCAGCGGCGCTGGTGGGATTAGCGCCGGCTCAACGCCGTGCTGTGCCGCCCAAGGTTGCGGCGGCGCTGGCTGAAACTGACGCCATCTTGCGCGAGGTATCGCGTCTGCGTGAGCTTCCGATCAAACGCCCGGTCAAGGCGGGCTACCGCTCGCGGAAAGAAGTTGAGCAGTTTGTCATCGCGGATCTTGAAGCCTCACAGACGCCTGATGAGTTTGCGGCGCAAACCAAAATGCTCATCGCGCTGGGGTTGATCCCGAAGGATTACAACCTGCGGGAAGCCATGATTCGGCTACTGACCGAGCAGATTGCGGGCTTCTACCAGCCGAAGACCGGAGAATTCGTCCTTACGGAAAGCCTTGTCGCCGACGATCCTGACAGCCGGCGGATCGCCATCGCGCACGAACTAACCCATGCGCTTCAGGATCAGCACTTTGACCTGCGGCGGTTTGAGAAACCGACCAAAGGCAACAGCGACCGCGACATTGCTGTTCGCGCCCTTATCGAGGGGGACGCGACAGTGGCGATGCTGGCCTACGCCTTTGATGGGCGAATGGACGTTCAAAAACTGCCCCTCTCGATTGGCGCACTGTTGGAGACGGTGGGCGCATTGAGCGAGGACTCACGGAAGACCCCAGCGCTCGCTGCGGCCCCGAAGGCGCTCAAGCGGATGCTGCTATTTCCTTACGCGGACGGCGCGAACTTCGTCCAAGCGTTATTGCGCAACGGCGGCTGGGCGCGAGTATCTCGAACCTTTACCGACCTGCCCGAAAGCACCGAGCAGGTGCTGCACCCGGAAAAGTATTTCGCTAATGAGGATCCCATCGTTCTAGCCGTGACCGACGTTGCCGCGCAACTGGGCGACGGTTGGCGCTTTGTGACCGACGATGTCCAAGGAGAGTTTGGCTACCGGCTGATTCTCGGCGAGTTTATTGACGAAAAATGGGCGCAACGGGCGGCGCAGGGATGGGGCGGCGACCGCTCGGCGCTGTACGAGCACCGCTCCACTGGACAACTTTGCCTCATTCAGGTCACCCGCTGGGACACGGTCGCCGCCAGCCAAGCCTTCTTTGACGCCTATGTAGAACGGACGCAGCGCCGTTTCCCACGCCAAGACTTTGCGCGCGTCGCGGCCGGGGTTGTCGTGGGCGAAGGGGTACACATTGAGCAACGCGGCGCGGATGTCTTCATACTGGAGGGTTTGCCGCCGGACGCTGACGCCAAGGCGCTGATTAGACGACTGACGACGCCGTAACTACCCTTGGCCCCTTGCTGGCGCATACCATACACGACGACAGGCTGTTTTTTTGAGCAAACAGGCGCAATGTGCTAGTCTGGCTAGGATTTAGCTTGCTTGTCGGCCGGCTGCGCCGTCTTGTCCTAATCTTTCGGTTAGGTTTACCACGCTGTGGGGTTGCACATAGCCGCCAAGCTGTGGAACAGCCGGATGGACGTATGAACAACACGTCGCCTGTCGAGTTGTCGCCCGACCCGCCCGCTGCCGAGGCGGCGGAAGTCACGGTGCGCCGTTCGGATGACAGCATCGCCGGCTTTGACGCGCAGCGCATTGTGGAATCGCTGCGCCGCGAGCTCGGCGTCTCGCGCGAACTCGCCCAGCGGATAGCTCAGGATATTGAAGTTGTCGTCCGCCGGTCGGCGCTCCGCCGTGTAACTTCGTCCATGCTGCGAACGCTGATAGATGCCAAGCTCATTGAGTACGGCTTGGAAACCGAATACCGAGCGCATGCCCGACTAGGGCTGCCGGTCACCGACGTTGATCGCATCGTCAAACAGGCTGGCCACCGCGCCGCGCCCTTGCCGCTGACCCCGGAGGGGACAAGCCTTGAAATTGCCGCCGCCGTCAAGCGTGAATACGCCCTGCTGTCGGTGTTTTCCGCGCCGGTGGCTGAAGCGCATTTGGTCGGCGACATCTTTATTCAGGACTTAGGGGCGATTGATCGTCCCTACGCCATCATCCAGTCGCCGGATGTCGTCAAACGGCACGGGTTTGCGCTGCCGAATCGGTTTACCGTTTCTCGTCCGGCGCGGCATCCAGAAGTGCTGGTCGCCCATTTGGTCAAGTCATCGTCGGCTCTGCAGGGCTATGTCAACGGTACCGTCGAGTGGGACGCCGTCAACTTTAGCCTAGCGCCGTACTTGGAAAGTCTGACCGAGCGAGAGTTAGCCCAGATTGCCGAGTCCTTGATTTTTGAGCTGTCAGCGACGGCGGTTGGACGCGGCGGCGCGACGCCTACCTGCGTCATGCATCTTGACTGGCAAGCGCCGCCGTATCTGGCGCAGCGTCCGGCCGTTGGCCCCGGCGGCGGCTTCACCGGCAAAGTCTACGCAGATTACACCCCCATAGCGCGTCGCTTTCTCTGGGCGCTGTTTAGCGCTTACCGGGACGGCGATGGGCAGAAACTGCCGTTGTTGGGGATTCGTCCAGTCCTGCACGTTACGCCTGAGGACGCTGACGATGAATGGCGGGCGCTTGTCACCGAGGCCTGCCGTACCCTGCTGGAACGGGGCAATGTTTGGTTCGCCTTCGACCACACCCCGGAACGGGCTTTCCTCAGTCGGTTTGGTTTACCTTACGAAACAGGTTTCGCCGAGGCCGCGACGGATGAGTGGTGCGCCGCCGCCTTCCAAGTGGTCGCCATCAACCTGCCGCGTGCGGCCTATCGGGCGCGTCCGGGCAAGGTCGTTGAGATTTTTGAGGAACTCACACGGTTGATGGACATCGCTGCGCAGTCGCACCTAGAAAAGCGAGTGTTTCTAGAAAAACTGCTGGCGCGTGGTGAAGACGGCCCACTGGCGTTGCTGGCGGCGCGACGCGGTGGGCGACCTTTTTTGCGGCTGAGTCGAACTACCCACCGGCTGTGCCCGGTCGGCCTTGATGACTTGGCGCAGGCTGTTACTGGCTATCGGCTTCATGAGTCTTCTGTGGCGCGCGATTTCGGCGCACAGGTCGTTACTCACCTTGCCGCCGAAGCCGCGCGCCTCACCTCCCGCCATAAGACCCACTTCGTCTTGGCTGAATCGCATACTGAAGGGATGACGGAACGCTTTGCCCGCCTAGACACGCGGTTTTTCCCACAAACCGCTGTGGATGGCCGTCCGTTTGCCGACCTAGCGACGATAGAAAGTTACGTCAACGGAGCGAAACTATCGCCGGCGGCGCCGCTCCCGCCGCGTCAACGCGCCCAGTGGGAGGGTCAGATTCAGCGCGGCTACTTGCTCAACGCCACGACAGACCTCTGGCTGGGCGACGACCTCCCGACGCCGACCCAACTTGCTGATTTGGTGGCCGACATCCGTACCGACGGCTTAGCTACGGGGCTGATGGCGGCGCCGGAGTTTACGGTCTGCCGCGCCTGCGGCGGCGTCACCGTTGGGAACGCAACGACATGTACAGCCTGTGGCTCGACCCAAGTCGAAACCCTCGCCAAGGCGACCAATCGCTACAGCCGGGTGGCGGCTTGGTCGCCAGCGGCTCAGGCTGAACGGCAGCGTCGCGCGCGCGTTACTGCCGATGTACTGTGAGTGAACTGTCTGTGCTGCGGCCTCCTTCTGCAGGCGGAATCGTACATCACCCAAACTCGCCCGTCGCTTTGCTTATTCGTCGCCTTCCGCCGCAGGCAGATCGCTGACCAGATCAAGCAAATCCGGGCCGGAACGCCGCTCATTTTCTTGAAGCCACGCCGCCAATTGCAGGCGTTGCTCGCGGTTGAGTCGCCCAACCAATCGAAGCAGTTCGGCCCGCTGCCGCTTCAGTTGAGCGTCAAGCGTCGCCTGCAAACGCGCTTCAAGTTCAGCCTCACGCTGGGTGGTTTGTTCGGTCAGCGCCTCCGTCACTGTCTGGGCCGCCAAGCGTCGCAGCGCGGCTTCGTCCACCGCCACCGAACTAGACGCCTGTGGTGTGCGTTCCGTGCGCCCCGACCAGCCGAAAGAAACAGAAACATTTTGCGGCCCAACTGTTACCCGAAAGCCAGCTAACGCCAGCACGACAAAGGCGGCAGCCAGGCTGGTCGCCATTCGACCCCACAGGGGGAGTATGGCGAAGAACTCACGCCACGCCTGCCACAATGTCGGCTTGACGACAAGGTGCACACGCGGCGCGACGGCATCCATTGTCCAGCTTTGCAGCGTCGCCTGGACAGACTTGAAGCCTTCTAATTCGGTGCGACAGACGGCGCAAACTTGCAGGTGACGCTCAATGTCCGCGATCTCGGCGGGGGTGGCTTCTCCGTAAAGGTAGGCCACCAGGTCCGGGCCGCGGTCGCAGGCGGGGGCTGACGAACGATGCGTGGTCATAAACGATTTCCTCCTCAGTGAGACGAACGGTGCAGGCCCAGACCTTCCAGACGGCGACGCAAGAGATTGAGTCCCGTGTAGAGCCGGGTTTTGACCGTACTCACCGGAATCCCAAGCACTTCAGCGATTTCGTGAAACTTCAGCCCTTCATACTCCTTCATCACAATGACCTGCCGCATTTCCGGGGGAAGCGCCGCCAGCGCCCGCCGGACGAGTTGCGCTTGTTCATCACGGAGCAATGCCTCATCCACAGTGCCGGCCGTTGCTGGAGGATCGAAGCCGTGCGCTTCGGCGTGTTCGTCAAGCGAGACGTTCTCGGACGGCTGACGCCGTTGCCGTGAGCGACAGGCGTTGAGCGCAATCCGATAAAGCCACGAGGAAAACTTGGCTTCACCGCGAAACGTTTTCAGGTTGCGAAACGCCGCCAGAAACGTCTCTTGGCATACCTCCCGCGCATCTTCATCCGACCCCATCAGGCGATAGGCCAAGCTGAACACCGGGCGTTCCCAGCGCCGAACCAGGAGTTCAAACGCCCGGTGTTCTCCGCTCAGCGTACGCTCGACCAACTCTAAGTCAGACGCTTCTACCATCGGTTGGTTTTCGCTCTGCCAGCCGGGTTGACCGATCATCACGGCTGCGCCCGTCCCGGACGCGCGAAATAAGACGCCAACCTCAGCCATAAAGTCGGATTTTTACCGTTGCAGCAGTGGCATGCCGAACCAAGGTGGGGCGTTTTAGCGACCGTCGGCCAAAATGCCTCACATTTTTGCCTCACATTCGGTGGCCGGTGAAAGCGCACTCTCAGTTGCCGCCTCACAACTGACTGACTCTGAAAATCTTCAGGAAGACGCCCTTTCTCTTTTCAGCAGCGGCACAGCGTTTGCTTACCCCTTTTGTCGGTATCCGCCATCATTGAAGACGGAGCAACCAAAGCTAACTTCTCGAAAGGACTTACGCCATGAAGAAAATTGCGCTCGCGCTTTTCGTCGCGCTCGTAATGGGCGTGACCACCTTTGGCGTCATCGAAAACGCCTATGCTCAAGACCAGCCGGCCGCTGGCAGCGGTAGTTCATCCGGCACGAAAGCAACAAAGAAGAAACGCCGTCGTCGCAAGAAGAAGAAAGAAAGCTCTTCTTCAACGCCAAGCGGCGCAGTGATGGCCAATCAGTTCTAAAATCCGTTCGACAACATCACGGTTGACACGAATTGCAGGCATGGGGGCGCACGCCCCCATGCTTTTTTGTCGCCATGCAGGCAAAGCCTTCAGGCTACGCTTGTTTCCGCTCACCGGCCAAGTAGTATGCAAGACAAACCATGGCGGCTTGACGCCAGGCACACCCTATGGAGTTTGTCTGAGGCATGACGTTTGACATCTGGACGCGCGACCCGCGTACCTTGGCCGCCGACGCGCTGGCCGTGTTTGTGTTTGAAGAAGATACCCTGACCACGCCCGAACTGGCGGTTTTCCATGAATCCATGCCGGGCCTTCTGCCAAACGTGCTAGGGACGGAGATGCGCGGGAAAATCGGTGACGCCGTAACGCTATACGTGGTCGGTGGATTGGAGGCCAAACGGCTGTTGCTGATTGGTGCCGGGCCAGTCGCCGACTTTGACCTGCGGACGTTGCGCCGGTGCAGCGCGCAGGCGGCGCGTGTCGCCGTCAAGAAGAACGTGACAACGTTGGCGCTGCTCCCACGCGGCAGTTTTGATCCGGGGCAGGCGGCGGCGGCGATGGCCGACGGCGTATTGACCGGCCTCTACGACCCTGCGCTTTACCGCAAGCCGAAAGAGGACACTAAAAACATCGAATGTGTGCTCTTGTGTGTAGAGCCGGTGGCTGAAGCGGCCACTCGGCAGGGCGTTGCGCGAGGTGTCACCCTTGGCGAGGCAGTCAATTTCGCCCGCACGCTTGCGCAAGAGCCGGGCAACAAGTTAACGCCGGTCGAAATGGCGCGGCGGGCGCAGGCCATGGCCGAACGTGAGGGGTTGGACTGTACGGTCTTCGGGCGTGAGCAGATGGCGGAAATGGGCATGGGCGCGTTGCTGGCCGTCGGGCAGGGCAGTGCGCAGGAGCCGCAACTGATCCGGCTCAGCTACCGCCCGGCGGAAAGCAGCGGCTACGACCATATACGCCTCGCCTTCGTCGGCAAGGGCATCACATTTGACACAGGCGGAATCTGCATCAAGCCGCGCGACGCGATGTGGGAAATGAAGTATGACATGTCCGGCGGCGCGGCGGTTATCGGCGCTATGCAGGCGCTCGCTCGGCTCAAGCCGCCTATTGCCGTGGACGGTTATGTGGCGGCGGCGGAAAATATGCCGTCGGCGGCGTCCTACAAGCCGGGGGATGTCCTGCACGCCTACAGCGGTAAGACGATTGAGGTGATAGACACGGACGCCGAAGGTCGCCTTGTGCTGTGTGACGCACTGGCTTACGCCCGCAAGGACGGCGGCGCAACCCATCTGGTCGATCTGGCGACGCTGACCGGCGCAGTGATGGTGGCGCTGGGGCAAGAGCGGGCGGGGCTGATGGGCACCGATCCGGCTTGGATTGAAAGCGTCAAGGCGGCGGCGGCGGCGGCGGGAGAAAAAGTTTGGCAGTTGCCCTTGGACGAGGAGTACGGCGAACTGATGAAAAGCGACATCGCCGACATTAAGAATCTGGGCAATCGCTACGCTGGCTCTATCACGGCCGCTTGGTTTTTGCGGGAGTTTGTGGAAGACACGCCTTGGGTTCATCTTGACATCGCCGGCGTCGCTTGGCTTGACAGCGACAAACCCGACATGGCGAAGGGGCCAACTGGCTTTGGGGTGCGGACGCTTGTGCAACTTGTCGAACAGATGGCCGCTGGACAACTGAACTAAGAACACAGGACAAAGACCTCAGGCCCAAGCCTTTTCAGGGGCGCGCGATGGTCGAGTCCCTCGAACTTTGGATTGAACGTCTCGTCGCTGGGGGGAACGGTCTTGCTCACCTGCCCGACGGACGAGCGGTTTTTGTGCCGTATGTCGCGCCGGGTGAGTTGGTACGCATTCAGCTTGTCGAAGAAAAACCGACCTTTGCGCGCGGCCGGCTGCTGGAAGTGATTCAAGCTGCGACAGTACGGCGTACGGCTCCTTGCCCGCACTACGGCGTCTGCGGCGGCTGTCAGTTGCAACACTTGCACTATGCGGCCCAAGTGGAGGTTAAACGTTCTCTGATTCGCGAGGCGCTGCTCCGGTTGGGGCACATCGTTTGGGACGCCCCCATCCCAATGCGAACGGGGTCGGAATGGGGCTACCGAGGCCGTGTGCAATTCAAGCTAGCCGCCGCCGGCGACCGCTTACGAGTCGGCTTCTATGCCGCCGGCACAAACGAGCTGTGTGAGATCGAAACATGTCCGTTGCTTGCGCCACCGCTGGCCAAGCTACCAATGCTTCTGCGCCAACAGCACCCAACGCTCCCACCGAACAACGCCCTGGATGTCGCCGTCGGCGATGGAGACGCGCTCTCAGCTTCCGCGCCGGTCGCCGCGCTCTCGACGCGACCGATTACGCGCCGGATTGGCGATTTCGTTTACACCTATGACGCGCGGTGTTTTTTTCAAGTCAACTGCGAGTTGGTTGCGGCGCTCGTCGCCGAAGTCGTCCCGGACAGCATGCCGCCGGGCAGATTGGCGCTTGATCTGTACGCCGGCGTCGGGCTGTTTACACTTCCGTTGGCCCGACGGTTTCGGCAAGTCATTGCTGTTGAAGTCTCGCCTAACGCAGTCGCCTTTGCGCGTGAAAACGTAGAGCGGAACGACGCGGCCAATGTTCAGGTCGTCGCTGAAGATTGTGGACGCTGGCTCCAGAGGCGGGCGGCGGCGTTCACCGATCGGGTTGATTGGTTGGTTGCAGACCCGCCGCGCGCCGGCCTCGACCATGCCGTCCGTAAGGGTATTGCTGCGATTCGTCCGCGACACATCACATACATCTCCTGCCATCCGGCGGCGCTCGCCCGCGACCTAAAGTTCTTGCTGGCGCAGGGCTACCAGTTGACCGGCTTAGTTGGTTTTGATCTGTTCCCGCAAACGGCTCACGTTGAGGTCGTCGCCCGATTGGCGCGAATCGCCGCCGCTCCATCAGAGGCGACCATCAACTGAAATCTCCTCCTATCGAGACTAAACCCTTCTAGACTAAAAAGTTCGTCTCAACGCCCGAAACGGTTTTGCGCTTGACGCACCGTGCGCCAGCTGCCTACTATTCGCATCCAAATGAACGCCTTCAATGACGCCCAACACACCTCCCTGTCATACTCCAGTCCTGTTACAAGAAGTCTTGACGGCGCTTGAACCGGCGCGCGGCGGCTGGTTTGTGGACGGCACGGTGGGCTTGGGTGGACACAGCGAGGCGCTGTTGGCAGCCGGAGCCAACGTCTTGGCGATTGACCGCGACGCCGAGGCATTGCGTTATGCTGCGGAACGGCTTGCCAAGTACGGCGATCGTGTACGGTTTGTTCACGACGATTTTCGCTCTCTAAAAAAGATTTTATCTCGGCTGGGCTGGACACAGGTCGCTGGCGTCTTGGTGGATTTGGGGGTTTCCTCGTGGCAGCTCGACAATCCGGCGCGTGGTTTCAGTTTTCGCTCTGACGGCCCGCTTGATATGCGGATGGACACCACCAGTCGGTCGCTCACGGCGGCTGACATCGTCAACACCTGGGAGGAAGCAAAGCTGGCTGAGCTGATTTGGCGGTGGGGCGAAGAACGCTGCGCCCGGCGGGTGGCACGCGACATTGTAGCGGCGCGGCGGCAGTCGCCTATTCTCACCACCGGACGGCTAGCGGACATTGTTCGGCGGGCGATCCCAACGCGCGGGCCGTACCGGCTTGATCCGGCGACGCGCACGTTTCAGGCGTTGCGTATCGCCGTCAATCGGGAACTCGAAGGGTTGGAAACCTTCATATCGGAGGCGACGGATGTTCTTGCGCCGGGCGGAAGGTTGGCGGTTCTGACATTTCACTCGCTAGAGGATCGCCTGATCAAACGCGCTTTGCGGCGGGAGGCCGGCGTCCCGGACGATGATGCGCCGGTGGATGTCTGGGGACAGCGCATCGCACCTGAACCGCGTCTGCGGTTGTTGCACCGTCGCCCAATCGTTCCAACGGCGGCTGAAGTGGCGGCGAACCCGCGCGCACGCAGCGCTAAACTCCGTAGCGCAGAACGCTTACCGCCGGCGTCAGTGTAGCCACCATCTCTTGACCTATCGAACCTGGGGGGAACTTATGCTGCCAGTGGGTGAGGTTGTATGGCTCGCGATCGGTATGTTGTTCCGCTCAGGAACCAACGGCGTCGCCGCCCCCTTGACCGGCAGGCGCTGCTTCGGTGGGCATTTGTTTGTATTGGCGGCCTGACGCTCGCGGTGGGTTTCGGCTTCGCCGCTTGGCAACAGCAAGAGGCGCTACGCCTTGGCTACGAAGCTCAACAGCTTCGTTCTGAACTCAATGAACTGATCCGTGAACGGGACCGGCTCGAAACGGAACGTCAACGAAAGCTGTCGCCGATGCTCGTCGAGCGATTGGCGCAGCCGTACAACTTTGCCCGGCCGCAAACCGGGCAGACCGTTGTGGTGGAGGCGCGTCCCTAATGCCAGCGGGTCGAGCAATGACAACACGAGTCGCTGCGCCGGTGCGCAACGCTGTGCCGATCCTGACGCGACGGCGACGTGTGACAGCCGTAGCAGGTGCGGCTGGGAACGAACATCGGCGTCTCCTAGTGCTTGGCGGCCTGCTCAGCTTCTGGATGCTGGTCGTTGTGGGCCGGTTAGTTCAACTGCAGGTCTATCAAGCCGACAGCTTGCGTGAAAAAGCGGAGCAGCAACAGCAAAAAATTCTCAAAACGCTGCCCCATCGGGGCAAAATTCTCGATCGGCACGGTCGTGAACTGGCGACCAGCCTCAAGGTGGCGTCGGTCTACGTCGCGCCTAAAAACATTCGCCGGGAGGACCTCCACAAGGCCGAGCAACTCGCCGCTGCGCTCGGGCTTGACCGCGAAACCGTTCTAGAAAAACTGACCAGCTCAAGAACTTTTGTGGCGCTCAAACGCAAGGTCACGCCGGAAGAGGAACAGGCGGTTAGAAATCTCGACATGCCGGGTGTAGAGTTGGTGACGGAGACACAACGCCACTACCCGCAAGGCTTCGTTGGGGCTTCGGTGGTGGGCTTTGTCGGCGTCAGTGGCGACGAGGTGGAGGAACACGGTCAAGCGGGCGTCGAGCGGGCGTTTGAAACGCATCTGGTGGGTAAGCCGGGGCGCGTCATCGTCGAGCAGGACGCCCGCCGTAGGGTGTTCAACGTCTTGGAAGAATCACCGGAGGTTGGCCAGAGCCTCATCTTGACGCTGGACACCCAAATCCAGTTCGAAGTGGAACGCATCCTCAGCAATGCCCTCCGGGAGCAAGGTGGAAAAGGCGGGGCGATTGTCGTGATGTATCCAGCGACCGGTGAGGTACTGGCAATGGCTTCGTCCTTCGGCGATCCGCTGCATGAACCGCTCAAAGACCCGGAAGCGCTGCTGCGTCGCTACCGCAACCGCGCCGTGATGGATCACTACGAACCCGGTTCGGTTTTCAAAATCGTCACCTACGCTGGCGCCCTGGAGGAAAAGCTCCTGACACGGCAGCAGAAAATTGACTGCCAAGGCGGGGCCATCCAGATGAATGGCCACACGATTCTGGATGGTGGGCGCTACGGCGCGTTGACAGTAGAAGAGGCGTTCGCCAAGTCCTCCAACGTGGCGGCCATCAAAACCGGCCTCCGGCTGGGGCGCGACCGATTGCTCCGCTATGTTGAACGCTTTGGTTTTGGTCATCCCACCGAAGTCGGCCTAGCGGGCGAGACGGCAGGCGGTGTTGGCCAGCTCAGCGACGCTCTGCTTGGCGCGCTTCCGATGGGCTACAGCATCAATGTCACCCTGCTCCAGCTCTGCGCGGCGGCGGCGACCATCGCCAACGGCGGTGTTTGGGTTCAGCCGCATCTTGCCCAGCGTATCGTTTCCACTACCGGCGATGTCTTGCTGGAAATCAAGCCACGAACGCGGCGGGTTGTCAGTCGCGAAACGGCGCAGGATATGACGCACCTGATGCGGGCGGTCGTGGAACGGGGAACAGGCAAGCGGGCTTCGGTACGTGGTTACACTACCGCCGGCAAAACCGGTACCGCCAAGAAGGTGGAGCGTGGACGGTACTCGGAGACGCGCTATGTCGCCTCGTTCGTAGGCTTCGCCCCGGCAACGCGCCCGGCGCTGGCGATTGCCGTGATGATGGATGAGCCGCCTTACGGTCGTCACCATGGCGGCGACGCCGCTGCGCCGGTGTTTGCGCAGGTGGTGGAAACCTTGCTGCCGCTGCTCAAGGTACCGCCGGATGTGTCACCGGATATTGACCCGGCATGGGCCGGCGGCGCGCCCATCCCGCTGGAAGCGCCGCCGGACGGACGCGATGACAGCCCTAGGCTGTATGCGGCCGTACCCTCAGGTGAAGAAGCTGCTGTAGTGCAGTCCCACGCTGGGGAAACAACAATCGTCGTCACCGTGAGCGATGGTCGGCGCATGCCGGATTTACGTGGGTTGGGAATTCGGTCGGCGCTGATCGAGTGCGCCAAAGTCGGCGTCCGGCTGGAAGTACACGGGTTTGGGACAGTGCGGACACAATCCATTCCCCCGGGGACGCTCCTTACAGAAGGGGAGACTTGCAAAGTCACGCTCGACCACTAGAGCGCTCTTTAGGAAGATGCGGGCGGCGTACCACCCCCGGCATCGTTTTAATCCCGTCGCCGATTGTTGTGGAAAGGGCACCGGCGCGCTTTTCCGCCGAGCGCAGTGAACAACGTGAAGGCGCGTCAAACATTTACGGCATCCCATCGCAGACGCGCCACGTTATGGGGCGCTCGACACGCCTTGAGCCGGAATCGTCGGTCCCGGATAGCGCAACCGAGGCTTGCCGGCGTGGTAATCCTGAAGCCGTCCAACTGCGAACTGGTCGTGCTGCAACGCCTGAATGGCGCTCGTTACGGCGATCGCCCCGGTGATGGTGGTAATGCACGGAACATTGTACTGAATGGCCGCCGCCCGAATCGCCTTCTCATCAAAATGAGATGCTTTCCCCAAGGGCGTGTTCACAATCAGGTCTATGCGGCGGCTGCGGATGAGGTCCACGATGTTAGGTCGCCCTTCATTGACCTTGAAGACCATCTCGACCGGCAGGCCAGCCGCCGCCAGCATCTCCTGCGTGCCGCGTGTCGCCACCAGTCGAAATCCTAGACGATGCAACCGCTGTGCGACCTTCAACGCCGCTGGCTTGTCACGATTGTTGACGCTGAGGAACGCCGTCCCGGTGCGCGGCAAGGGCGTCCCAGCTCCCACTTGCGCCTTCCAATACGCCATCCCAAAACTGTCCGCCACCCCCATGACTTCGCCGATGGAACGCATTTCCGGCCCCAGCACTGGGTCCACGCCCGGAAACTTGATGAACGGAAACACCGGCGCTTTGATGAAAAAACGCCCCACCGGCAACATCGGCGGCAGGTTGAAGTCCGCAAGACGGCGGCCAATCATCAACCAAGCGGCGATCTTGGCAATCGGCACGCCGGTCGCCTTGCTTACAAACGGGACGGTGCGCGACGCGCGCGGATTGACTTCAAGGACGTATACCAAGTCGTCCTTGACCGCAAACTGAATGTTCATCAAGCCGACGACCCGCAGCGCGCGCGCCAGTTGGCGCGTATAACGCCGCATCACATCTAAATGCCACGGCTCG
The DNA here is from genome assembly GCA_025057975.1 of Chloracidobacterium sp. Taxonomy (NCBI): domain Bacteria; kingdom Pseudomonadati; phylum Acidobacteriota; class Blastocatellia; order Chloracidobacteriales; family Chloracidobacteriaceae; genus Chloracidobacterium; species Chloracidobacterium sp. The sequence goes on from JANWUV010000001.1 coordinate 382,125, forward strand.
ATAAGGTAGGTCGGCAGTACGCTTGAACTGTCACCGGAATGCACGCCCGCCTCTTCAATGTGTTCCTGAATGCCGGCGATGCACACGTCTTCGCCGTCGGAGAGGGCGTCCACATCCACCTCAACGGCGGACTCCAGAAAGTGATCAATCAACACCGACCGCCCGGACGACGCGCCGATGGCTTCGACGACATAACTTGCCAGACTCGGCTCGTCGTAGGCGATCATCATCGCTCGTCCGCCAAGGACGTAGCTCGGCCGCACCAGCACCGGATAGCCGACCTTTTGGGCGACGGCGCAGGCTTCCTCGACCGTCGAAGCCACGCCGGACGGGGGTTGGGGAATGTCCAGCTCGCGCAACAACGCGCCGAATCGCTCTCGGTCTTCGGCCAAATCAATGCTCTCAGGCGACGTACCGATGATCGGGACACCGGCCTGCCGCAATCCATAAGCGAGATTCAGCGGCGTCTGTCCGCCGAACTGCACAATGACGCCCTCGGGCCGCTCGCGTTCGATGATGTGCATGACATCCTCGAACGTCACCGGCTCGAAATACAGCCGATCCGACGTGTCGTAGTCGGTCGAGACTGTCTCCGGGTTGCAGTTGACGATGATGGTTTCATACCCCGCCTCGCGCAGGGCGAAGCTGGCATGACAGCAGCAGTAGTCAAACTCAATCCCCTGTCCAATCCGGTTCGGCCCGCTGCCCAGAATAAGGATTTTCCGCCGGTCGCTTGGGTCGGCTTCGCACTCTTCTTCGTAGGTTGAGTACAGATAGGGTGTGTAGGAGGCAAACTCTGCCGCACAGGTGTCTATCCGCTTGAAAACCGGCCGAATGCCGCTGCGCAGACGGCGGGCGCGCACTTCGGCTTCCGTACAGCCAATGGTGCGCGCTACGCGCCGGTCGGAGAAACCCATCCGCTTGACGCGCCGTAGTTCGGCGTCGGGGATGTCGTCCAGCGTCCGTCCACGCAGGGCGTTCTGAGCATCTGCAATCTCCTTGAGTTGATGCAGAAACCACGGATCAATAGCGGTCAGTTCATGGAGTTCGGCGCACGTCCAGCCGCGTTCGAGCGCCATTTGCAGGTAGCGGACGCGCTCCGGGTTTGGCGTGATGAGTCGCCGCCGCAGGTCGTCGTCGTTGGTATAGACGGGCAGCTTTGCTGCACTCGCTTCAAGCGACCGGAGCGCCTTCATGAAGGCTTCCTTGAAGGTGCGGCCAATCGCCATGGCTTCGCCGACGGATTTCATCTGCGTCCCCAGCACCGGTTCGGCCGCCTGAAACTTCTCAAACGCCCACTTCGGAATCTTGACGACGACGTAATCCAGCGTCGGCTCAAAGCAGGCCGGTGTTTTGCGCGTGATGTCGTTCGGAATTTCATCCAGGGTGTAACCAACGGCGAGCTTGGCGGCGATTTTGGCAATTGGGAAACCCGTCGCCTTAGACGCCAGGGCCGAAGAACGAGACACGCGCGGATTCATTTCAATGACCCGGACGCGCCCATCCCGTGGATTGACGGCGAACTGAATGTTCGCACCGCCGGTTTCAACGCCGATGCGTCGGATGATCTTCAAACTTGCGTCGCGCAGCGCCTGATATTCACGGTCGGTCAGCGTTTGCGCCGGGGCGACAGTGATTGAGTCCCCCGTATGGACGCCCATCGGATCGAAGTTCTCAATCGAACACACAATCACGATGTTGTCAGCGCAGTCGCGCATGACTTCGAGTTCGTACTCCTTCCAGCCCAGCACCGACTCCTCAACGACAACCTCGTGGACTGGGCTAAGCGCCAGTCCGCGCTCGACAATCTGGTAAAGTTCTTCGTCATTGTAGGCGATGCCGCCGCCCGCCCCGCCCAGCGTAAAGCTCGGTCGGACAATCGCTGGGTAGCCAATCGCGGCTTTGACCGTTTCCAGATCGGTTTCCGGGGTGACGAAAACCGCCTTGGTCATTTCGAGGCCGATGTCTTCCATGGCGGCTTTGAACCGCCGGCGCGACTCAGCTAACTCGATAGCGGCGATGTTAGCCCCGATGAGTTGAACGCCCAGCCGTTCCAGAACCCCCGTTTGCGACAGTTGCATCGCCAGGTTGAGCGCCGTCTGACCGCCAACGGTGGGCAGCAGTGCGTCCGGGCGCTCGCGTTCCAGCACAGCCGTTACGGCTTCAAGAGTCAGTGGCTCAATGTAGGTGCCGTCAGCCAGTTCGGGATCAGTCATGATGGTGGCCGGGTTGGAGTTGACCAGAACCACTTCGTACCCTTCGGCTCGCAATGCTTTGCAGGCCTGCGTGCCGGAGTAGTCGAACTCACAGGCCTGCCCGATGACAATCGGGCCGGAGCCAATGACGAGAATCTTGCGCAGGTCGGTGCGTTTGGGCATGGGCGGAAGGAGTCAGAACCATTTTTTGCGTCGGAAGAACAGCAGCATTCCGGCGACGACACTGATCATGACCACCCAGAGAAACGGATAAAACCACCAGATTTTGATTTCCGGCATGTATTCGAAGTTCATCCCATAAATGCCGACGATAAACGTCAATGGCATCCAGATGGTTGAGAAAATCGTGAGAAACTTCATAACCTCGTTGATGCGGCGCGAAGCCACCGCCAGATGGGCCTCCGCAACATTGGTCGCTAGTTCAATCAACATGGCGCAGTTTTCTTCGAGCCGGATGGCGTGGTCATAGACATCCCGAAAGTAAATCGCCGTTTTGGCTTCAATAAAAGGCAGGTCCTCGCGCCGACTAAGTCGCAGTAGCATTTCGCGCTGAAGGCCCATCAGCCGCCGCAGCGTCATCAGTTCGCGTTTGGTTTTGAGGACGATCGGCAACACGTCCTGATCCGACTCGGTGAAAATGCGGGCTTCGATTTCCTGAATCCGATCCTCGACATCGGCCAGCACCGGAAACACCTGATCAATCATCCGATCCACGATGGCGTGCAGTACTAGATCAAGGTGCCGATCAATGGTCGTGTCGCGGGCGTCCACAATTTCGGCGACTTCCTCAACGGGCGTGAAGCCGCGCTCGTGAATGGTGACGAGAAAACCCATGCCCAGATAGACGGCCAACCAGTTCGTCGTACAGTGACCAACGCCCAAGCCCGGCAAGACCGTTTCGTCGCTCAAGCCAGCGACGCTCTCAAACACCATGAACAGGTATTCTTCGTACTCGTCTATTTTGGGACGATGCTCCGGGCTAAGGGCGTCTTCCACAGTCAGGGGGTGAAACCCAAAGAGGCTCGCCGCTGCTTGGAGCGTCGCGGGCGCTGGCGCCGTCAGATCGAGCCAAAACGGTCTTTGCAACCGTGCTTGCCAGCATTCACGTAGCGTGTCTTCGGTCAGTTCGGGTAAGGGACGCAAGCCAACGCCGTTGTACACACGCAGTACGGCCGACCGCTGAAGATCGTCTGGCGGAGCAGCAGGTTGGGCGGTGGTGTTTTCGATCAAGTTCAGGCGGCCGGTTGTCAATTCCCGCATGCCTCACCCTTCGTCGCTGCCAACACGACGTGATTCCAGTGTCGGAGACTCGTCGTCCACCAACATCTCCCAGCCGATGGCAGTGACGGCGGCTTCGATCGCCAGCCGCGCCGTAATATCTTCGAGGCGGCGCGTTTCATCCGTCGCCTGTCCGTCGCCGCTGACGGTTGCTTCAAGGCGAAGCTTGTCCGAACCAAGTAAATCCACGCTGCGCAGAGATTGCAACTTGAACCGGCTGCGCGCAATTTCCTGAATCAGCAACGGGCGAATGTGGGCTTCGTCGGCTTGCCCGCAGGTGACTTCCAACCGATACGCCGTTTCGAGGTCGGTTTGATCAAGCGGCTGCCGATTGATGCGCCGCGCCAGCGGACGCAGCGCCAAGTGCGCGGCGAGAACGAAGGCTGTCAGCAACAGGGCTTCGAGCGGAAGGCTGGACCCGGCCAAAACGCCAATCGCCGACGAGCACCAGAGCGTCGCCGCCGTATTAAGACCGCGCACGCTTGCGCCTTCCTTCAGGATGACGCCGCCGGCGAGAAAGCCGATGCCGGAGACGACCTGCGCCGCGACGCGCGTCGGACTCGTGTCGGTTTTGTCCACCAACGTAGGCAACGCCACATAAGCCGCCGCGCCAATCGCCACCAGCGCGTTGGTGCGCAAGCCGGCCTGTCGCTGCCGCCATTGTCGTTCAAGGCCGACCACCGCGCCGCAAAGCGCCGCCAGCATCAACTGTTCGGCAAACGTCAACCACGTCACGGCGCATCGCTCTCACTTTCACGCAGCTTGGCTATGACTTGCTTCATATCTTCCCACACCTCACGTTTTTTTTCAGGGGAGCGTAGCAGGTAAGCCGGATGAAAGGTGGGCATTAGCGGAATCCCCCGGTAGCTGTAAAAGCGTCCGCGAATTTTGGAAATACCGGGCAGCTTTGGATCGTCAAGTAAAGCGCTTGCCGCCGATGCGCCGAGCGCAACAATGACGCGCGGCCGAATCACGGCCAGCTGGCGGTGGAGAAAACCGACACAGGCAGCGACTTCGTCCCGTTCCGGCGCACGATTTTCCGGCGGCCGGCACTTGACGACGTTACAAATATAAACGTCCTCGCGCTTGAGATGCATTGCGGCGATGATTTTGTCGAGCAACTGCCCGGCGCGGCCGACAAAGGGGCGTCCTGTCGCGTCTTCTTCCGCGCCCGGCCCCTCGCCGACGAAGACTAACCGCGCCTGCGGCGAACCCTCACCGAAGACAATATGCGTTCGGTGGCGCGCTAGTTTGCAGCGTTGGCAGTCCCCCAAATCGGCGCGGACGGCTTCCAGCGACACGTCTGGTGCAGCCGCTGATATCCCCCCGGAGTCGCCGAACAACGAGTTCTGTTGCGGTTGAAACAGGGTGGACAGAGGCTGGTTGCAGGCGGCGGAGGTTCGGGCTAAAGTTTTACTTTCAATCTCCGACTCGCCGTAAAGTTGGCGGCGGTCAAGCTCCGTTGCAGGCGGAGGTTGTTCGTCCCCATTTAGCTGTGTTTCGCCCAAGTGAACTTCTGCAGTAGATACCGTTGGTGGCGATAGCGTGAAGTGACTAGAACCGAGCGCCGGCGACGCTGGTAAAGTGTCCGAAGTCGTCGCCGGCAGGGTGTCGGTGTCGCGCGCCGCGCCAAGGAAGGCGACGCCGATTTCCTTCAAGAAGCGTACGTAGTCGGCTGTGGCTTCAGTAAGCTGACGGAATTCACTTTCGAATGGGCTTTTGAAGCTCATACGCGAAATCAAGCCGACGCCTGGCAAACCGACCGGTGGATGTGTGACGGCGTGCTGGCTGAAACAGTTTGGGATGACACAACGCAAGGCGGTGTGGTTCGGCATAATCTTACAAAGGTTGCGGCGGCTTGACACTTTCCTATGGTGTTTTGCCCGGCAACTTGTATATAAACCACTTACTCAGTCACCGGCTTCATTGACAAGCACCATGCGCGCTGTCAAGACAGGCATCCGCCGTCGCACCTTGAAGATTGCGCCGTGCGCTCTTGGTGAGAGCGTCGGAAAGCCACGGTACGGGCCGGCGTGCCGCGTTGCATAACCTCGCACCGTCCGTCAAAGGGAAGTCCAAGGGTACGAGTATGGGTTTTTTCGACCGCTTCTTCGGTAAGAAAAAAGAAGAACCGCCCCGCACGCCGCCTCCCGCGTATGTTCCACCTGAACCGCCGCCGCTGCCGACGGCAGCCCGGCCGCAGCCGGTAGATGTCCCGCCGCCGGTGGAACGCGCCCCTGAGCCAGTTCCCCAAACGTCGCCGCCTATTGTTGAGCAGGCGGCTGAGCCGCCGCTCCCTGTGGAGGAGACGCCGTCCTACGCTCAAACCATCGCTGAAACTGTCGAAGAAGAGCCGGTTGAAGAAGTTGAAGCGCCAGAGCTGCACACGGCGGCGGAGGCAGCAGAAGCCGAGGCTCTAGAAGAGGATGACTTTTCACTGTCGGGGCTGACCATGGAAGCCGCGCCAGCGGCGGGTGTGGTCGAAGAGGCGGCTGTTGGCGCAGTGACGCAACGTGAAGCATCCATAGCCAGCGCCTCGGCGGTCAGCCTGACGGATTCCGGCGTTGAAGCCGACAAAACTGATTTTGACATCCCGACCATTCAAGCGGACGGCAAGGCGGCGGCTCAACCAGCCAGCGGGCAGGAACTGTTCCTTGGCGAAAACGATTTGGAAGGTTTTGACGACGCCTTTGAACGGATCATCGCCCGGGGAGAAGACGACGGACTGGATGAGGACATGGCACCAGCCGTGACGACCGACCAGACGGAGGTGCGCACGCTCTTTTCGGAGATCGCCGCCAACTACATCCGTCCGGTCAAGGCGTTCATTATTGAGCTGCGCGCCGGCGCAGCACGTAAGGAATGGCTGGAGATGTGTCAGCCGGCCATCAGTAGCTTGGGCAAGTCCGCCTTAGGAATGGGAATGGAGGATGTTAGTGACGCCGTTCACGAGTTTGAGAATCTGCTGGCTGAAGCGCGGTCATCGCGCGACGGCATGGTGAGCGGTGAACTGCGGGAGCGTATTCTCAGCAACTATCAGACGCTGACGGAAATGCTTCCGGCGACCTTTGTCATTGACGACACAACGCTTCAGTCCGAAGGGATGATCGTCAACTCGCTGCTGAAACAGATTCCCGAAGTCGGCAAGGTCACGATTGACAAGCTCTATCGCGCCGGACTCATCACGATCGAAAGCTTTCTTGTCGGCGCGAAAGAAGACCTTGCCGTGGCGACGGGTCTCCCCATCTGGCTGGCGGAAAAGATCGTCGAGAAATTCAAGTCGTACCAGCAACAACTGGAGAGCGGCGTGGCGCAGAGTGGCAAAGCTGGGCTGCTTGACCGGCTTGAGCAGCTTACGCGCGACTTGCAGGATGCCCACGAAGCCTATGAAATTGCGACGGCTGAAGAGTCCAGCAATCCCTCGGCCGCGGAAGACCGGCGCTTTTATCGTCAGGCCCGGCAGGAAACGCAGCTTCAAATCAATGTGCTTCTGGCGGAGCTGGGAGCGGTCGCTCTAGCCAATGAGATTCAGCGTCTTTCGTTTGAAAAGCGTGTTGAACGACTACGGCGCTATATTGCCGACGCGCGGCAGTCATGACCCTGTTTGATGTAGTCTTAAGAAAAACGCTGGGTGTTCCTAAAACTGTCCGGTTGACGCGCGCCGGGGCGCAAAGGGAACGTGTCAGACGGAGCGGTACGGCCCGCATGTTTCAATAAAAAAACGGCGAAAGGGGTGCCTCCATGCCTGAGTTCACCTTGGAAGAAGTCATTGAACGAGTCTCGCGCGGCGAGTCGCTGGAACGGGCGGACCTGCGCGAACTCGATTTGTCGAAAGCCAACCTAGACAACGCTAACCTGCGTCGCGCCGATCTTGAAGGCGCCAACCTTGAAGAAGCCAGCCTGCGACGCGCCAACCTCGCCAGCGCCAGCCTACGCGACGCTTTTCTGGTGCGCGCCAATCTGGAAGGGGCGAACCTGCGTGGGGCGGATTTGGAGAGCGCCAATCTGGAAGGGGCGAACCTGCGTGGGGCCGACCTGTCGCGGGCGAACCTCGAAGGCGCGAACCTTGAAGGTGCGGACTTGACGGGGGCGCGGTTGCCGTCGGCGCAGCTGATTGACGCTAAACTCGGCGTGGCGACGCTTGAAAACGCGGTGTTTTCCAACGCCGACCTGCGCAACGCCTATCTGGGCGGCGCAAACCTCACGGCGGTTGACTTCCAGAACGCCATCTTGGAAGCCGCCAACTTTGAGGAAGCCTTACTGACCGGGGCGAACCTCCGTGACGCTGTGCTGCGTCGCGCTGTGCTGCCCGGCGCCGACCTGTCCGGCGCTAAACTCGAACGCGCCGTCCTAGAAGGGGCTGACCTGTCGCAGGTGAGTTTTCAAGACGCCGACTGCCGGCATGTCATCTTTCAGGGCGCACGCCTCAAAGGTGCGAAATTCAGCCGAACGCATCTGTACGGAAGCGACTTTTCCATCGAAGTCGCCGACGGCGCGGAGGTGGACGAAGTGGACTTCAGCGTCGCTGGAGACGGTTCCCAGCTGATTCCAGCGTCCAACTTGGCGGCGTTCCTCAACGGCAAGACGGACGGCGGAACGGCCTCGCCGCAGGCGGCGGCAGTGGCGCTTGCCCCAACCAACCGGCGTTACTTTGGCCACGGCGACGTGCTGCGCGATGCTTCGCTGGAATTTGACGCCAACTCCATTGTTGAAGTGGACGGCCGCTTCCTGAAGTGCAACATCACACTCGGCGCAGGTGCGCAGCTCATCATTGGACGTGAAGGGTTGCTTGACGGCTGCCAAGTTCACGGCAGCGGCATTCTGATTGTCCATGGGCGATTTGCGTCCGACGCGACACCGGGCATCAATGGTGCGCGGCGGATTATCGTCGGCTCGACGGGATCGGTTCGCGCCACGGTTAAGCAGCCAGCTGACCATACGCACTTTGCCTTCGAGCCGGGCTGCATTCTGCGTCTCAAGATTGAGACAGCCTAGGACTTCCTAACAGAAGCGCCGGGACAGCGCTTTCTCCAACTGGTTGAGGCGACACAATGGCGGAGAAGTTGACGATTGTAGAAGAGGGTAGCGAACTGACCGGTACGCTAAAGTCCAGCTGCGGCGTCACCGTCAGCGGCAAGATTAGCGGTGAACTCCATGCGCCGGCGTTGGTGGTCGCTGCAACCGGCGCCGTTCACGGTACAGTCAAGGTCGAACGGTTACGTTCGGAGGGCGAACTTTCAGGACGGATTGACGCCGATACCATTGAACTCGCCGGTCGGGTCAATGACCAGACGACCATCACTGCCCGCTCGCTTGAGGTCAAAGTCTCAAATGGAGACCAACCCACTGCGATTTTCGGCAACTGCGTGATCGAGGTTGGCGTAGACCCGAACGAGCCGCCCGCCCAAACACAGCCACCCAAAGAAGGCAAGGGTAAGAAGGGGCAGCCAACGCCCGCCGACGCGCCGCAGGCCGGGTAACCGGGTAACTCCGTGGGTACGCTTAGGCGACATACCGGGGCTGTCGGCGTCCGTTAGCGCGACCGCTGTTTGCCCGTGCGGCGTTGCTTGGCCTCCATCGCGCGTAGGTACTTCCGAGGGTTCTTGTCGAATTTCGGCTTACAAGCCGGGCAGCAGAAATAATACCGTTTGCCCCGATAGTCGCTGTGAGCGGCGGCGGCGGTGTCTTCAACCTCCTCTAACGTCACCGGGCAGATTGGTTTATCGCTTGGGGCGGTCGCCGCCGGCGCTTGCGTTGGCGATTGCGGTGATGCACTGACAAACGTCGAGCACAGCAGAAGGCACCCTAGCCCAGTAAGTGGCAGCGCACGAAAAACGCGAAACATTTTTGAATCCTCCCCGCGTAGCTTCCCGAGTCAGTTGAGCCCCTTCCCACCACACCACAAACAGCGCAAAGGTTGGCGCGCGGCGGCGTTCCGAGGCTTTCCCGCGTGGCGGCAAGCCCGCCGTACGTGTCATGCCAGAAAGCCTTAGGTAAGGCACTGCTTATCACGAGAGGCATCGGTTGCGCCACCTGGCGTAGCGGCCGGCCCACATTCGAGACACGCTACCTGAATCTTCACAGGGCTTCTTCACCTGCCAGAGCCTTCTCCAAGGCAATCGAGTAAGTTGGCCTTACATTCGCTGCGCGGCGGCTTCCCTGGTCGCAGGCGCTGCATCGTCCCGAAAAGCACAGTCGTCCTTGGTTTTGTGGCGGCTCTGCCATCCAGCGGCGGCGTTAGCAGTCACTGCGGTCAGACAAGACCGCCCGCAAAGTAGGCGACATAAGCTCCGCTCGCAAGCCAACCAAGTGGAAAGCCTCTAGCTATTCCAGTTCATGCAGCGCCGCCGCAAACAACGGAATCAACAATTCGTGATGACCGGTCAGCGCAATACCGCGTCCCGCCCCACCCGCCACCGGACGGCGTACAACGTTGGTCAAAGGGCGGTAATGCTGAATGAAATCAAAGTTGACCGTCGTGAAGTCCGTCAGCGGGCAGCCAAGATTCCTCACGGTCGTCACCGCCTTGAGGAAAACTTCAGGCAAAATGACGGCCGAGCCAACGTTGAGGTACACGCCGCCGTTGTGAAGCTCCTGTACCAGCGCGCACAGCAGGCGAAAATCGTGGTACGTCGCCGCGCCAATGTGCGCTCCGTCAGCTGTTGGGTGAATGTGGGTAATGTCCGTGCCGACCGCAACGTGGACGGTAACCGGTACCCTCCGGCGGTATGCCTGCACCAACAATGACTGGGCGGCGTAGGGCGGTTGCAATTCATCAAGCCAGCGGCCAACCGCCTCTCCCAACCCGATTCCATCCGCCGCTGCCAAGGCACAGGCTGCATTGATGCCCCGGCCAGTTTCCTCCGCGCCCCCAAACGCGCCCACGCTCAGCGAGGCGTCAACGTCTTCGGAAGTCGCTCCAACCAAGGCAATCTCAAAATCGTGGATGACGCTTGAGCCATTGCAGGCAAAGGCCGTGACGTACCCCTGCGCCATCAAATCAATTAGGACTGGCCCCAGCCCACATTTGATGACATGGCCACCCAAACCGACGATCACTGCGCGGCCTCGGTCGCGGGCCGTACGGACAGCCGCGACGGCGGCGCGCAGTTCCTTGACGGCCAGAATGTTGGGCAGCGACGCAAAAAAAGCTCGCAAACTCGCCCCCGACGGGCAAGGGCTTGCCAAATCACCAGCGGTGACTTTACTCGGCCGGTTAGCAAGCGGGTAGGTGCGCAACCCACGGATGTCCAACGGCGGCGTGGCGTAACGACTCTTCGACGGCGGAGCGGTGGCGTTCACAGGCGTTTCCATGGCGAGTTACAAAAGCTCACCGCGCGGAAGAAAAATGCGAAAGGTCGTTCCCTTCCCAACCTCGCTCTCGACGGTGATGAAGCCCTTATTCTGAGCAATAATGCCTTCCACCACCGACAAACCCAGCCCCGTACCCTTACCGATTGGCTTTGTCGTAAAAAACGGCTCAAAAATCCGCCGTCGCACCTCCTCCGGCATCCCAACGCCTGTATCGGCGACTTCCAGCATAACGTAAGGGTTCATACGCATTGTCTCATCGCCGGCGCGGTGCGTGCGAAACGGCGCGCCAACGGCGGCATTGGGGCGCGGCTCCTGCCAAACGTTCATTGTCGAGAAGGTAAGCGTACCGCCCTGCGGCATGGCGTCGCGGGCGTTGACGGTCAAGTTTGTCAACACCTGCTCCAACTGCTGCCGATCTGCAACGACCATACCCAAGTCCGGCGACAGGTCGGTTTTCACGGCAATGTGCGGCTCTAACAGCGGGCGCAACATACGGACGGTGGCTGTCACCAACTCGTTAAGGTTGAGCGGAGCCAGTTGCTGCTGTTGCTTGCGCCCAAAGGCGAGGAGTTGACTCGTCAGCGCCGAGGCGCGCGAAACGGCTGTTAGGATGTCCTTAGCGTACCGATGCAGGACATCGGGCGACGAGCGCTCGATGGACAAAGGGGACAAGCGGCGTTCGAGAAGCCCAGCGTAGCCGGCGACAACTGTGAGCAGGTTGTTGAACTCATGGGCGATCCCAGCCGCCAACTGACCGACGGCTTCCATTTTTTGGGCGTGCTGCACCTGCTCTTCAAGCGCCCGCCGCTGGGTGACATCCTCGATCATGCTCAGCAGGTACTGTGGTCGCCCTTCACTATTCCGCACAACAACAACCGTCATTCGCCCCCAGACCGCTTGGCCATGTTTGGTTCGGTAACGCTTCTCGATTTGAAAGCTAGAAAGCTTAGGATCATCAACCAACCGCCGCGCCAGACGAGACGTTTCCTCAGTGTCCTCTGGGAACTGAAACTCCGAGTAACGCCGTCCGGCGACTTCTTCTGGCGTATAGCCTAGCCACTCGCAAACCGTCCGATTGGCGCGCAGTACTTGGCCGGTCAGCGATACGAGCGCAATCCCTAACGGCGCAGCGTCAAACATGCGCCGGAAACGCTCCTCGCTCTCGCGCAGCGCGCGCTCTGCTAGGCGGCGTTCGGTCAAATCCCGCCCGATGCCCTGAAAGGCGACCGGAGTGCCGTTTTCCAGCACCAACCATGTCATTAGCTCGAACGTTAACCGCCGCCCATCACGGGTCACCAACGTCGCCTCATACCGAACAGGGGTTTCCGGCGCTTCTAGAAGCCGCTTGATAGCTTCCTGCACCACCGGACGACTTTCCGGCACGACAAGCTCCCAAAGATTGATGGAACGCGATTCTTCACGCCGATATCCGAAAAGCGCCTCGGTCGCCGGGTTGATGTCAAGCAACCAGCCCTGCACGTCGTGACAATAAATGATGTCATGCGCCCTCTCGAAAAGCGCCTTGTAGCGGGCTTCGCTTTCACGGAGGGCTTCCTCCATCCGTCGGCGTTGCGTCACATCGCGCGCCGTACCATGGATGCCGACCGGCACGCCGTTTTCGTAAAACAGCCGGGAATTAATCTCTAGGGTGACGCGCCGGCCGTCCTTGGCGATGACATCCAGTTCGTACTGGGTGGCGTCCACCCGTCCGGTGCGCTTGTCGGTGATGGCCTGAAGGGCTCGCTCGCGGTGTTCAGGGGCGACAATCTGGGCCATCGTCAAGTATTTGGCGTCAGCCGGCGTGTATCCGAGGATACGCTCAGCGCCGCGATTCACCGAGAGAAAACGCCCCTCAAAGTCGTGGACATACACAATGTCGCCGGCGTTCTCGAAAAGGTCGCGGTAGCGAGCTTCGCTTTCACGCAACGCCTGTTCCATCCGCTTGCGCTCGGTAACGTCACGCAACATACCCTGAACGGCGAAGGGTTTTCCGTCACGGAAAAGCAGGCGTGAGTTGACTTCAAGCGTGACCCGCCGCCCGCCTTTGGTCATGAAGTCCACTTCGTAGCGCGACTCCGCACTACGTCCTTCCAGCTTGTCGTTCAACGCTTGCAGGAGGCGCTCACGATGCTCGGGGACAACCAGTTGGACGAACTCCCGGACTGACATCGCTCGGATTTCTTCGGCGCTGTAGCCAAGAAGTTCTTCACCGGCGCGGTTCCAAGCCAGACGTTGGCCGTCAAGGCTGATGACGAGAATGATGTCACTCGCGCCATCAAAGATTTCCCGATAACGCAGCTCGCTTTCTCGCAGGGTGCGAATTGTCCGGCCAGCCTCGCGCAGCGCCTCTTCCAACTCGGCAATCCGGCGGCGGGCGGCGTCTAACGTCAGGTCGGAGGCCGTTTCCACCGTCGTCGCCTCGTCGGACGAAGTCGCTGTTTCCCCTATCTCCATCATCGCGTCACTCACGCTCCTCGACGGTAGTGGTTCGCGTTCCGGCGTAAAAACCGTAGCGGCCAGCGATCCGCTCATAGCCCGCCTTCGGCGCAGGATAGACCCAAGCAACCTGCGGCGTTAGATGCGTTCCGTCGTCAAAGTTCACCCAGTTGCACGTACCCTTGTAGCTGCAGGTGTAAGTGTCGGCCGTCACCTTCAGAACAGCCTGATTGACGGCTTCCGGCGCAAAGTACCAGTTGCCTTCAAAAGCAAAAACCTGAGCCGGATCGCTCGCCGTAGCGAGAACCGTCCCTGTTGCGCGGTCTTTGATCGTAACTTTCATAGCCATACCCTTCCGGTACGCGGCTTTGTGCCGTATGCCGCCGTACCCAAAAACAACCTGAGCGCCGAACCAAGCTGTCATCATACGCGATTCAATGCGCCCTCACCACGGCCTAAAGAGGCGCGGCGGGAGGGAACCGAGGCGCAAGCGGCGTGTCTATGACCTTGGCGCTTCGCTGCGCTATCCGGCAAGGTTTCCGCCGCTTGATAGGGCCTTTGGCGGGACGCACGTCTGGCGGGACGCACGTCCAGCTTTGCCGTCGTCGCCGATTTGGTATATGCGTTTTGCGTCACTTCAACGCAACGGAGGGTGGCGGCGTTATTCTGGAGGACGTTCTGCATATGAGCACGCAACCATCCTCGGCGAGAGCCGTTGTGTTCCGCCAAACTTTTCTATTCGTTGGGCTTTGGTATGGTTTGGCGGTGATCCTTGCCGTTGTCTTGGCTGTGTTGGGTGGTGTTTTGGAGGCTGTCGTCTGGACGCGCCTTGCGCCGGCTGTTCCATTCCTCACTGCAGCATTGTGTCTTGCACCGTTCATTGTCGCCGGCGTGAAGCACCTACAGCAGTGGTCGGAAACCTATACCTTGACGGACGACAAGATTGAGGTCAGCACCGGTATTTTGACCAAAACGGTACGGAACATCCCCCTGACTAAAGTGCAGGATGTCACCGTTGAACAAACCTTACTCCAGCGGCTTCTAGGGCTGGGCAATGTCGTGGTGGATAGCGCCGCCGCCACTGGAAAAGTCACGCTGCGGCAGGTGGCGCAGCCGCAGGCTATCGCTGATCAGATTCTCCACCGTGCAGGGACGCGATTGCCATGACCTTTCGCGCTCAAGGAAAGCCGCTCCAGATGACTTTAGGGGCGGCGCTGCTATTCAGCTTGTTCGCTAACCCCGTTTGGGGCGAGGCGCGGGATGAAACTGCCGGACGGCCGTTTCCGGTACGCGAGTTAGGCGTCAGCCGGAGTTTTCCGGCCGGTGCGAAGTGGCCGGCGGAGGCGGCCGCGCCTTTCCAGAGCGACATCGCCAGAGAATTTGGCGTCACGTGGGTGCATTGCGGACAGCGTGACGGCGTGGGATTTCTGCTTTACCGCTGCCCAGGCGGCGAACGCGCGCTAGGCTTAGCTAAGTTTATCGGTGGCGAGGCGCTGGGAAGTACCGTTGTCAGCGTCGCCCTAGAGGCGCCGGAAGCCAAGCGCTCGGCGGTGGCGGCCTTTTTGCGCGCCAAGCTTGCGGACTGGCAGGCGACGCTGCCGCCTGAAGAAAATGAAAGCAACCGGCCGGTCGTTCTACGTAAGCTGCCGGCGCAGTCGCTTCAACCCGGAACGGAATACTATGCGGTCGGAGCGCGGGGATTGGCGCACGCCGCTTGGCTTCAAGCCGGTGCGCTGCCGACACCGCCGGGCAGCGCCTTTGCGTGGGCGGACTACGCCGCCGAGGCGCCGTTTGAACATTTTCTTGTCGCCGAGTATCCGACGCCGCAGGACGCCACAGCCGCGTTGGACGCCGCACAGATTCTGGCTTCCGCCCGCCGTCTCATTGCCCGTCGGGGCAACTTCATTGTTGTTGCGGACGGCGTACGAGACCTCGCGCGCGCGCGTGCGGCCATTGAGCGCGTTGAGTACGACTATGTTGTACGCTGGTTAGGGCATCCCCCAGCTCGGATTGGTGCGTCCACTCGTACGACGCAGCAGGACATTCGCCACATTGGACAGCTTTTGATTAGCATCGCTTCGTTTGTGGCGCTGGCCGGTGTTGGGATGGTGTCGCTTGGTGCGGCCGCCGGCGGCGCGTTTTTCTACTGGCGGCGAAAGCGAGCCGGCGACGGTTTTGTTGCCGCCGACACGATGCTCCGGCTCAACCTTATTGAGGATTGGACGTTGTCCGCCGGGCGCGGCGCGTCCGCTAAGCGCTTGACTGATTGACGGCTCCACGAAGCAATGCGGCGTTAGTCAACGCGCCGCCGACTACAGAAAAGTTTCGCCGCCATCTGACCGAGCTTGCCGAACGCGAACGGCGCGAAACCCAACCCCCTCAGCCGGAAGTTTTCGCCGTGATGCGGGCGTTCGCAGCACGCGCTCGGTTTGTGTCAGTGCAGGGCGTACGGCATCACGTCTACGAGTACGGCCCAGCGGATGGCCCGGCAGTGCTGTTGCTGCATGGGTGGGATTGCTCCTCATACTGGTTCTACCGCCTGGCACCGGCGCTTGGCGACCGAGGTTTTCGCGTCGTTGCATTCGATTTTCGTGGTCATGGGTTCTCCGATTCGGCGGTGGACGACCGTTATGACCTGCCGACGCTTGTGCAGGACACGCTGCTTTTGGCCGACGCGCTGGGTATTGGGACATTCGATCTGGTGTCGTTTTCGTTGGGTTCAGCAGTGGCGCTGCTGGTTGGCGCCCAAGCGCCGGAGCGGGTCGGTCGCCAAGTCGTGATGAACTTTGGTCTGTTCAACTACGGCCCGTTGCAGGCGCGTCTTTTGCCGTCCATTCTCAAAGTGATCTTCGACACATTGCGGCGTATTCCATCCAAAACGCTGGTGTACCGGTATGTCTCAGCGACCTTGAGTCAGCGGGAAGTCCCGTGGCAGGACGTTGAAATGGCCTTCACCAGCTTGGTGTACTGCGATTCCCGCGCCGCCTTTCTGGCCGTAACCGACTTGGTACGGCCAGAGCGTATGGCGCAGATTCAACATGCGGCCGCTCAAGCTGCGCCGACGCTGGTCATCACCGGCGAATTCGATGCGGTTGTGCCGTTCGCTGACAGCGAACGGCTGGCGCAAACGCTCCCAACTGCCCAACTGCACGTTTTACTTCGCACCGGCCATTTGGTGCTCTTTGAACGACCGGATGAAATCGAGCGTCTTGTCTCTGACTGGTTATACGCTTTCCCGATAGGAACTGTGCCATAGCTCCCTTCCAAGCTCTCATCAAGTACCCAAACGACGTGATGGAACGTATGGCTTCTCGGTAAAGTTTCTCAATCCTTCGGTTACTAATCCGAGATGGGTGGCAGAGCTTTTATTGCATACTCCCCAACAGGAAAAGATATCAGCTCTGGCCTGAAGCGTTGCCGGGGATGGCGCTGGATGGAAAGCGCCAGCTGGGGGACAAGCTCGGCTTGGGCGGGTATGGCGTAGTGTTCGCCGGAGAGCATCTGGAACCGAAGCGGCCGGTGGCGGTCAAGGTATTCAGGCCGGTGGCCGGCAACGACAGTGCGGAAGCCCTAGAGTGATTTCAGCGGGACGGCGCGCCGGCGGCGCAAATCAAGCACCGGAATGTGGTAGAGGCGCTTGACGCAGGCGTGTCAAGCGACGGCATCGCTTATCTGGTGATGGCGTTGCTGAAGGGACATGCGTTGACATGGGAACGTGCGCAGGGAACGTCGCCGTGGAGCGGGCGCTGCGAATCTGTGGGGCGGTGTGTCGTAGCTTGGCAGCAGCATGCGTCGGCGTCATCCACCGGGACGTGAAGCCGGAAAACCATCTATGTGACTGGTTAAGCGAGGAAGAAGCGGTCAAGGTATGTGGAGTTTGGGATTGCGACGGTGGTCGAACACAGCGGCGGACATCTGGAAACACTGACGGTGGCCGGGTTGGTCGTGGGGACGCCGGCCTCCATTGCGCCGGGGCGTGTTGTGGGAAAAGGGTACGGCGGGCGGACGGGTACGCCGTGGGCGTCAGCTCTACGATGAGTGTCTCACAATGTTGCAGTCATAAGCGCACTCGCTGGAATAATGCTCGAAATAATGTTGACTTGACGCAGCGATGGTGATCTAAGTACGTAGTTCCTGCTAAGTAAGCCTTGGCTCTAAACAAATCAAAACAAAAGTCGCGCTCGAAGACCCTCTGGAGGGATTCGCTATGGGTCGCGCTACGATATGCGCTGGATCGCGGTGGTGTGTCGGTCGGAATCCTCTGTACGCGGCGGTGCTGGGCGTGTTGTTGAGCGCCGTGGCGTTTGGGCAGACAGCGAGAGACTTTGTTCTGGACGGCAGGGACGCATGGCGCAGCGCGAAGCAGAACGCGCGCCTTAGCGGGCGGTTGGGCGGCGAGCGGATGGTCGGTCGTCGTGTGGCGAGGTGTGTGAGCGTCGGCTCGCCGGTTTGGTCTTTCAGCAGAGACCGTAGCTATCGGATCGCGCCGACAGTGGTGAATGTAGGAGCGTTTGGCGGGCGCAGGGTGGTGAATGTGACGGTCGAGGCTGGGTGCGCGTGGACGGCGGTGAGCAATGTGCCGTGGGTGACGATTGCGAGCGGTGCGAGCGGGAGCAGGTCGGGGATAGATGGGGATGTGGTGGCGTTCAATCGTGGGGGAATGTGGGAAGGGATGGCAGCGTCGGCTGGGCGGACGTTCAAGGTGGTGCAGCCTGGGGTTGGGGGTGGAGCGAGGCCGGAGAACCTCGACTCAACTTTCGGGGCGGGACAGGTTGGGACAGGCTATGTCATTCATGCTGTGGCGGTGCAGCCCGACGGGAAGGTAGTGATTGGTGGGCAGTTCAATCTCGTCAACGGTGTGGCACGGAACTGTATTGCGCGGTTGAACGCGGACGGAACGCTGGACATGGGCTTTGGGGCTGGGACTGCCAATGATGATTTTCCTTTTGTTCTCGCCGTGGCGGTGCAGCCCGACGGGAAGGTGGTGATTGGGGGCGGTTTCACGCGGGTCAATGGGGTGGCGCGTGGCGGCATCGCGCGGTTGAACGTGGACGGGACACTGGACGCAAGCTTTGGCGCTAGGCAGAGCGGGGCAAGCGACTGGGTTGAAGCTATGGCAGTGCAGCCTGATGGGAAGGTAGTGATTGGGGGCAGGTTCACGCGGGTCAACGGGGTGGCGCGTGGCGGGATCGCGCGGTTGAACGCGGACGGAACGCTGGACACAAGCTTTGGTGCCGGGCAAGGCGGGGTAAGTGGCGGGAATTTTCCTAGAGTTCACGCTGTGGCGGTGCAGCCGGACGGGAAGGTGGTGATTGGAGGCAAGTTCACGCGGGTCAACGGGGTGGCGCGGAACTGTATTGCGCGGTTGAACGCGGATGGGACACTGGACGCAAGCTTTGGCGCTGGGCAGAGCGGGGTGAATGGTTTGGTTGAAGCTGTGGTGGTGCAGCCCGACGGGAAGGTGGTGCTTGGGGGCTGGTTCACGCGGGTCAACGGGGTGGCGCGCAGTGGGATCGCGCGGTTGAACGCGGACGGAACGCTGGACACAAGCTTTGGCGCCGGGCAGAGCGGGGTGAGTGGAGGGAGGTTTCCTGCAGTTTCCGCCGTGGCGGTGCAGCCGGACGGGAAGGTGGTGCTTGGGGGCAAGTTCACACGGGTCAACGGGGTGGCGCGCAGTGGGATCGCGCGGTTGAACGTGGACGGGACGCTGGACGCAAGCTTTGGCGCGGGGCAGAGCGGGGTGAGTGAGTCGGTTGACGCTGTGGTGGTGAAGCCGGACGTGAGGTTGGCGGCGTTGAAGAAGCGGCTGAGCGGGCGGCTGAACGTGATGGCACTGTGGCAGGTATGCCAGCGCTAGGGCCGACACTGAAAAATATTTTCCGGGCAGCGGGAAGCGTGGCGTGACGGGTTAGGACGGTGGGCGCTGAAGCGGCGGATTTGATGACGGGACGTGGGTAAGCCCGAAGCTGACGCGGTGGCGGTGTGAGCAGCAGGGCGGAAGGGCGCGAGCGATGTATCCAGCATTGCGGGTATGGGGGTGGAGGGCAAGGCCCTACACATTCTCGGAAATTGCTCCAGCAGGGCGGTTCAGTGAAACAAGAGCAAGGCGACATAAGTGAGACATAGGCTGGCTTGGAGAGGAACAGATTGCGTGGCTTTCACGCAGGCAGCTTAGTTATTCTAAAAGCTTTTCTGAAAAAACATAACGTACTCATGCTTGAAGATATAAAAACCCCCGGCTAAAGCGCGGTAGCGCCACATGTTCTCCAAATTACGCTTGGCGCGATTACCTTGTATGTCTTTGACCACTATGCTCTTCAGAGTCAATCCCCATTTCATCACTTCCTGCATGCAGTAAAAGCCCAAAGGTATCCATTCACTTTCCGCATATATGTCACCTATCACCAAGACTAAAAATCTGCCACTCTCTAGAAAAGTCTTGGCAATCTCAACAACTTGGCTAAATTTTTCTAGGAAGCATTCAATGGACGGACAGTTAGAAAGATCTTCTGCAAGATTGGAAAATTTGATTATGGAATGATACGGAGGGTGCAGGAAGACAAGCTGAACCTTTTCTTTTCCCATTTCCTCTAAGGTTCGTGCGATGACCGCCGGCATTGAAGTCGTATCACTGCTGTCACCGGTAAGGACCTTTGTGATGACATTGTGTGGATTCTGCTCACTGAAGATACGATCAGCGGCTTTTTGCGCCAGTTCCGGCTTGAGTTCAATACCAATACCGTGTCGGCCTAACCGGCGAGCTTCTATTAGAGACGTACCGGATCCTAGAAAAGCGTCAAACACGATGTCGCCCCGTTTAGTAAAGCGCCGCATCGCTTGGTATGGAATCTGGGGAACGAAATTGCCATGATAGTCAGCAAGATGCGCCCCACTTCTGTCCCTTTCTGGAATGAGCCAAAGCGAATCAGTGATGATGTCATCGTACTCGCGCCAACGGTTGAGATCTATGTCGTTCAGCGGTGAAATTCTCTCGGACTTCCTAGTCTCTTGACTGCCTTTTCCGCTGTCCAATAACGGCAGGCCATAAAATAAACTTTGGTTCTTCATCACTTGAAATCTAACCAAAGCTAACTTGGACATGAAAAATACCAATAGATTCGATGTGAAAAGCAAAAACCAGTCAGTGTTTAGCTTCCGGCGAGCGGAGCAGCCGTCCACCGGGGAAAACCGGCCGCGGCACCGGCTGCGGTACGTCTCCCAACGCCTGCGCCAAATCTTCAATCAGGTCATCCGCATGCTCCAGCCCAATCGAAAGCCGCACCAAGTTCTGCGGCGCGCGCGTGTCCGGTCCTTCCGCCGAGGCCCGATGCTCAATCAAACTCTCCACGCCGCCGATGCTCGTCGCATGCGTGAAAATCCGTGTCCGCGCCGGCAACGCCTTCGCTGCCGCCGCCCCCTCCTTCAACGTAAACGACAGCACCCCCCCGAAGCCGCTCATCTGCCGCTTTGCCGTCAAATAACCGGGATGCTCCGGCAAACCGGGATACAACACTCGCTCAACCCGCTTGTGCGTCGCCAAAAAACGCGCCACCTTCAACGCCGTCTCCGACTGCGCGCGGACGCGACACGGCAGCGTCTTCAAGCTGCGCTGCAAAAGCCAGCAGTCGAACGGCGACGGCACCGCCCCAACCACCGCCTGTATCCGCCGAATCCGCTGAAAAAACTCATCCTCAGTCTTCGTAATCACTACCCCGCCTAACACGTCGCTGTGGCCGCCTAAAAACTTCGTCGTCGAATGCACGACCAAATCCGCCCCGAACGCAAACGGCCGCTGAAGCACTGGCGTCCCCAACGTGTTCTCCACCAACAGCCGCGCCCCATAGGCATGGGCAATCTCCGCCGCGCGCGCGATGTCCACTACCGACAACAACGGATTGGAAGGCGTCTCGACCCATACCAGCGCCGTGGCCGGCCGCATCGCCGCTGCAATCGCCTCTGCGTCGGTGGCGTCCACAAACGTCGCCTCCAACGCCCATGCCGCGAAGATGTCCTTTAGCAAAACCGCCGTGCCGTAGTACGTATCCTGCGCGATGACGACATGCTGCGCCGGCGTCAGCGCCTGAAACACCGCCGCCGCCGCCGCGTTCCCCGAAGCGAAACAGGCCGCCGCCGCGCCGCCTTCCAGCGCCGCCAAGCTCGCTTCCAACATTTGCCGATTCGGGTTGCCCTCGCGCGTGTACTCAAACCCGCGTGGACACGCGCCCGTTGCGTCCCGCTCGTAGTTGGTTGCTAAGTAAATCGGCGGCATCACCGCGCCCGTCGCCGGATCGGGCGTCCGACCGGCATGAACGGCCAAGGTCTCAATCCGGCGGGCGTCACGGTTCATGGCTTACCCTCCTTGCCTGTGCTCCCCGCGTACGCTCAGTTGAGCGTCTTATTGCCGGGCGTGTCCTTCTCGATGCGCGCGCCGCCGTAGTTCCGGTAGCGCACCCCGTCACGGTCGGCGTAAAACGAATAGCGTCCGTCGTAGTTGTGCCGCTTCGGGACGGCGTAAATCGCAAAATCACGGCGATCCGGCGTCACTACAATCTCGATGACATGCCCCAACACCTCGCCGCTCTCCAGCACCTCCAGCAGCTTGGCAATGTCGTCCCGAAACTGACTACGTCGCGTGACAAGCTCCTGAAGCGTGCCGTACTGCCCACGGTTGTTGCGGGCGAAAACCTGCTCAACCTCTAGCAGCCGCATCAGCAACCGCGCCATAGCGTCCTCGTTTTCAGCCATCTTGACGAAAACGCCTTCCTCGCTCAGCTTGAAAAAATTCCCGCCATGCGCCTGCGCCAACGCCTGCGTCTCCCGGTCACCGATCAACCACCGACCCTCGCTGCGAATCAGCCCTACCGGGGCCGTCTCCGTCTGCGGACGGCCGTTTTCCGCCGCCTTGACGGGAACCACAACAAACACTGTCGCGTCATCTCCCGTAATGGTCTCGCCGGTCACCGTCAACGTCTCCGGAATACCGCCGCTGATCCGCACAAACTCCGGCTCAAGCTCAGCCATTTGCTGTGGCGTTAACTTCTCAACAGCTACGCTGCATACGTGAAACTGAAATGCTTCGGCGAACCGCCGCTCACGCAACAGACGGTAAAACGCCTGTACCGTCTCCGTTGGTGTACGCGGCGGCGCATCCGGCTGCGGCAACGGCGACTGCCCAAACGCCCCGCCGACCAACCAAACTGCTGTGAGGAACACCGGCCGCCACGCTTTCGACATCCATCTCATCCGACAGCACCTCAAGTTCATGCTCAGCGTCTTCGCCCTGCACGTCGGCGACGACTACGGCCGCAGTCGGTAAAGCATGCGCGGGAAGGGAATCGCCTCCCGAACGTGCTCCAGACCGCAGAGCCACGCCACGCACCGTTCTATGCCCATACCGAAACCAGCGTGCGGAACCGAACCATACCGACGCAGGTCGAGATACCACTCGAAGGCCTCGCGTGGCAGACGGTGTTCGGCGATGCGCTGGGCAAGCTTGTCGTACGATTGCATCCGCTGCCCGCCGCCAATGATTTCGCCGTAGCCTTCCGGCGCAAGCACGTCCATGCAGAGCGCCACCTCTGGGCGCTCCGGGTCCTCCTCCATGTAAAACGCCTTCACCTGCGCCGGGTAGCGATGAATGATCACCGGACGGTCAAACTGTTGCGCCAAATAGGTTTCATCCGGCGCGCCGAAATCGCTGCCCCACACAAAATCGTGTTCGAGTTTGCCAGCAAGATAGGCTTCGTGCAGCAGCTTGACAGCCTCATCGTAGGTCAAACGCGGAAACGGCGGCGCAACCATCTCCAGCTTGCTTGTGTCGCGCTCCAGCAGCTTCAGCTCCTCCTTCCGGCGCTCCAAAACGCGCGCCACGATGAAGCTCAAGAAACGCTCCGCCAGCGTCATCATATCCTCTAGCGTGGCGTAGGCGACCTCCGGCTCGACCATCCAAAACTCCGTCAAATGGCGGCGCGTCTTGGACTTCTCAGCGCGAAAGGTCGGGCCGAAACAATACACCTTTCCAAACGCCGCCGCCGTCGCTTCATTGTACAGTTGTCCCGACTGCGTAAGATACGCCTTGCCTTCGTCAAAGTAGTTCAACTCAAACAGCGTCGTTGTTCCCTCGCAGGCAGTGGGCGTTAGAATCGGCGTGTCGGCTAGAATGAAGCCGTCATTGTCGAGGAAGTCCCGAACGGCGCGAACGACCTCGTGCCGAACCCGCAGGATTGCATGCTGCCGCTTTGAGCGCAGCCATAGATGGCGGTGATCCATCAAAAACTCAATGCCATGTTCTTTGGGCGTGATTGGATAATCGTGGGTGAGTTGAACAACTTCAATGTCACGCACGTCCAACTCATAGACGCCAGGACGCTTAGGGTGCTCGCGCGGCGTCCCCGTAACAACAATCGAGGATTCCTGTGTCAGCGCGTCCGCACGCGCCCAAACGTCCTCAGAGACGGCGTTTTTAGCGACAATGCCCTGCACGATGCCGGAGCCGTCCCGAATCTCCAGAAACAAGAGTTTGCCGCTCGACCGGGCGTTGTAGAGCCATCCCTTGAGCGTTACTTCCCGCCCAAGGTGAGCGGTCAAATCAGCAATCCGAACGTGGTTCATGTTGTCTTCAAAAGCGCAGCGGAGCGGAGTTGTGATAGCGTGTCCCCGTCGCCATACACGCTTGAGTGGGACATAGCATGCCGGACAACACGGAGCAAACCAAGCCCGAAATCACCGAAAGCGACACGTTGGCAACGGCGGCGTACGCTCTGCGCCGGATGCTGGCGACGCTTCGGTTGACGCCTGACCGCGATCCGCACTTGGCGCGGACGGCGGAAAACGTCGCCGAGTTCTGGGCCGAGTTCTTTGCGCCGTTCATTGCGGCGCAGCCGCCGCCGGCGATTGCGACGTTTCCGGCGGGCGAGCTGGCCGGCCAGTTTGTCGCCGTCGGTCAGATGACGTTTCATTCGATGTGCGCTCATCATCTGACGCCGTTTTTCGGTGTGGCCTACGTAGCCTATGTGCCCGATGCGTTGGGCGTCGGCGTCGGCGCGCCGGCCAAGCTACTTGCGCACGCCGCGCGCCGGCCGCAGCTTCAGGAACGTCTCGCGGCTGATGTCGCTACAGCGCTCGAAGCAGCTTGTCGTCCGCGCGGCGTCGCGGTTTGTTTGATAGCGCGGCAAATGTGTATGGAAATGCGCGGTATACGCGCCGACGGTCGCGTGGAAAGCACCGTCTTGCGCGGCTGTTTTCAAGAAGCCGCTTGGCGTGAGCAGTTTTTCAACTACCTCGCCCGTTATGCGACCGACTAGGCCGGACGGGCGCACCTTGATGCTCGAGCAATGGAGTTCATACCGCTATGGTTCGTATGCCTAACCTTGTAGCTGGCGCAATTGCGTTGGCGCTTGCACTAAGCGTCGCCGGATGGACAGCGCCTCGCGCTGTGGCGCAGGAACCCACCACCGGCGTCGCCCCGAAGCCCAAAGCGACGTGGAAGGCGCAGGAGGATTTTCACTCCGTTTTGGCCGGTACGTTTCACCCGATGGAAGACGGCGACTTTCGACCCGTCCGCAAGCGCGCCGGTGAAATGGCGCGCAAAGCGCGGCTGTGGTCGCGCTCAAAGCCGCCGGAAGGTTATGACGCCGCCAAAATTCGCCCGTTGTTGACGCGGCTTGAACGTGAAGCGGCGGAGTTGGCCAGACTTGTCGCGCGGCAGGCTGCTGACGAAGACATCAAACGGGCGCTCAACCAGCTCCACGACACCTACCATGCCATTGCAGGCGAGTGCCGCTAAAACCAAGGTCGTCGTCAACAATGCCCCAAAGCCTTGCAACCCTTACCGCTGAACTGAAGGCGCTTGAAGACCGGCTGCGGTTGGGTGGCGGCGAAGCCAAAATCGAGCGGCTGCACGCGCAAGGCAAGCTGACCGCCCGCGAGCGCATCGCCGGCCTGCTTGACCCCGATTCTCCGTTTCTCGAAATCGGCCTACTCGTCGCCTATGACCGGTACGATGGTCAAGCGCCAGCGGCGGGCGTTGTCACCGGCATTGGCCGTTGCCACGGACGCGAAATTGTCGTCGTGGCGAACGATCCAACGGTCAAAGCCGGCGCGTGGTTTCCCGAAACCATCACGAAGATGCTGCGGGCGCAGGAAATCGCCATGCGCTGCCGAACGCCGATTGTCTATTTGGTGGACTCAGCCGGCGTTAACCTGCCGTATCAGGGCGGCGTGTTTCCGGGGCAGTACGGCGCGGCGCGGCTGTTTTACTACAACTCGCTCATGCGGCGGCACTTGCGCATACCACAACTGGCGGCCGTGATGGGACAGTGCATTGCGGGCGGCGCTTACCTGCCCGCGCTGTCGGATGTCATCGTCATGGTCGAGGGAACGAGTTTTATGGGACTAGGCGGCGTCAACCTTGTGCGTGGAGCGACCGGTCAAACATCCGATCCAGAGGCGTTGGGCGGCGCGCGGATGCACACCGAGCTTTCAGGCGTCGCCCACTACCGTGAGCCGGACGACCGGGCTTGCTTGGCGCGTTTGCGGCGGTTGGTTGCAGCGTTGCCGCCACCCCCGCCGCGCGCCGTCGCCATCGGGACGGCGCGGCCGCCGCGCCGCGACCCATGCGACGCCTACCAAATCCTTCCATCCGACCATCGGCTTCCCTACGACACTGAAGCTTTTCTCGACACACTGCTGGATGCCGACTCATTTGATGAGTTTCAAGCCGACTATGCCCGTGAGATGATTTGCGCGCACGCGCGCATCGAAGGTATTCCCGTCGGTCTGATTGCCAATCGGCGCGGCCTCATCAAGTCAGCCGGCGACAAACCGCCGCGCTTCGGCGGCATCGTTTATCGGGAAAGCGCCGAGAAGGTCGCCTACTTCATTGAAACCTGCAACCGTCATCGGCTGCCTTTGCTCTTCGTCCAGGACGTGTCGGGCTTTATGGTCGGCGTTGAAGCCGAGCAGTCGGGCATCATCCGCGCCGGCGCGCATTTCGTCGAGGCGATGGCAACGGCGACCGTGCCGAAGCTTGTGCTGACGGTCAACCATGCGTCGGGCGCGGGTTACTACGCCATGGCCGGGCAGGGCTTTGACCCGAACTTTATCTTTTCATTGCCGACCGGGCGCATGGGCGTCATGGAAGGCGAATCGGCTGTAATGGCGCTGTTTTCAGCCCAGTTGGAAAAGCTCAGGGCCGAAGGCAAGTCGCCCGATGCCGCGCTCCAAGCCGAAATAGACAAAGTACGGGCGACGTACGAGGCACAGCTTGACGCCAAATTCGCCGCTGCGCGGGGCTTTTGCGACGCCGTGGTTGCACCCGAAGAGGTTCGTCCGACGCTTAAGTTGGCGCTAGAAACCTGCCTCAACCAGCCAGGGCCACACTTGGGGCCGTTCGTGCTAACCGGCGGGTTGAGTTGAAGGCGGGGTACCGCCTCCGCCTTCGTGGAAGGCCTCATGCGCGCCGGAGAAAGCGTCACCGACCGCCTGCTCTATGTCCGTCGGCTTCAGCGGCGGCGGCTCTGCTTCCCAAGTCTCACACATCAACGCCGGGTGTTCGCCGGACTGGAGCGCCCCAACAACGACATTGCCCTCCGTCACTGGCGGCTCAGCAGCCGTTCCCACTGGGCCGCCGGAAACTGGAGGTTGGGTAGCTTGTTCAGTCGGCGGCGACTCTGCCTCGCTTCGTCCGTTTTCCAGTCCCGGCTCAGGCGTCGCCCGCTCCGGTACCGACCATTCGCCCGTGGCACGGGCCGGATCGGTTGGCTGTGACTCCCGTTTGCTTGGCGACTTGCTGATTTCGGCAATGATGCTGTCCAACTCGTGGAAGCGGTCAGCTACGTCAATCAAACGCGGTGAGGTGTTGGCGCGGAAACCGGCAACCTCCACCCGTACGCCTTTGTAGGCAATGACATTCAGCGCATAGGTGAAGTCCTCATCACCGCTGACCAAAATCGCCGTGTCGTATTTGTCAGCCAATGACAGCATATCCACGGCGATTTCGACATCAAGGTTGGCTTTCTTCGTGCCGTCTGGGAACGTTTTCAGTTCCTTCTGCACGACACGGTAGCCGTTGCGCCGCATCCAGAGCAGAAAGCCCTGCTGGCGCTCGGCTTGTTGGTCAACGCCAGTGTAGAAGAAAGCGCGCAGCAGGGGATCATCGCCCCGCAGGTGAGCCAGTAGCTTGGCGTAGTCTATCTCGACGCCAGCGGAACGCGCAGCGTGGAACAAATTGTTGCCGTCAATAAAGATGGCGACGCGGCCCCGATTTGACGGCGTATGGACGAAGTGTGACCCGGAGGAACTGCCCCGGGGATCGCTGGAACTCATGAGAATAGTTTTCTCTGAACCGAAGCGTTTGAGAAATGTAAAAAGCCGGCTAGTTTCAAACCATTCTCATTGTAGTTTTGGTTGGGAGGCAAGTCAAAAGCGCGCCGAACAAAGTTCACGACGGGCCTTGCCGGTAAGGAAGCGCCCGCCGTTGCACCGCTGCTGGTGGAGCGTTCAGGTGAACTTCTCCACGCGCAGAATACTAACAGTCTGGATGTATACCACCACCGCGAAGTGGGGCATGTAGCGTTCAGCGACATGGGTGACAATGCTCTCGGCGACCGACTCTGGGACAATCGTCTCAATGCGGACGTTTTCACCCTCCCATTCGCTTTTGCGCGGGCCGTGCCACCCCTCGCCGCGTACGCGGCTGGCTGTATAACCACGCGCGCCAAGCGCCATGATTTCTTTCGTTAGGCGCGGCTCAAGCTCGTCCTCGGCGATAATCACCACAAGCTTCATCTCAGATGTTTTCATAGCCGTGCTCCTCCGGCCGCGCACTGGCGGCGCTATGACAACCCGTACATTTTGACCGCGATGAGGTGATAGAGCGGAAGCCCAACGATGATGTTGAACGGAAACGTCACCGCCAGCGACGCCGTCAGGTAGTAGGTTGGGCTAGCTTTCGGCAACGCTACCCGACAGGCGGCCGGCGCTGCGATGTATGACGCGCTTGCCGCTAAGACCCCCAGAATCGTCGCGCCAGCCATCGTCAGGCCAACTGCCTTTCCAACCGCAATGCCCATCACGGCGCAGGCAATCGGCGTCAGAATCCCAAAGCCGATGAGAAACGGGCCGACCTTCTTCAAGTCTTCCAACCGCCGCCCTGTCACCAAGCCGGCTTCAAGTAGAAACAGCGTCAGGACGCCGCGAAACGGCGCATCAAACCAAGGCGACACCTGCTCCCAGCCCCGCTTGCCGGAGATGTAGCCGATGAGCAGAAACCCAATCAGCAACAAAGTGCTTTTGCCCGCCAACAATTCACGCAGAATCTCGCCAGCGCTGCCGCCCTCGTCACTACCGAAGGCTTCTTCTTTCCCCTGAAGACGAGCGATAATAATCGCCACTAAAATGGCTGGCACTTCCATAATCGTGAGGAGTGAGGGCATGAAGCCTTCATAGTTGAGGCCCTGCGCCTTATAAACCTCAAGGGCGGCTGGGGCGTCGGCGGCTGTGCCAGCGGCGATCCTACCCGCCTCAATCGCCGCTCGGAGTGCCTCTTCCTTGAGCGTATCGTGGAAGGCAACAGCTTCGCCGAATGTCACCGCTGACACCGAACCGTAGTGGGCGGCGATGGCGGCTGCGTTCCAGACATTGAACTTTCCAAGGTGGCGCAGGATGTAATAGCTCACAATCGGAATCACAATCCCCAGCGCCACAGCCGCTAGACCAGGTCGCCAGAAGTCTCCCAAGTTGCTGATAGAAAGCTTGTAGCCGCCTTTCAGACCGATGGCCACCAGTAAGTAGATCGTCAGCGCCGTGTACAGTTCTTCAGGAAATTTCAGGTCGCTTTTGACGCGGGTGGCGATGACGCCTAGGATGAAGGCGAGCACCATCGGCGACAACAAGCTTACGAACATAGCTTGTGTGGCATTCATAACAACCCTCTCATGTGGTCAGAGTTTGGCGGGGGGTCGGCGCAGTTGCGCCGACCAAATCAAGAGCTATTCAACCAGCGAGACGACGCCGGTTTCGATGTCATACACGCCGCCGACAATCTTCAGCTTGCCTTCACGGACACGCTTGGCCAGCACCGGCTCTAAGGTCTTGAGCTTTTCAACTTGCATGCGGACGTTTTCCCGGATCGCATTCTGCACCTCGTCGCCGGGCTGTCCTTTGGCTCGTTGCGCGGCCGGCTTGATGTCGTTGATGAGCGTGACAATGTGACCGGGAACTTCCGGCACTTGTACGGCAGCCTGCACGGCACCGCACTTAGTATGTCCAAGCACGAAGATTAGTTTGGCGCCGAGGACCTCTTCGGCAAACTCGATGCTGCCCCACGAGGCATAAGTTGAGACCTGTCCCGCCGTGCGCACAATGAAAAGGTCGCCTAGCCCCTGGTCGAAGATGATTTCATTTGGGACGCGCGAATCGGAGCAACCGACGATAATGGCGAAGGGTTTCTGCCCCTTGGCGGTCTCACGGATACGGTTGATGTCCTGACGCGGGTGAATGGTTTCACCGGAGGCAAAGCGACGATTGCCCTCCATCAGAACCTTGAGCGCCAACTCTGGGTCGGCCTGAAGCTCTTCATTGGTTGGGAATCGCTTTTCATCCTTGACGGATGCCGACGGCTTTTCGGTCGGCCGAGCCGGTTTGGTGGACTGAGCAACGGCAGTCGGGTGAACAAACGAAAGCGCCATGACCGGCGCAAAAAGGGCGCTCGCAAAAAGCCGCCCAGGGTGGCGTTTTAGGGATAACATCGGTAGCATTCCTCCAGCGTGCGAAAGTGGTCGCCAAAGCGGCTGGTTAGTTGCGGCCGCCTGGCGTGGCATTAAGCGATGAGGTTGCCGCCACTTTCGCACTGTTTTTTATCGGCGTCGGTTGCTTGAGGTACGGCAAGTTTTTTGCTAGCCTCGCCATCGTTGTCCGTCGTAGTTCGGGTTCAACTGTTCGCTGGCTACGGCTGGAAAGCATAGGTCTCCCTCGGATTTGTCATTGTTTGCGGCCGCCCATCAAAGTTTTCCCGCGAGGCCGGAGCTGGCGTTTCACCGCATCGCCGCGATAGATATTGGTTCCAACTCCATCCACTTGATTATCGCCGAAGCGCGTCCCGGCGAGCGGCTGCGCCTAATCGAACGTGAAAAAGACACGGTGCGCTTAGCGGCGGGCCTGACGGAGACGCACCACCTCACAGAAGAAAAAATCAAGGCGGCGGTCGCCACCCTGCGCCGGTTCACTGACTTGGCGCACTCGCACGGCGTCACGGCGGTGCTGGCGGTAGCGACAAGCGCCATTCGTGAAGCGTGGAATCGGGAGGTCTTTCTTCAGCGCGTCGAGCAAGAAATCGGCCTCAAGGTTGAGGTGCTGCCCGGCGTCGAAGAAGCGCGGCTCATTGCCCTCGCGGTAGCGGAAGTGACGGATTTTGAGGGCAAGCCAACGCTCATCGTGGATGTCGGCGGTGGAAGTACCGAATTCATTCTGACCACTGGACAAGCGCCGCATTACCTTGCTTCGGTCAAGCTCGGCGCGGTTCGTTTGCAGGAACAATTCTTGAGCCGCCAAGATCCACCGACGCGGGCCGACATTGCCGCCCTCACCACCTACATTCAGAGTGGCTTAGCCCGTACGGTGCGTGAAATCCGGGAAGCCGGCGGCTTTCAGCGCGTGATTGGCACCTCTGGCACGATTCTGGCGCTGGCGGCGGCCCAGCCGAATGTTTCCCCGCCGGCGGGGAAAGACGCTGCCGGCAGGAAAGCCAATCCATTTGGGGCTTTCACCACAGAACTTACCTACCCTGCGCTTCAACTACTCAACCGTCGTCTTCAGCGATTATCCCACAAGGAACGCCGCAAGCTGCCGGGCATTGACGGCCGTCGCGCCGACATCATTATCGCCGGCGGCGTCCTGCTCGAAACCATTTTCCAAGAGCTTGCCATTTCCAAACTGACCACCTGCGAATGGTCCTTGCGTGAAGGCGTCGTTCTCAACTATTTGCGTGAGCAGGGCTGGACGCCGACGCATACGCTGCTGACCGCCGAAGACATCCGTGAGCGAAGCATTCTTTCCGTCGCTCACCGTTACGCCTATGAGGCGGCTCATGCCCATCACACGGCGAAGCTCGCCGAGCGCATCTTTGATCAAACCACCAAGCTGCACAGGCTTGGCGCACAGGAACGCGCGTGGTTGCGCTATGCCGCCATTCTTCACGACATCGGTTACCACATTGCGCACACCAGCCACCACAAGCACGCGATGTATCTTATCCGTCACGCCGAGCTGCCTGGCTTTCATGCGCATGAGATTGCCATCATCGCCAACCTAGCCCGCTACCACCGCGGATCACTTCCAAAAAGGAAACACGAGGATTTTACCCGCCTTTCGCCAGCGCACCAGGAGATCATCACCAAGCTGATTCCGATTCTCAGACTTGCCGACGCGCTAGACCGCCGCCACGCCGGGAAAGTTCAGGATGTTGTTGTTGACCCACAGGAAGCCGACCTCATGGTGTACCCAATCCCCGCCGCACAAGCTGACATAGACTTGGAGGTTTGGTGCGCACAGCAGGTTTTACCAATCTGGGCGAGTACGTTTCCAGGCATTCACCCCCACCTCGTCGTTGAGCCAGCGGCCCGGGCGGCTCAGCAGGCTTGAGCTATGCGCCCAGCTTTTTACTAGGACGAATAAGACCTTATGTAATTGACATGGTTCCTAGTAGTAGTAGTAGGGCCTGTGGAAATGTGGAAAAAAATTACAAGTATTTGATTTCATTGATGTTATTCCCTAATTCACCTGTGGAAAACCTTGTGGAAAAAAAGCCCCTTCCTGTGGAACCTGTGGAAAAAAGCGTCGGCCTCGACCAAATTTCCACAGGTTCCACAGGTCATCCACAGGGAGTTTTCCACAGGTCTGTGGAAAACTCCCGTAAGTCTATTTCAATGAACTAATTAGATTGTTGATAAGCCTGTGGAAATCATTCTGCGTCTGGTAGAGGCGGGCGATCTTCTCGCAGCTGTGCAGCACAGTCGTGTGGTGCTTGTTGCCGAAGTGGCGTCCGATTTCGGGCAGGCTGTGGTTGGTCAGTTGCTTGCAAAGGTACATCGCCACCTGACGCGGGACGGCAATGTTGCGTGAGTTGTTCTTTGACTTGAGGTCGGCGACCCGCAGGCCGTAGTGATCGCTGACCACGCGCTGAATCATTTCAATGGTAATGGGACGCTCTTCTTCTTCGATGTTGAGCACTTCCTTACACAACTCGATGTCAATCGGGCGCTGCTTAAGCGAAGCGTAGGCGACCAGCCGGATGAGCGACCCTTCCAGCTCACGAATGTTTGACTTAATTTTCCCGGCGATGAAGAGGGCGACATTGTCGCTGAGGTCAATTTTCTCAAGGTCCGCCTTGCGTTTGAGGATGGCGACCTTGGTTTCAAGGTCGGGCGGCTGGAGATCAGCGATGAGTCCCCATTCAAAGCGCGAGTGCAGGCGTTCTTCAAGCGTAGGAATTTCACGCGGCGGGCAGTCGCTTGAGATAACAATCTGTTTCTGAGCGTCGTAGAGAGCGTTGAACGTGTGAAAGAACTCCTCCTGCGTACGTTCCTTGCCGGCGATGAACTGGATGTCATCAATCAACAGGACATCAATGCTGCGGTACTTCTCGCGGAACGCCTGAGCCTTGTCATAGCGAATAGCGTTGATGAGTTCATTCATGAACTTTTCCGACGAAATGTACACCAGCCGCATGTGCCGGTCACGGTTGCGAATAGCGTGACCGATGGCGTGCATCAGGTGGGTTTTACCAAGGCCGACGCCGCCGTAGATGAAGAGTGGGTTGTAGGTTTTGGATGGGGTGTCGGCGACGGCCATTGCCGCCGCCCGCGCAAACTGGTTGCACGAGCCTACCACGAAGGTGTCAAACGTGTATTTCGGGTTGAGCGGCAGTTCGAGCGGCTCTAGGTCAACGATGCGCGCGCCAGTCAGTCCGTCCGAGAGCGCATTGTCGAGCGTTCCAAAGGCGAGGTGGTCGTGTGGCGGCGTCGGCGCGTCGTCCTCCTCAAGCAGTCTTTCGCCTAAGCGGGTGTCGTTCGGTTCGTCGTAAACAAACGCCAACCGCGCGCCGCCGCATCCGACCGCTTTGAGAGCTTCCTCCACAACGTCTTGGTAGGTTTCCGTAATCCAGTCTTCGTAGCTCCGGTTGGGAACACAGAGATAAATGGTGTCGCCTTGGCAAGCATGCAGCCTTGCCGGTTTGAACCACGTGCTGAAGCTTTCGTGGTTCATGCGTTTTTCAATTTCCCCAAGGAACGATGTCCACTTATCTTCGTCCATCATGGTCTAAACCCTTGCCGGTGAACACGAAACGCAGCCAGTGAGCATCGGCCAAAGAGAGAGATTTCCACAGGTTTTCCACAGATTGGACAATCACCTGTGGAAATCTTAGGTGTAAATCCTAAAGTCTTTGATTAGAGTTACTTAGACATGGTGGTTCGGTTTTGTTTAGGCGTTCAACCTAGCATAGGGAAGGCGCAGCGACAAGAAAAATCCACAGGCGGCATGCCGCACTTGGAAAGTACTAAGGGGATATTCCGGGAGGTGTGTGTGAAATGACAGGAATCCGAAGCTTGGCGGCGAGTCTTATCGCCATCAGCCTTCTACAAACGCTGTTGGGAAGCACCATGGCGCAGGAACGACCTTCTCCAAGGACGCCCAAAACAGAGAAGCCGTCTGCGCCGGACGAGGTGTTTACCATTGACACCAACCTTGTGGTGCTTGATGTAGCCGTCTTTGATCAAGATAACCGCTTTGTCGGCGACCTGGGCAAAGAACACTTTCGGGTCTACGACGAACAGGTTTTGCAAGAGATTGAGTACTTCAGCCGCGAGGAAGCTCCGGTCAGTTTAGGGTTCGTCCTCGACACGAGCGGCTCGATGCGGCCGCGCCGAACCAAAGTCATCGAAGCTGTGAAGTTTCTGGTGCGTGCGGCAAAACCAGGGGATGAGTTCTTCCTCGTAGATTTCAAAAACAAGGCTGAGTTAGCGGAGGAGTTCACACCGCGTCCAGCCGACATAGAGGACGCAGTGGACAACATCGTGTGGGGCGGCGGCACAGCGTTGCTCGACGCCATTCAACTTTCCGCCGAGTACGCCGATAAGGAAGGCAAAAACCGCCGAAAGGCAATCGTCGTCATTTCGGACGGCGATGACCGCGACAGCTATTATGACCGCCGCCAGCTGCTCAAGCTGCTGCAGGAGTACCAAGTGCAAGTTTACATCATCGGTTTCCCGGACGAGGACGACGACGGCGGGTTATTTGGACGTTCAACACGGAAGCGTTCCATCGAGCTGATTAATGACATCGCCAAGGAAACCGGCGGTCGCGCGTTCTTTCCGAAGTCACCCGACGAGCTGCCGGAGATTGTGCGTGCCATTAACGCCGACCTGCGAACGCAGTACTCGATTGGGTTTGTCCCAAACCAAGATCGGCGGGACGGTGGATTCCGGCGCATTACGGTTCGTGTTGAGGATGGCAAGCGCAAGCTTGTGGCGCGAACGCGCTCTGGCTACGTACCTCGCAAGGGGGATTGAGCTGGCGTCTGTGGATAAACCGCCACCACCCCTGTGGAAAACTTGTGGAAAACTTTAGGCAAATCAGGGCGGCGACGCCCTTTTGGTTTCAGGAAATCTTGATCGAAAGACCTAAGTTACTGATTATAGGGTATTTGTCAGGCCGCTTCCTATAGCCGCCCAATGAAGAAAAAGCCGCCGCCCCTGTGGAAAAGTTGTGGAAAAATGACTAAGTAGGTTTGGTTTCGGGATTTGCCAGTGATGTGAGCGGTCCGCCAGAAACCGGTGAAGGGCGTGCGCCGAAGACAAAACCATAGGTCATGTCCGTGAGGCAGGTGATGTACGGCTTCCACGCCGGCTCCGGCAACTCGTCCTCCAGGACACACTTACGGGCGACTGCTTCGACAGCATACACAATGGTGGTCGCCGTCACCCAGGGGTCGGTAAGCTGAGTGAGCTTGAGAGTGACGGCTTTGCGAAGCAATTTGGCTAAATTTTGCACCGAGTCGTCCATCAAACGTCGGCAGAGCAACCCAACCGCTTCATCCTTGGACGCCATGTCATAGATGAGGCGCGTCAATCCGGGCGCTTCCGCCTTGTTGGCAAAAGTACGGTAAATGCACCGCTCGATGCAGCCGCGTAAGTCATCGCCGGTCAGGTCGTCTTCTGTAAAATTGCTGAACACGGCGTCCAATCGCTCCGCCAGCCGTTGTTCAAACAGCAGTAACAACACCTGCCGTTTGTCCGAGAAGTATGCATAGAACGACCCAATGCTGACCCCGGCCGCCGCTGCAATGTCGTTAGAGGTCGTTTTCTCAAAGCCACGCTCTTCAAAGAGCTGCGCCGCCGCCTGAATGAGCTTTTCGCGAGTGCGGCGGCTGCGTTCCTGCTTCGGTAAAGCCGTTGCAAGCTCTGAGCTGAAAGCCAGAGGAAGTTTTGTCGTCATGGGTTTAGCTTTGGGTGGAGGACCTGCTTTGCCGGTTACAGAGGCGCTATCCTAAAACGACCGTCAACGACATCCAAGACATTTTTTGCATGATGTTTTCTCAAGCCTGCCCCGACGGCGCTTCGGAAAATCAGGTTGTAGAATATGAACCTGAGTTTATATTCTGTTTTTAGGTAAAGACGAACTAAGGTCCGAAATCGTTTTTACACGGAACGCCAGCACACTTTGACCACATCCGCGGCTACCGAGGCTCGCGGCTGTTGCGGAGGAAGGAGGGTACAGCAATGCGGCAAGTGATGTCGGCCGTTGTGGCCGTGACCTTGATGTTTGCGCCAGCCTGGGCGGCTAAACGAAAACGCGACTTGGTCATTCCCCGCGACTGTACAGTGCAGGGGCAGGAAATCAGAACCGGCAACTACACGATCGAGTATGACGATGCTCAACCGGGCGAGTTGGTGATTCGAAATGGGAGTCGGGAGGTGGCTCGAGCAAGCTACACCCTCATTGAACTGCCCAAGCCGGCGACGGCGGATACCGTGGTGTTCACCAGCAGGGACGGCGTCCGAAAAATCGCCCGAATCGAGATGAAGGGTTCAAAAACAGCACTCAAGATCGAGTCATAGTTTCATCGGCCGTCTCCTGAAAACGAAGTGGTGGCGTATGAGGTCCCACTGCCCACCGTCTCTACACCTGTTGGCCATCTGAATGGTTTTGCCTAGCAGCCCGTGGAAACAAAAAGGCCCGCCGACCCAAGGCGGGCCGACGGGCTGAGGGCAAGCGACCATTGCGCTTGTGTCAGAAGATGATCTTGAACGCCGCCTGAATGTTGCGCGGCCCGTTGAACGTACTCGTCACACGCCCAAAGTTCGGCGAGTTCACGTTCTGGTCGCTAATGTTGAAGATGGGGTTGTTGAGCGCGTTGAAGAACTCAAACCGTAACTCCGTCTTGACCCGCTCGGTAATCGCTGTGCGCTTGACGATGTTGAAGTCGAGATTGAAGCGCGTCGGCCCCGTTAGGATAAACCGCTGCAGCGAACCGACTTCGCCGGGGCCAGGGTTGAAGAACACCTGCCCGTTGAACGGCGCTTGACCGTCCGGGGCAACAGCGCGTCCATCCACATTGATGACGCGCGGGTTGATGAAGAAAATCCCCTGCGGCGTACGGAAAATCCCCACTAGGTCCTGCAGCTGCCGGCGGGTCAGCGTCGTGTTAACCGTGTTGAGGTCACCGCGCGTCCCGGCTGTCACGCGGTTGAGCGTGCCGCGCCGCGAGTAAATGCCGAACGGCGGACCGCTGGCGACTTCAAAAAACGCCCCAATCTGAAAACCGCCCACCAGCCGCCGGAGGAAACCGTTGCCGGGATCAAGCGTCTTGCCCTGCCCGAAGGGCAACTCGTAAATGCCGTTGATCTTGAACGCATGCGTCATGTCAAACGGCGCACGGGCGTTTTCCAGCGTCGGCTGAGCGTTGTCCAGCAGCGCCTCAAAGCGCGTCTGCCCTGTACCGTTGGTGTTGGTCAGCACCTTGCTGAACGTGTAGTTCGCCTGCACGAGGAAGTCGCCGGCGATGGAACGGTCAAACCGCCGCCGGAATTCTACCTGCAGCGCGTTGTAGCGCGAAAAGCCGCTGTTGTTGAGGATGTTGCCCGCCAACGTATTCGGGTTGCGCTGGAAGACGACCGTGCCAGTCAGCCGGTTGGTAATATACAGAGAAGCCAGTGAACCGGCTTCACCGGTCTGAATCAGGTTGCGAACCGTGGGGTTGGTCAGCAAACCGCCGCCAGCCAGCAAGGGGAACACCGTCAGCGGCTGGCTGCCGGGAATGCTGGGGTTGAACGCTGGATCAAACACGCCCCGCGCCGCCAGCGCCAAAAAGCCGTTCTGCCGCGCACGAGCGACATCGGCTGCAAACCCGTTGTTGCGGACATCAAGCTGGTTGAGGTCAACCGCCCGGACAAGGTTCGTACTCTCATTCCCGACATAACGGACGGTGACGACCATGTTCCGCGTGATCTCGCGCTCAATGGCGATGTTCCACTGGTGATAAAACGGCGTTTGCAAGTTTTGCGTCGGCAAACCGAACGCCGTGTTGGTCGTAATCGCCCACTGCTGGGCATAGGTATATGGCACGCGGAACGCTGGCGGCGTCAGTAACGTGTTGATCAGACCGGCGGCATTGGCGATGCGCGGCCCAGCAGCTTGAATCTGCGCTAGCGTTGGGTTGAGTGTGGTGCTCAAACCCGGATTGGTCAGCAGATTGTTGTCGGCGGCGCGGATGGCTTCGTCGTTGACAAACGCCATCGCGTAGCCACCGCGCAGAACGGTCTGCCGCCCCAGCCACGGGATGTCCCACGCAAAGCTGACGTTCGGCGCAAAGTTGTTCCGGTCAGGTCGCCAGAAGAACTTCGACACAAAGCTGACCGTCCCGTTCGGGTCGAGTAACAGTTGTTCCGAGGTGGTGTCCCCAACCGGCCGCAGCATGAAGTTGTTCGCTTCGCGAAGAGGTGTTTGGTACTCATACCGCAGCGCCAAGTTCAAGGTCAGCCGCGGATGAACGCGCCATTGATCAGCAAGGTAGCCGGCGAACTGGTTGAGTCTGAGGTCACGCGCCTGTCCAGCGCCACGTACGAACCCTGAGGTCGGCGAGGTGGCGTTGAACGTCACGCCCAACCCCGACACGGCCCCGGCATAGAGCGCCAGAAAAGTGTTCGCCGTTTGAAGTTGCGTGACGTTGATGCCGCCGGGGAATTCGGCCGCCGTCAGCGCCGTTGGATTGCCGCCGACGCCCAGCGACTGCTGCCCGATCGTGATGGTCGGCACGACGCCGGCGAAGTTCACCGGACGCACCCGAAGCAGGTCAATCTGCCCGCCGAAGCGGAGGCTGTGCTTGCCGAACTGAATGGCCGCGTTGTCAATGATGGATACAATCTGCGTGTCGCGCCCTTGCGGGAGGAAGGTGACATCCGGGTTGGTGAACGGCAGCCCGCCAATGAAGAAGTCACGCTGGGCGGCGCGATCCACGCCGAAAAACGGCTCGGTGAAGTTCGCGCCGGCGCGCAACTCGTTGCTGATGCGCGGCGTGATCTGCCACACCCACGCCGCGACGCCAAAGTTGGTGCGGGCCGTCTGTACGACCTGTAGTGTCCGATTGAATGTTTGGTCAATGTCGGAACGTGCAATGGCTTCGTCCGACCAGCGGTAGATGAACTCCAAGTGATGCCGCTCATTGGGGTTGTAGTCCACCCGCGCTGCGAAGGAGTCACGGTCAAAGGGCACCGAGCGGACAAACTGAAAGCCCGTCGTGTTGAGACCGTCGCCGACCGTGGTCAAGTTGGACTGATTCGGAACGCGGTTGATGAGAGCGGCGATGGTTGGGTCAATCGAGATGCGGCGCAAAGCCAACAGGTCAATCGTACGCCGCTGGTTGGCGTTGTCGAGGTAGGTGAACACCCCGCGCCGCGCGTCGGGCGTCAGCACCGTCGTCGTCAAGCCCGATTGCTGACGCTGACGGATCATCTCAAGCGCCGAGAAGAAGTACAGGTTCTTGATCTTCGGCCCGCCGGGGATGCCGACCGGCCCGCCAAGCTGGTAGCCGAACTGGTTGCGGATGAAGGGCGGGCGAGGAATGCCAGCGGCATTGTTGAAGAAGCTGTTGGCGTTGAGGACTTTGTTGCGGTGAAACCAGAACAGTTCCCCATGGTACTCACTCGTCCCAGCCGGAGTCACAAAACGCACGGCTGACGAACCGCCCACGTCAGGTGCCGGATTGGAGGTGACAATCGTCACTTCACCGACCCCAGCAACCGTCGGGTTGTTGGGCGAGAAGTCAATTGCATTGGCGCGAATGAAGTTGTCCTGAATGTTCAGGCCGTCCTGCGTGACGACGGTCGTTGAGGCGCGCTGCCCGTTGATGGTCGTGTTGGTGTTGGCCAAGTTGCCGCTGACACCGGCCTGTAGTTGCACCAACGCCAGTGGGCTGCGCGTCAATAGAGGGAGTTCCTGCGTTTGCTTTGCCGTCACCGAACTACGGACTTCGGCGTTGGTGGATTGAATCAGCGCGTCGCCGCCCGAAATAGTAACGACATCCGACGCGCCGCCGACTTGGAGCGTGACGACGACGCCGTATTCCTGTCCGACGCCAAGGGCCATGCTTTCCAAGACGGACTTCGTGAAGCCGCTGGC
The DNA here is from genome assembly GCA_025057975.1 of Chloracidobacterium sp. Taxonomy (NCBI): domain Bacteria; kingdom Pseudomonadati; phylum Acidobacteriota; class Blastocatellia; order Chloracidobacteriales; family Chloracidobacteriaceae; genus Chloracidobacterium; species Chloracidobacterium sp. Next base: position 422,042 of record JANWUV010000001.1, read on the forward strand.
TTCCACGGAAATACGGTATCGGCCGACGGGAAGCAAGGGCGTTGTGTAGACGCCTTCACCGCCGGTCGTACCGGTAACAGATTGCGCAGTGCCTTCATTTTCCACCGTCACAGTCGCGCCGCTGATAACGGCGCCGGTCGGGTCTTTGACCGTCACCACGAAGCGACCGTTGGTGGTCTGGGCGAGTGTTGCAGGCGGCGCTGTCAGCAGTCCGCACAGCAGAGCAAGGCTCGCCGCCCAAAGTGTTGAGCATATCCACCGAGGTAGATGCATGGGACCTTCCTTTCTTAGATGCTTGCCTCAAGCAAGTGTGGTGCGTAGTTTGCGCCTTAGTTCGCCAGCAAACTGAGTACCAAACAACCGGCTCAGGGGTATGGCTGGACCGACGCTTTGTGCAGCGTCCTCCAAACGAACAAGTTCTTTCGGCGAGAGAGCGTTCAGGTGGGAATAAACGTTTCGCCAAGGCGTGCAGTGATGGTGGTAGAACGACGTATTTTTCAGATTTTTGGATAAGGCTTTGAGGAAAATGGGCCTGAGGGCGTCCCCTACGCCTAGGCTCGACAACCGCCGGACAAGTACGCCGACCCTAACTTGGTTGAACCGCAGCTGGAGGTTTTGAGGTCTAGTGCGTTGCGGTTCACGGCGCAGAACGCCACTGCACGCCAGACAGTGGGATAACTTGCTATATTGTCTCGGAAAGTACGCCGAGCCTGCTCTTTAGGGCAGCGAAGGGGCTGAGGCCGGAAGTTTTTTCAATAAAAGTATTGAAAAAACCTCGCGCCTTGCACTAGCTTCACGGCGTCGGCGGCATCCAGCGGCCAAAGCAGCGACCGCTGAATGATCACACTTGCCGAAGCGCTGCGACTTCCGGCAACCAAACTTCTTTGTATGAGGTAACACGCGATGGCATCGTTTGAAGACAGGTATCCGGACAACGTACCTGGGATGTTTTATGTGGACACCCAGTGCATTGACTGCGACGTTTGCCGTGATACGGCCCCGAACAACTTCACCCGCAACGACGAAGGCGGCTATTCTTATGTTTACAAGCAGCCGGAGACGGACGAAGAACTGGAGCAATGTCAGGAGGCTATGGACGCCTGCCCGGTGGAAGCCATCGGCAATGACGGCATTGTTGAGTAACCCACACGCCTTCGACTTACACAAGGCCGTCGCTCGAAAGGGCGACGGCCTTATTTTCTCTCCGTCCCCTTCTCTCCGTCTTCGCAGACGGACATTTTGAGGAGAGCTGCATAGTGTCCGCCTTACAGGATTCTGAAGCTGAACGCGCCCGCCTAGAGGCGCTGGATAAGGCTCATCTCTGGCACCCCTTCACACAGATGCAGGGCTGGCTGCGAGATCGGCCGCTGATTATTGAGCGGGCGGAAGGCTGCTATTTGTATGACATCGAAGGACGGCGCTATTTGGACGGTGTTTCAAGTTTGTGGGTAACCACCCACGGTCATCGGACGCCGGAACTGGACGCCGCCCTGCGCCGCCAACTGGACAAAGTCGCCCATACGACGTTGCTTGGGTTGACGCATCGGCCGGCAATTGAGCTGGCAGCCAAACTGGTGGAACTTGCACCGCCCGGCCTGACCAAAGTGTTTTATTCCGACGCCGGTTCGACAGCTGTTGAAGTGGCGCTCAAAATGGCGTTCCAGTACTGGCGACAGCGTCCCGACCCGCGTCCGCGCAAGACGAAGTTCGTTCACCTCCGTGAGTCATACCACGGCGATACGGTAGGAGCGGTCTCGGTCGGCGGGATTTCGCTTTTCCATGCCACTTACCAGCCGCTGTTGTTCGAGACGATGGCGGCTCCAGAGCCGCATTGCTACCGCTGTCCGCTGCAGCTTGAACGTACAACTTGCGGCATCGCCTGCGCCGATGAGTTGGGCCGGCTGCTTGAACAACGTGCGGAGGAGGTTGCCGCAGTCATTATCGAGCCGTTGATGATGGGCGCGGCGGGCATGATTGCTCAACCAGAAGGTTACGTCCGGCGCGTACGTGAGCTTTGCACGCAGTACGACGTACTGCTGATTTGCGATGAAGTCGCCACAGGGTTTGGTCGCACGGGTTGGATGTTCGCCTGCGAGGCAGAAGGCATCGCGCCGGACTTTCTCTGCCTCGCCAAGGGATTGACAGGCGGATATCTACCGCTGGCGGCGACACTGACAACGGACGCCGTTTACGCCGCGTTTCTAGGAGAAGCGGGTGAGTTCAAAACGTTCTTTCACGGTCATACCTACACCGGCAATCCACTGGCGTGCGCCGTGGCGCTAGCGAATCTGGCGCTGTTTGAGCAAAACAACACCTTGGCGCACGTCCGCATGGTCGCCGACCACCTAGCCGCGCGATTGGAAACGCTCTATGACTTACCGTTGGTCGGTGACATCCGGCAGCGCGGCTTGATGGTTGGGATCGAACTTGTCGCCGACCGGGCCAACCGAACACCTTTTCCACCCGACCGGCTGATGGGCTATCGCGTCACGGATCGCTGTCGCGATTACGGCGTCATTTTGCGGCCACTGGGGAATGTAGTGGTTCTGATGCCCCCCTTGAGGATTTCTCCGTCGGAGGTAGACGAACTGGTGGATGTGCTTTACAGGGTTATTGACGAGGTCGGGCGGGAAGTGGCGCTTGAAACATAATGGCGTACGACAACCTGTGCAAGTACTTGGCGGAGACCTATCCGGCGGCGATGGTGCGCTGGTTGGCGAGGCGCTGTCCCGAACTGACCGGAGCGGCGGCGACGCCCGACGCCGTGCA
>JANWUV010000002.1 GCA_025057975.1 Chloracidobacterium sp.
CGGTGGTTTCGGCACGACGGGGCGCGGTATGTGGAGGAGCGGCCGGCTGGGGAGCGGCTGTGGGTGGGGGAGGCTGGGTTGTTTGTGGGGGCGTGGCGTGGGGAGTACGAGGGGCGGCGTGGTTTGTGGCTGCGGTTTTATGATGCGGACGGGGCGTTGATTCCGACCAAGGCGGAGCGGGAAGCGTTGGAGCGCGAAGCGAAGGAGCGGGAGCGGCAGGCGAAGGAAGCCGCGCTTCGGCAAGCCGAGCAGGAACGCCAGGCGAAGGAAGCCGCGTTGCAAGCAGTGGAGCAGGAACGTGCCGCCAAGGAGCGAGAACGCGCCGCTAAGGAACGAGAGCGCAAGGCGAAGGAAGCCGCACTTCGGCAAGCCGAGCAGGAACGGCAAGCCAAGGAAGCTGCCTTGCAGGAACTCGAACGCCTCAAAGCCAAACTCCGCGATTTGAACCGCGCCGAGTAGACTACTTCCCGAAATCAAGTAGCGAGTTAGCCCACACTTGATGCCGCCTCCAACCGAGTCTTGCTCCGACCGGCGCAACAATTTCGGCCGCGCGCTGACGCGCGCGGCTCAAGGGAAAAGACTCAAGCGGAATCACACGGAGGGTTACGGCGCGCCGACCGTCACGCGCAAACCGATGCCGCTGTACCGGGCCGTCGGCGTGCCGAAGGCGCGGTCGGCGGCGCGGCAGAAGAAGGCGCTTTCGTTCCACGACCCGCTGCGCAGGACCCGCTTCTCCCCGCTCCCCGGACCTCGCGGATCATCCACAGGGCTATTCCGGTAGTAATCCTTGCCGTACCAATCCGCGCACCACTCCCACACGTTCCCGTGCATGTCGTACAACCCCCACACGTTCGGGCGCTTTTGTCCCACCGGGTGCGTCCGATTGCCGCTGTTCTTGTCATACCACTCCTGCGCCTCCAGCACTGCTTCCCTGTCACCGCTGGAGTACGCTCCGGTCGTCCCCGCCCGAAGGCATACTCCCACTCCGCCTCCGTCGGCAGCCGATACACCAAACCTTTCCCCGTCCGCCCTGTGCATTCAGCCGCGCCAGAAACGCCTGACAATCCTCCCGAGTCACCTCCTCTCAGGACACGCCGGGCAATCCTCGAACTCACTCGGATTATTCCCCATCACCGCCGCCCACTGCGCCTGCGTCACTTCGTACTTCCCCAGCCAAAACGGCTTGGTGATTCTCACGCGGTGCTGAAACTCGTCATCCCCTCGACCCGCTTCACCCACCGGCGACCCCATGCAAAACGCGCCGGCGGGGATATAGACCACCTCGATGCCGTAGGCGACTTTTCGCACCGTCCCCGGCGCAGGCGCTTTGGGCGGTACCGGTTACGCTTGTTCGCTACCCGGCTGTGGCGTCACCGGGCGTCTTCGCTGCTGCGCCAGCAGAGGCAGGGTACACACGACGACGCACAGCAGAACCGCCGGCCACGCCCGCCAAAATCCGCCTCACCGCTTTCTTATGTCTGTCATCATCAGGGTTTGTTTCTCGTATGCTTTCTAGTCAGTGTTTTCTTGTTGACTGGGTCAACCCACAGCGCGGGCCGGCAATCTAGCAGCGATGGGGCAAAACACGCGCCCTAAAAAACGCAACCGCCTGCGGCGGAAACCCTTCGTTCGCCACGTGCCCTACACGCTTTGGCTGATGACGCACCTAAGGTACACAAAGCTCCAAGGCTTTGAAAAACCTTGTGCAACACTTTGCCTAACCGTGATTTCAACCGCCTGACAAACCTGCGCCGGACGCTAAGTGACGGCCTGCTGGCGCGTTGACGCGCTTGGCGAACAACTGGTAGCTTTTGCTCAAAACACACACCGCTACAAAGCCAACTTCTTCTAAGTTCTCTCACGGAATGAATCAGGGCGAGATAGACACCTCTCGGTGAGTCTGACGGGGACTACAACCAATGTGTCTCTCACCAAATAGACGCTAAAGTCGTCTCGAACGCATCTCCCACTTTGTTTGTGAAGAAACAGACGCTTAGGCGCACCCGCCGCTTGCACGCGACGATTCCTGCGTGCGTACCGTCATCTGCAGCGCCCCTCCTTTGCGCCGCCGGTCGGCGGTGGCGGCGGTTGGCTCGTTCATGCCGCGCCTTGACCAGCATTCTCGCTTTCGGGATCGGCTTCAAGTAAAAAACACTCTTGCCCAACCCTGACAAACACACCGAGGCTTTTCCATGACACCGCATGTTGCGCCATACAAGAATGTGTATCGGTTCATCGACGGTCACGCCGACGGCGACGGCGCGATGAAAGACCTGCTGGGCGGCAAAGGCGCGGGACTGGCCGAGATGACGTTGGCCGGCCTGCCCGTACCGCCCGGTTTCACCATCACAACGGAGGTGTGCCGGCGCTACTACGCGGCGGGCAATCAACTGCCCGCGGACGTATGGGATGAGGTTTGCGCGGCGCTGCGCGAAGTTGAAGCCGCCGTCGGCAAGACGTTCGGCGATGCGACCAACCCGTTGCTGGTCTCCGTCCGTTCGGGCGCGAAGTTCTCCATGCCGGGTATGATGGACACGGTGCTCAACCTTGGTCTCAACCACGCCACCGTTCAGGGTCTGCTGCGCCAAACCAACAACGAACGTTTCGCCCGCGACGCCCACCGGCGTTTTGTCCAGATGTTTGGGCGCATTGTGTTGGGCGTTCCCGGCGAACGCTTTGAGCATGCGTTGGAAGCCAAAAAGGCGGCGCGCGGCGTTCGGCACGACACCGAACTCACCGCTGCTGACTTGCAGGAACTCGTAACCGAGTTTGAAGCGATTGTTGAACGCGAAACCGGAAAGCCCTTCCCAGCCGACCCCTACGAGCAGCTTCGTCTGGCGATTTGCGCCGTGTTCAACTCGTGGTACGGCAAACGCGCCGTGGATTACCGCCGCCTGCACAAGATTTCCGACGACCTTGGTACGGCTGTCAACATTGTGGCGATGGTGTTTGGGAACATGGGCGACGACTCCGGTACGGGGGTGGCGTTTACGCGCAATCCGTCCACCGGCGAACGGGTGCTGTTTGGGGAGTACTTGCCGAATGCGCAGGGCGAGGATGTCGTGGCCGGCATTCGGACGCCGGAAAAGCTCGATACGCTGCGCGAGAAGATGCCGGACGTGTACGCGCAGTTTTGCGAAGTCGCGGCGCGGCTGGAACGGCACTACCGCGACGTACAGGACTTGGAGTTCACCATCGAGCGCGGCAAGCTGTGGATGCTTCAGACGCGCAACGCCAAGCGGACGGGCGCGGCGGCGGTCAAAATTGCCGTGGATTTGGTCACGGAAGGGCTAATTACGCCGCAGGAGGCGGTGCTCCGGGTAGAGCCGAGTCATCTGGATCAGTTGCTCCATCCAATGGTGGACCCGACGGTGGAAAAAACCGTCCTAGGCAAGGGATTGCCGGCGAGTCCCGGCGCGGCGGCTGGGGCGGTCGTCTTTGACCCTGACCGGGCGGAAAAGCGGGCGCAGGCGGGCGAACGGGTGGTGCTTGTTCGTACGGAGACTTCGCCGGAGGACTTTCACGGCATGGTGGCGGCGCAAGGGATACTGACGGCGCGCGGCGGCTTGACTTCTCACGCGGCCGTCGTCGCGCGCGGCATGGGCAAGCCCTGCGTTGTTGGGTGCAGCGATCTGAAGTTGGACGCCGACGGGATGCACATCGGCGGGCGGACGCTCCGCGAAGGTGATTTCATTACGCTCGACGGCACGACCGGGCAAGTCTTGTTGGGTGACGTACCGTTGGTGGCCCCGAAAACAGGCGAAGAGTTTGAAACTTTCATGCGGTGGGTGGATGAGGCGCGCCGATTGCGCATCCGCGCCAATGCCGACACGCCGCATGACGCGCGCGTGGCGCGCGACTTCGGCGCGGAGGGCATCGGACTGTGCCGTACCGAGCACATGTTCTTTGAGGGCGACCGGATTGATGTCGTCCGGCAGATGATCATGGTTTCGGGGACGTACAAGCGGTTGGCGGCGGCGCTCGATAAAATCAACGCCGATTTGGAGCGGGCGCGCGGCGACGCCGACAAGACGGCAGAGCTTGAAGCCGAACGCGCGGCGTTGGAAGCGGCGTTGGCAACGCCGGCGCAGTTGTTCAAAGGGGCGCTGGCGACGTTGCTGCCGATGCAGCGCGGCGATTTCGTCGGGATTTTCAAAGCGATGGACGGCTTCCCGGTCACAATTCGCCTGCTGGACCCGCCGCTGCATGAGTTTTTGCCGCACACCGATGAAGAGATTGAGACGCTGGCGGCTAAGCTCAACCTGCCGGCGGCGGACGTGCGGGCGCGCGTTGCTGCGCTCAAGGAGCACAACCCAATGCTGGGTCATCGCGGCTGTCGGCTGGGCATCGCCTACCCCGAAATTACTGAAATGCAAGCGCGGGCGATTTTTGAGGCCGCTGTTGAAGTAGCGCGACAGGGCGTTCGGGTTTTCCCGGAGGTGATGATTCCGCTGGTCGGGGATGTCAACGAGCTGCGCGCTCAGGAAGCTATTGTCCGGCGCGTCGCCGACGAAGTGCAACAGGCGTCAGGGGTGGAGATTCCCTACTTGGTGGGCACGATGATTGAGTTGCCGCGGGCGGCGCTCACGGCGGACAAGATTGCAACCGTCGCGGAGTTTTTCAGCTTTGGGACGAATGACTTGACGCAAACCACCTTCGGCTTTTCGCGCGACGACGCCGGGACGTTTCTCCCAATGTACGTCGAGCGGAAAATCCTGCCGGAAGATCCCTTCCAAGTGTTGGATCAGGAAGGCGTCGGGGAACTGATGCGGATCGGCGTGCAGAAGGGACGCGCGACGCGGCCGACACTGAAGGTCGGGATTTGCGGCGAACATGGCGGCGAGCCGTCTTCGGTGGCGTTTTGTCACGAGCTTGGCTTGGACTATGTGAGCTGTTCGCCCTACCGTGTCCCGATTGCGCGCTTGGCGGCGGCGCAGGCGGCGCTCCGGCGACGCGCCTGAAAAAACGACGTTAGCAGCAATTTGTCAGACGGCAGTCTATCATCCGACCTGGAGACAATTGGCAATTGCTCTCTCCAGCTCTCCGCTTTGTCTGAAAGTTTTATAGACTCAAGTCCAGCAAGCGACCACAACAAAAAGAAAAAGAGCTACCGACCATCCGTGCAAATCCAGATCGTGGATAATGTCAAGTATAAAACAATAGAAACACTTGCCCTAAGTTTCGAGATGGCAAGCGACATCCGGATTGCTGTGGCTTTTATCTCAAAAGATGGACTTGATGTAATCTTACCTTCAATTGAAAAAGCCTTAACAGCAGGTGCAAAAGTTGAGTTTCTCATAGGAATGGATACTCAGGCAACAGATGCAGCTGCAGTAAAGTACCTCTATGAACAGCTACATAAAACTAACCAAGCTAAACTTTTTTGCTTTGTTCCACAAAGTAGTTCAGCAATATATCACCCAAAGATGTATCTAGCAAAAAATGATAACAATGCGACTATTTTCATCGGATCATCAAATCTAACGAAACGTGGACTAATGACAAATGTTGAAGTTAACTTGTTAGTTAGAGACAATGTTGACACAGAAATTGTATCAGAAGCTTATACAACATATGCCAGATTAAAATTTCATCCAGCGAGAGTTATACCGGATGACGATTTCATAGACTTATTCATTAGGTTATGTAATAAAACAAAAAGGTTATCAAGGAATTTATCAAAGAATCTTGAAATTCAAGAATTGCTAAAAGATTTCACTAAGAAAGCTCGTAGCCTACAAAAACCTCGACCAAATAGAGATGATTTAATTGGATGGGTAAAGGAAGTATATGACATTTTACCACAAAATAAGTTTAATAATCAAGAAATCTATAAATTTGAAAAATATTTTAAGACCCTTTACCCGCAAAATAAAAATATCAGGGCAAAAATTAGACAACAGTTACAAATATTACGTGATCTAAAATTGATTGAGCATGTAGGTAAAGGAACCTGGATAAGAAAACCTTCCTAAGATCGTTAGCTTATTATCTGGTTTGCTAGAAATCCTGAAAATTGATTCACTGATGAAAATCAGGATTTTCTAGAATTTTGAAAACGTGCTAACCTAAATTGGTCGCGCTTGTAAGTGCGCAATTCCGATTTTGTCGGCCGCCTTGAACAGAGCCGAGCCGATGACGTATGCCAGCACAAGGCTAAAGTAGGTTGATAGCCCCTTTCCAATGACAGCCTCCACTAAGCTTTTCACAATTGAATCGCCGACGCCTGTGCTGAATGCTGTGACTACCATGGCGTAGGTGACTTGTGAGAGCAATGAAATGGCGAGATAAAGCCCCAAAAGCGTCCAGTAAGTGCCGCCCATCCTCTTGATGGTGTCAAAACCGACCAGCGGATTGATGACGCTCCAGAAGTAACGTGAGTAGCCGGCGACAATTAGCGCAACCGGGTAGTAAAGCGTAATCCAAGCAATCGTCAGCACCAATAAGATGAATATTTGAGAAATCTGAGCATAAAAAGGTATCGTTTCTCTTAGAATGCGATCCCTGAAAATACTTCCGGATGCTTCATCTTCGGAAATATCCTTGACATATCTACCTGTAATGAGATTGTCCTCCTTTGACTTATATTCTTCAAAAGCTTTCCAAATATCATCTTTGCTTACATCAAAATCACTCAAATCCAAAGCGTCAACTTCCCTTTCGCTGAGAGCTTTGAACAGCTTTCTATTTTCCTCATCTATCCTGATGTCACTAGAGAGCAACCTTCCCTTCTCCAACTCAACAACGTATATTCCTTTACCTACTTCTTCACCGGAAACGGCCGACTCTGCTTTGTAAATAGTGATAATCGTCTTATCCGATGATTTTTCTGTAGAATTGGAAGACATAAACGTTGATGTTAGGTAGAAAATCCCTAAACTGATGAGAATCGGGTATCCGTAGGTGACAATGGCAATGGCGGTGGCGAGCCGGGCGCCGGAAGTAATGTCGCTCATTTCAATCAATATATTGCCGTCCCGGATGCCGTCTGAAACCCGCTGAATGGTGATGGCGACATAGGCCATCCCAATCCCAATCGCAAGAAAATTTAGATAACTGGAGAATCTCCCCAGTACTGTACAGATGATAATAATTGTCGTTGTAGCCAAAAATCCAAACTTATCAATGAATGGATATCTTAATCCTTCTATGAGGTCGGCGATGCCGAACGGCTCCTGCTTACGCCTAGTCCATTCAAGCTCTTTCCGGTATGTTTCATACTTGGTGCAAAGACTCTTACACCTTGGGCATAGTCGCGTTGTCAGGTTGACTTCTTCCGGGCAGTTACGACAGTAGGCAACGCTACAGTTTTGACAGACATACTGCGCCGGTACGCTCTGATGATTAACGCAGAAAGAGGATATTTCACGTAATCGCCTCGTGGATCGTTCCGGGCTAACGCTTGCATATCCGCTTGGCGATGAGTATACACCTGAGCTTATTCCCGGTTGGACGCTTGGGCTTGTACTTTTTACATCACCTAATTGCTGCTCAAATAATGCACGCAGTGGGGGAATGTTTTTGGCGGCCGTCCAGGGCAGATTTCCACGGCGTATTTTATCGTCTGGCTGTACCCGTCCCTCACGTATCCATTGCTCAAGTTCCGCCGTTGTCGCCTCGTATATGTTGTTCTCTATCTCAATTTCCCAAAGTCTTTCCTGCTCCTGCATCTTCGAACCATCCTTTCGGCTATGCTCAAGTTATGAAGATATGACGTACTGCTTTTCAAGCCGAGGAGACACCAGACGAAGCGGTGAGCGCGAGGCATTGTTTTCATCTCCGCCGTAAATACCGCCGCTAATGCAGGCATTGTTTATTTGTAGTCCATATAGCGACGGCGTTACAAAGTCAAGGCGTCAACCACTCTCGGCACGTGGGACAGTGGCAACCTGCGCCTTTGTTACATAGGCTTTACATCAAAGCCAAAAAGCTGAAAGCATACTGGGAAATAAGGCGCTGAATACCGGCAGTACGGCGCCGGGTTTGTTAGGCCTGTTCGGAATGCGGCGGCAAAATCTAAGGACTTCGGTTGAAATTTATGCGATCTGAGTGGCTGCAAAGATTTTTCGTGTTTTTTTGGCTGTCTCTCTTGTCCGTTTTAGCCTGGGGACAGGCGAATGTCACCGGCGGCGCGCTAAGCGGTACGGTTAAAGACGCTTCCGGGGCCGTCATCGGCAACGCCGTCGTCAAGGTCAAGAACGTAGAAACCGGACTGACCCGCGAGACAACCACTGGCGAGGACGGAACGTTCCGAGTCCCGGCGCTGGCCGCCGGCGCCTACGACATTACGGTGACGGCGACCGGCTTCACTGAACTCACGCGACGGGCGACGGTGCTCATCGGGCAAACCGCCGGCGTCGAGATCACGCTTTCAGCCGGTGACATCAGTGAGACCGTCAACGTCACCGCCGACTCAGCCTCGATTGTGGAAACCGCGCGCACACAGCAGTCCACGACGGTCAATGAGCGCGCCGTGAAAGATTTGCCGGTCAACGGCCGCAACTTCCTTGACTTTATCCGCCTAACGCCCGGCATCAATGTTGACCCTCGCGCTGGCGACTACTCCGCTGGCGGCCTGCGCGGAACATTCAACAGTCTGCTCATTGACGGCGCGGACAACAACAACACCTTCTTTGGACAAACCCTCGGACGCACCGGCGTGCGCGCGCCGTACCAGTTCAGCCAAAGCTCCGTCAAAGAGTTTCAGGTCAACACAAACAGCTACGCGGCCGAGTTCGGACGCGCCGGCGGCGCGCTGGTCAACGTCATCACGAAGTCCGGGACGAATGAATTTCACGGCGAAGGGTTTTACTTCTTCCGCGACAACGCGCTGAACGCCACCGACGGTTTCATTCGCTCGCTGCCGCCGCCGCGCAATCGCAAGCCGGATTTGCGCGTGCAGCAGTTCGGCGGCTCCATCGGCGGCCCCGTTCGGAAGGACAAGCTTTTCTTCTTCTTCACCTACGACGGGCAGCGGCGCAACGACCCAATCGTGGTGGCGCCACTCGTGCCGATCCCAACATCCTTTTCCCCGGCCGTGCCGGCGGATGTCGCTCAACGCACCATTGCTTTTCTGAACGCCCAGACGGCGCCGTACCAAGTGGGGTTCAACCAAGACGTGTACATGGGCAAGGTTGACTGGCAAATCAACAGCGACAATCGGCTCTCGGTGCGCTACAACCGCCAGCTTTTCAAAGGTAAAAATCAGGAAAACCCCGGACAGATTCGCAGCGTCAGCGCCACCGGCAACTCCAATTCGACGACGGACACCGTCACAGGCCAGATCACGACCATTCTGACGCCGAACCTCATCAACGAAGGCCGCTTTGGCTTTTCGCGCGACCAGCAACTCGGTACAGCCAACAGCAATTCGCCGGAAACCATCATCAACAGCCCGGCGGGCAACACGCTGGTCTTTGGACGAAACAACTTCAGCCCGCGTGAGACGACCGAGCGGCGCTTCCAAGTCACCAATACGTTGACGTACGTGCGCGGGCGGCACACGTACAAAGCCGGCTTCGACTTCATCTTCAACCGCATCTTCAACTTCTTCCCCGGCTTTTTCGGCGGGAGCTACGTCTTCAACAGCTACGAAGATTTTGCGCTGCGTCGTCCGAGCGGCGCCGGCGCGACGGCGATTGTGTATCAACAGGCCTTCGCCGGGCCAAACACCAACGGGCCGCGCTCGTACCCCAACACGAGCGAGTACGGCTGGTTTGTCCAAGACGACTGGAATATTACGAACCGCTTCAAGCTGTACTATGGTCTGCGCTACGACGCGCAGGTGAAAGACGAGCCGCCGGTGCTCAACGACGATCCGCGTCTGTTGGCGCTGGGGGTACGGACGCAAGGCCTCAAGCAGGACCTCAACAACTTCGCCCCGCGCGTCGGCTTCGCATGGAACATTTTAGGCGACGGCAAAACGGTGCTGCGCGGCGGCTATGGGATTTTTTACGCCCGGACGCCGAGTATTGTGACGGGGACGGCGCACACCCAGAACGGCCTCAGTGTGCGGACGTTACAGTTCACGCAGGCGCAGTTGGCGACGACCGGCTTGACTTACCCAAACACCTTCGCCAGTCCGCCGGCCGGCGTGACGCCGCCCGCGTTGCAGTTGTTTTTCTTTGCAAGCGGCTATGTTGACCCGATGGTGCATCAGGCAAGTCTAGGTATTGAGCGCGAGTTGACCCGCGACTTGTCGCTGTCGGTGTCTTACCTGTTTACGCGGGGCATTCGATTGACGCGGACGCGCGACATCAACCTACGCCAACCAATTCCCATCCCTGTCAACATTGTGGGCGGCAACCCCGTCATCATTCCGCGGTATGTCATTGCGCCCGGCTCCAACGTGACGGCGCGGCCGACAAACCTCCTGCCTGTTCCGCCTCCGCCGAGTACGAATGTGAGCTACGGACGGCTTTTCCAGTTTGAAAACACGGGCGACTCGGTTTATCACGCGCTGGCGGTTCAGGCGACGAAACGCTTCAGCCAAAACTTTCAGTTTTTGCTAGCCTACACTTGGTCAACGGCGATTGACAACCGCCCCGATCAGACGATTGTGACGGCCGGCGGCGGCGACACCAGCCGCCTCGTGGCAGACCCGCTCAACATTCGCACCGAACGCGGACGCGCCGACGTGGACATTCCGCACCGGTTCGTCCTGAGCTACGTGTGGGAGCTAGCCTACGCCCGCAATCTCCAAAATCGCCCGGCGCGGCTGCTGCTGGACGGCTTTCAGTTCAGCGGGATTGTGACGGCGACTTCGGGCAGTCCGTTCTCGGCGCTCGCTGGCGGCGACCTCAACGGCGACGGGACGCCAGGCAACGACCGCGCGCCGTTCATCGGACGGAACACCTTCCGGCGCAAGGCGTTCGCGTCATTCGATTTGCGGCTGACCCGGACAATTCCCATCACGGAGCGGTATCGTGTTGAACTGATTGCCGAGGCGTTCAACCTGTTCAACCGCTTCAATCAAGCGGCGGTGCAAACCAATCAGTTCGCCTTTGGCACGCCGGGTGGTGTGCCGACCCTGACGCCGCGCGCCGATTTTCGCGCTGTCAATGGGCCGGGCGTGGCGCCGCGCGTGCTGCAACTTGCGGCGAAGTTTGTTTTCTAAAGCGTTTTCCGTTGGAGTGGAACGACGCTTTGTGCGGCCCGCTCACTCGCGTGCGGCGCTGCATACCGCACTTCCCCGGCCTAGGACGCCACGCCTCATGAAGGTGGTTTCGTTGGCGGCAGGTGCAGCGCTACCGCACGACTCTGTCCACCGCCACGCCGCTGCGGTGAAACACAAAAGTCGGCCAACCGCCGCGCGAGTGAAACACCTCGACCTCGACGCCGAACACCTCAGCCAACAGGCGCTCGTGCAGCACATCGGACGGCGCACCTCGCGCCACACACCGCCCTGACTGCATCACCGCGACTTGATCGGCATAGCGGGCGGCGGCGTTCAGGTCGTGTACGGCCATCACGATCGTCTTCCCTTCGTCAGCTAACGCCCGGCACAGTTCGTACGTCTCCAGCGCATGGGCAACGTCCAAACTCGCCGTCGGCTCATCGAGCAAAATCGCCGGCGCTTCCGTCGCCAGACTGCGCGCAATCAGAACGCGCTGCCGCTCGCCGCCAGAAAGCTCCGTCACCAATCGTGCGCGCAAATGCAAAACGTCGGCGCGCATCATCGCCTGCTCAATCACGGCGCGATCATGCGCGCCCTCCGGCTGAAAACGCCCCAGATGCGCGTGCCGCCCCATCGCCACGATGTCGCGGACGGTGAAGGCGAACTCCAGATGCGTATCCTGTGGCACGACGGCGATGCGCCGCGCAATGTCCCGCCGTGACCAGCGCCGCAGGTCGCGGCCTTCCAGCCGCGCCGCGCCGCGCGTCGGCGCAAGCAGCCCTGCCAGCAGCCGCAGAACGGTCGTTTTACCGGAGCCGTTCGGCCCAATCAGCGCCAGAAAGCGTCCCGGCGGCGGCGCCAGCGAAACCTCCCGCGCAATAGCCGCGCCGCCGACTTCAAACCACGCCTTGTCAAGCTCCAGAAACGCCATACGCAGGTCGCCGCTACCCAGCCCAAGCGCGCTTTGACTTCACCAGCAGGTACAGGAAAAACGGCCCGCCCACTAGCGATGTCACAACGCCGGGTCGCAGCTCCGTCAGCGACGCCGCGCGGCACAGCAGGTCCGCCGCAACGAGAAACGTCGCGCCTCCCAGAAACGACGCCGGCAGCAGGCGACGGTTGTCCGGTCCAAGGACAAGCCGCAGCATGTGCGGGGCTACCAAGCCCACAAAACCAATCGCGCCGACGACGGCGACCGTCGCCGCCGTCACCAGCGACGCCCAAACAATCAAGTTCCGCCGCAACGCCGGCACGTCAACGCCCAACGACAGCGCCGATTCCTCGCCCGTCAGCAAGAGGTTGAGTTCCTGC
Source organism: Chloracidobacterium sp. (assembly GCA_025057975.1). Lineage (NCBI taxonomy): Bacteria > Pseudomonadati > Acidobacteriota > Blastocatellia > Chloracidobacteriales > Chloracidobacteriaceae > Chloracidobacterium > Chloracidobacterium sp. The sequence continues at coordinate 12,428 of JANWUV010000002.1, forward strand.
CCGTACAACGCTAGCCGGACGCCGCCGATGAGCGTCAACGGCGCCGCCAAGGCGACATGCCCCCACGAGCGACCTTCAAAATCGCCCATCAGCCACGACAGCATCTGCCGCCCGACCTCCCACTGCCGTAGCGACAACGCCAGCACGAACGACGTTAGCGCCGAGACGATGCTTCCAACGGCGACGCCCGCCAGCAGTAGCGTCGTCGTCGCCACGCGCCCACGCCCGCTTGACGCCAGCCAGTAGACGATCGCCGTACAGCCGAGCGCGCCGATAAACGCCCCGGTCGGCGTCAAAAGCATGGAGAAGGTCGTCGCGCCCAAGTACAGCGCCGTCACCGCCCCGAACGCCGCCCCGGCCGAAACGCCGATGACGCCCGGCTCAGCCATCGGGTTGCGAAAAATCGCCTGCATGACCGCGCCCGTCAGCGCCAGTCCGCCGCCGACCAGCGCCGCCGTCACAACGCGCGGCAGGCGTACCCAGAGGAGTACCGTCCGCTGCCACGCCGGATAATCGCCCTCCGCGCCGGTGAGCGCGTCCCATAGAATGCGCAACGTGCGCTGCGGCGGGATGTTCGCCGTCCCCAACGCCGTCGCCAAAACCATCACGGTGATGAGCAGGACGGTCAGCGCCGGAAAAACAACCGCGTCACGGCGCGTCATGGGTTTTATCCTCAAAGCGGTCGGGATGCAGGGCGCGCGCCATCGCCCACGCCGCCCGGACGTTGTAGTGCGAGTTACACATCAGGAGTCGCGGCGGCAATGTCACGACACGCCCCGTTTTGACGGCCCGCACATCCTGCCAGAGCGGGTCCTTTTCCAGCGGCTTGGGCGGCACGACGTACCGCCTGCCGACCGCGCCGTGCGCCCGACCGCCGGTGTCGGGGACGAAAATCACGTCCGGGTCCATCTCAATGACCGTTTCCAGTGTGATTTTGCCCCACGCTTCAACGCCCGCCTCCCGCGCCGCATTGCGCGCCCCGGCCGCCTGCAAAAGCTCGTCGGTGTAGGTGCCGATGCCGGCCGTATAGCCGTAGCCGCTGCCGATGTAGAGCGCGCGCGGCGGCGGCGCGCCGGCGACTTTGGCGCGGACGGCCGCCAGTTGGCGGTTCATTTCGTCAATCAGGGCTTGCGCGCGCGCCGGCTCGCCTACAGTGTCGCCCACCAACCGGATGTTTTCCTGAATTTCGGCGATCGTATAGCCGCGATTGATGCGCACCACGCGCGCCCGGCTGAGTTCCAGCAGGCGTACCGTCTCCGCCGGGCAGGAAGCGCCCACAAACACCACGTCTGGGTCGAGGGCTAAAATTTGTTCGGCACGAATCGGTGTGGACGCGACCCGTCCCGGAATCCGCGCCGTCCGTTCCAGAATGTTGCACAGTCCCGGATTGTCGGCGTCCTGACTGAGCGCCAGAATGCGCTCCGGCTCAACCAAATCAACGAGCATTTCGTTGACGTTGTATTCGGTTGAAATGATGCGTGACGGCTTGCTTTCAAGCGCCGGCTGCTTCGGTCGCTGCGCCGCCGAGGTCGCCTTCTGTTGCCAAGCAAAGCCGTACTTGCCGGCCAACGCCGAAAGCGCCAGCGCCAAGGCCATCAGTCCGACGTTCGCCGACAAGCGCATCATGCCGTCGCCTCGCGGGAAACCTCGGCTCGCTTCTCGCTGCGCCACACACCGGGCGAGGCCGCATCGAAAACGTGCCGGTTGAAGTGTCGCGTCGCCAGCACGCCCGGCGGCGGCAGGTAACGCTCCGCGGCCAACATCGCTTCCAAGTAGTCAAAAACGGCCATCACGGTCGCCTCGTCATTGATGGAGTGCAGCCAGATCGTCTCGCCGCCAAAGAGGATGAGAATGACGTTCGCCAGCGGGCAGGGACCCAAGCAACTGGTGACGGTCAGGTGCACCCGCAGCCGGAGTCCCCGCGCCTTCCATTCCCGTTTGTAGGCTTCCAGCGGCACAGCCGGGACGCCGCGCTCCGTTTGCCCGCAGCAGCAGCCCTGACAGACAAAGAGCTGTCCTTCAATGACGCGCAGTTCCTTTACGACGCCGTCGGCGCGCGTCACATCCAGAAAGCGGTTGGGTTGCGCGGCGTCCACTGCCTTCTAAAACTGAAACGCGACGCCGCCCAGACCGACCACGCCCGGCGCGAGCCAGCCGTTGCCGGTGAAGTAGCGTCGGTTGAACATGTTTTCCACCTTGCCGTAAAAGCGCAGCGAGCGGTCGTTGCCGACCGGCAGCGTGTAGCTCCCCATCACGTCGGCCTTGACGTAGCCCGGCACTTCAAAGGCGCGCGCGCGTCCGGCGGCGAAAAGCGAAGCGTACGTGCTGCTGTACGCCGCCAAGTCAAAGTTGACGTTGACGCGCTTCCCAATCGCCTGATTGGCGACAAAGGTAAACGTATGCTGTGCGACGCCAAAAATGCGGAAGAAGTTGCGCACTGACACGTCGCGGTCAGTGCCCGCGTTCGTGTGGGTGTACGAGCCGTTGAGCGTCAGCGTCGCCGTCGGCCGCGCGTTGAAACTCACTTCGACGCCGCGCGAAATCCCGCCTGAGCCGTTAATGTAGCCTGACGAGCGACCGTAAGGGTCGGTTCGCGGGTTCAGGACGCCGCTGGAATCAAAGGCCGTAACCTGAACAACGCGCGTGTAAAAACCGGTGATCCCCACCTGCAAGCGGTCACGGAAGAAATACTGGTCAATACCGGCGTCGAACGAGTTGTAGCGGTCGGGGGCAAGAAACGGATCGCCGTAGGGCGTGAAGTTCACCAGACCCGTCGCCGGATTGTTGAAAAAGCCGCCGCCGAAACGCTCGTAAAGCGCCGGCGCGCGATAGGCGTTGCCGACGTGCGCGCGCAGCTTGGTCTTGCTTTCGGCGATGAAGTACGACACTGAAATGTCGCCCGTGTAGGCCGTCGGCGGCGCTTTGAGCTGCACGTTGGCGTAGGCGTTGGTCGTTCCCGTCGCCAAAAACGTCGGACGATTCAGCCGGAAACCCTGCGACCTGCCCGACAGCGAAAGCTGAAGCCGGTCGTCAAGCAGCCGGAACTGCGCTTGAAAGTAACCGGCGTGGGCGTTCTGGCTGATGTTGGTCTGGACATCCACGCGCTGGCGCGGGTCGGGAATCCGGTTGTCCTGCCGGTCAAAGTAGGCTTCGCGCTCAAACTCGTAACCGGCCGTAAACGTGAACCAGCGCGTCGGTTGCAGATTGACGCGCGCATCCACGGTGTCAATGTCACCGACGTAGTTGAGGAAGTTTGACGTGACCGGCTGGAAACCGAAGCCGCCGGGGCCGTTCTGGAACACCCGCGCCGTATGTACCCGCTGCCATGCCACGCGGTAGCCGACCACCGGATTGATCGTGTGATTGAAGATCACCGCGCCCATGGCGAAGTTGGATGACCGACGATTGTCGGGGTCTTGCCGGTTGGGAATGATGGTCGCATCGCCCCAGACAATCTGCGCGGCGGGAACACCGGCGATGAGCCGCCGCACTTGGTCAGCAGGCAGAAACCGGGCCGGAATGACGCCTGTGGCGGGAAAGTTCGCCGCCGGAATGCCGGACGTTGTAGGGCTGATCTGAAGCGCCACGAAGTCGTCCGAGGCGTTGACGCGCCCGGTGAGTGAGATGTTGGGTGTGAAGTCGTAGCGCAGCGTCCCCTGCACGCCCGTGCTGCGGGTGGGCGTCCAGCCGTTGACGCCCTGCGTGACGTTGAGGTGCGTCGTCGCAAAGCTGTAGGAAAACCGGTCGCCCAATCCGCCCTGAAGTTGAAAACGTCCCCGGAACAGGCCCAGCCCGCCGCCTTCAAGTTGGAGCGAGCCGGTGGTTGGGCCGCCGCCGCTGTTGGAGACAATGTTAACAACACCGCCGACGGCGTTCGTCCCGTAGAGCGACGAGCCGGACCCGCGCAGAAACTCCACCCGCCCGAAGTCTACGAAGTAGAGGTTGGACATAAACGAGGTGGCATCGCCTTGCGTGGTCGAGGCGTCGCGGAAGCGCAGCCCGTCGTAGAGAATCGCTGTGGCGTCTGGGCGCAGCCCGCGCGTCCGAAGCTGGGTGAACGCGCCAGGACCGCCGTTGTTGAGAATTTGGATGCCCGGCGCTGTTCGCAGCACTTCGTAGAGTGTAAACTCGTTCCGGTCGAGAATCTCCTGCCGGTCAATGACGGTGACGGCTTTCGAGACTTCATCCACCGTTTGGGGCGCGCCCGCCGCCGTCACGATGACCGTATCGGCGACGCCGGACACTTTGAGCGTCACATCAGCGGCTTCGCCGACAGTGACGCGCCGCGTCGTCCGCGGAAAACCGGAGGCTTCCACTTCGATGAGGTAATCGCGGCCGGCGAGGTTTTCAAAGGCGTAGCTACCGTCGGCGCTGCTGGTCGTCGTCAGTCGAACGTTTACGTCGCGCCCTTGCAGAGCGACGACTGCATTCGGAACGGGTCCGCCTTGTTCGTCAAGGATGCGCCCGCGAATGGCGTTTGATTGGGCGAGTGTGCTTCCGGCCGGAAGTGCCAACCACAGCACACCCAGCAGCAGAAAGCGAAGCATGGCGGAAGTCATGGCGTTTGGGACTCCTTCCCAAGCAGAATCAACGAGGAATCTTCTGAACTTTTCGAAGCGAGGCGGCGCTGTTCGTTCAACCATCGGACAAGCAGCGCGACCAGATGCGCGTTGGCGGCGTCGTCACGGACGGCTAACCGTACGTAGCGGTCGTCCAGACCAAGAAAATCAGTGCACCGCCGGACAAGAACGTGGTGCGGCTCCAACCACTGCGCCAAGTCCGACGCCGCCCCGTACGGCAGCCGAATCAGCAGGAAGTTGGCGGCGCTGGGGAACACCGTACAGCCGAGTTCGTCCAGCGCATGCGCAAAGGTGCGGCGCGCGCACTCGTTGCGGATGCGGGTGCGGGCGGCAAAGTCCTCGTCGGCGAGCGCGGCGCAGGCGGCTGCGAGCGCATGCGCGCCGACCGGCCACGCGGCGGTTTGGCGATGCAGTTCCTGCGCCAGCGGCGGATACGCGACGGCGATCCCGACGCGCAACCCCGGCATCGTGTAGAACTTCGTCAGCGAGCGCAGCGCGACGACGTTCGGCAGGTTGGCCGCCTTGACAACCAGCGAGTCTTCAGGCCGGTAGTCGGCGAACGACTCGTCCAGCACGACGCGGACGCTGTGCTGCGCCACGGTACGGATGAAGTCGAGCAGGCGGTCGGGCGGATAAGCCGCGCCGGTCGGGTTGTGCGGCGTGTTGAGGATGACCGTATCCACGCGCGCTTCCCGAATCAACGGCGCAAGGCGCGCAAAATCAGGCTGAAAAGCTTCCTCGGCGCGCAGCGGCTTGGTGACGAGGCAGGCGTTGACGGCGACGAGCGCCCGGCGGTATTCGGCGAAGGACGGCTCCAGCAGCAGAACGCGGCGTGGTCGCCAAACGCGCAACGTGTCAAACAGGAGTCCCGCCACGCCGTTGCCGACGACGACGGCGGCCGGATCAAGGTTGTAACGCCGGGCGAAGGCGGCGCGCAGCGCGGTGTCGTCGGGATAGCGCCTCCAGTCGGCGCGCGCTACGGCGTCTGTAACCGATTGGGGCGGTCCCCACGGATTGAGGTTGGCGCTGAAATCAAGCACCTGGTCGGGCGCGACGCCCCACCGCTGCGCCGCTTCAAACACTCGCCCGCCATGGACGGACAACCACGGAGAAGGATTCATCGCACACTCCACAGGCAAAAGGTGAGCGCGGCGGCGAACCCCAGCCACGATACACGTTCAACCAGTCGGCGCGCGGCCTCGACGGCGGCGACATCCAGCGGGCGGCGCGCGTCGCCCAGAAACGCCGTTGCGTAGGGGACGCCGGCGTAGTGGTTGACGCCCCCCAGCCGGACGCCAAGCGCCCCGGCTATGGCGGCTTCAGGTTGTCCGGCGTTAGGACTGGCATGGCGGCGGGCGTCGCGGAACCAAATGCGCAATGCGCCGCGCCAGTCGTCGCCGTGCAACCACGCTGCGACGACAATCAAGGCGGCCGTCAGCCGCGCCGGAATGAGGTTGGCGATGTCGTCGAGGCGGGCGGCGAATTTTCCAAACCAGAAGTTGTGTTCGTCCGCATGGCCGATGCAGGAGTCAAGCGTGTTGACGGCTTTGTACGCCAGCGCCGCCGGGACGCCGCCGACCGCGAGGTAAAACAGCGGCGCAATGATCCCATCCGAGGCGCTTTCAGCCAGCGTTTCAACGGTGGCCCGGCAGACTTCGCTTTCACTGAGGTCGTGGGTGTCGCGCCCGACGATCCGGGCGACGCGCTGCCGCGCGCCGGGCAGGTCGTCGTTGAGCAATCGGTCAGCGACGCTTCCCGTTTCATCCAATAGGTCCTTGGTCGCCAGCGTTGTCGCCGCCAGATAGACAAGCGCCATCGCGCCGACCACCGGCGACCAGCGGCATAGTTCGCGCAGCGCGAGCAGGCTGCCGCCGTACGATAGTCCGACCAAACCGAGCGTCAGCGCCGCGCCGGTCAGAAATGCCGTCGCCGGCCCGCGCGCCAACGGACGCAAAACGCGCTCGCCAGCTGCGATGGCTGCGCCCATCCAGCGTACGGGGTGAGGCAGCCACGGCGGGTCGCCGATCAAGCGGTCAAGCGCGTAGGCGGCGGCAAGCAGAACAGGCGACATCGGGCGTCATCCACGGCACGGCCGCATCGGGTATTGCCGAGGTACGGCCAAGCGGCCTCACTACGGAGACCCATAACCTTGGGATCACGCGCCGGAAAGCAAACAGGTAGAGACAATGCGCCGGGTTGGACGCATTCGGGCAGGACTGTCGCCGCGCCGCTTCCTCCGCGAGAAGCTTTCCGGGCGCGCGGCTTCGGGCAGGTCTCCTGACTTCGCCGGTTCGCGCCGGCCTTCCCACGCTTGCGCAAGCGCAGTGGCCTCTTTGGAGAGGCGCGAACACCATCGTGGCGTCACAGTGGCGGGACCGTGCGGGATTTACACCCGCTTCCCTATTCTCCCAATCGCCCAGTTTCGGGGATTGGGCACCCGAAGCCAAAGAACGTGCAACTGCCTCCTAAGGTATACCTCGACCGCGACCGGCGCAAGTGGCCAGTCCTTATGATGCGGCGCAGACGGGATGGAGGCGACGGTAAGCCATAGGCGTCGTCGCTTTTGCCAGTGACGCTGAGTTTGCTATAACGCCCGAAGGATGCCGTACGATGTGTCGCCCACCGGCATCGTCGGCGCGCAACGTCCATGAACCGTAGCTTGCCGGCCGATTTTTCTATTCCGCCTGTCGTTCGCCCGCCGGTCGTCCCCATGCAGCGGGGCGTGTGGGGATGGGTTCGCCACTGGCAACGAACGCTGTTCATCATTTGGGTGCTTGGGCGCGTTGTCTGGATGATTTACCGCGATCTCCGCCGCGCCCGGCGGCGTCCGAACGGCGATCTGTCGGCGTTGTCGCCGGCGCAGCTGGAGGCGCAGGCGGCGCGGCTGCGGGAGCAACTGATTCGGCTGGGACCAACCTTCATCAAGATTGGGCAGGCGCTAGCGACGCGCGCCGATTTGCTTCCCGTCCCATTCATACAGGAGTTGGCGAAGCTCCAGAATCGCGTACCGCCGTTTCCAAACGCGGAAGCCTTCGCCATTATCGAGCAGGAATTGGGCGGCCCCGTCAGCAAGTTCTTCCGTTCGATTGACCCACAGCCGGTGGCGGCGGCGAGTTTGGGACAGGTGTATCGCGGCGTGCGGCACGACGGGCAGGAAGTGGCCATCAAGGTGCAGCGTCCCAACCTCGTCGCGCGCATTAGCGAGGACATTGTTATTCTGCGCCGACTTGCCCAGTGGATGGCGCGTTCCAAACGGCTTTTCAAGGGCAATGACTGGGTGGGGATGATTGACGAGTTTGAGCGAACGATTTTCGCCGAACTCGACTATCGGAATGAAGCGCGCAACGCCGACCGCTTCCGACGCAACTTCGCCGACTGGCCGCGGGTTCATGTTCCCGTCATTTTCTGGGAGCAAACAACTTCGCGGGTCATCACGATGGAGTTTTTGCGCGGTATTCGCGTCACCGATCTAGAAGGCTTGAAAGCCGCCGGCATTGACCCCAAAGAAGCCAATGAACTGATGTACCGAACGTATTTCAAGCAGTTGCTTGAAGACGGCTTCTTTCACGCCGATCCGCATCCGGGCAACATCCTAATGCTGCCTGACGGTCGGTTGGCGTTTTTCGACTTTGGAATGGTGGGGCATATTTCGCCCAAGCTGCAGGATCAAATGGTCAGCGCCTTCTTCCATCTGATTGACCGCGACGCACCGGGCATCGTACAGGATTTGATCGGTCTTGGCTTTCTGTCTCCTGAGGCCGACACGGAAGATTTTGCACGGGTGGTTGAGGACCTTTTCCGGCGTAAGTTGGATGTCAACCTGTCGGAAGTGCGCTTCAAGGACTTGGCCTACGATCTGGGTGACATTATTTACCGTTATCCATTCTCAACGCCGGCATCGTTTACGTTTATCATGCGGGCGCTGATGACGTTGGAAGGCATCAGCATTACGATGAATCCGCGTTTCAACTTCCTTGAGGTCGCTCTGCCTTACGCACGCGAGTTCTTGTTCCGGCGGGAGAGCGCTCAACTTCGGGAAAAGGTGTGGGCCAGTCTGCATGATGCGCGCAACGGCAAACTTAACTGGACGCGCGTCTGGAATCTGGCCCGAACGGCCCTGGCGCTGTATTTTGCATGACGGCTTTAGAGCCGTCCAAGTTGTCTGGCGACCGGAAGGCAGCGGCGCACGGCCAAGCTTTGTTGGTGGTTATCCCATTCATAGCGCTCTCCTAGTGCGCCTTTCATCAATGCCCAAGCTACACACTCGGTTCAGAAGCGGCGTCAAGCGTTTGAAGTGCGACGGCTTCTGCTTCTTTCTCACTGGTGTGAGTCGCCACGCGCCCTGCCGAAAGACGGAGTGACGCCCTATCGGAAGCCCCTGCAACGGAACCCCCTTCCCCCTCGTCGCCACGCGCTGCCCTCTCCTGCGCGCCGTTCTCAGACGCCGTACACCGTCACCTTACCTAAACAGCTCGCTCCTCAGAAGCTAAAGGCGCGGCGGCAAAACTGCACCCAGCTTATAAGGTCTGACGCCTTGCGCCACCCAGACACAGTTGAATCGTCCACCCAATTGCCTACACTTCGCCGTCAAAACGCTTGCGCCGGATGCCTCACAAACTGCGCTGAGCGCTGATTTACCCACATCCAGCTTCTTTGCAGGTTCAACCTCGCCCTATGCGCTGCTTTCCGCACCCTCTTTCCGCCTACCTGTTCGCCACCGGTCTTTGCCTCTTCGCCGCCTTCCGGAGTGGTCACGTTATGACGCCGCACAGCGTTGCGGCTGAAACCAAAACGAACCTCTCCGCTCTCGAAAGCCAACTGCTCGCAGCCCCGTCGCCCGACCGCGCCCGCCAAACCCTACGGACACTCACCGCCAAGCCGCATCTGGCCGGCACACCGGAGGACTACGCAACGGCGCTCTACGTCCGTGACGAACTCGCCAAGGCCGGTTTTCAGACCGAACTGGTTGAGTATGAAGTGTACCTGCCGCGCCCAAAATCGCGGCGGGTGGAAATGACCGCGCCGACGAAGTACCGCTGTACGCTGACCGAACCAGTCCTCGCCGACGATCCCGACTCGGCTTCGCCACTCGCCGTTCCGACTTTCGCCGCCTGGTCACCGTCAGGCAAAGTCGAAGCGCCGGTCGTCTATGCCAACTACGGGCTGCCGCGCGATTATGAAATCCTTGACCAACTTGGCGTCAGCGTCCGAGGCAAGATTGTCATTGTGCGCTACGGGGAAGCCTACCGAGGTGTCAAGGCGCAGGTGGCGCAACAGCGCGGCGCGGCGGGATTGCTCGTGTATTCCGACCCCAAGGACGACGGCTATGTTCAGGGCAAAACCTATCCCGACGGGCCATGGCGGGCGGATAACTGTGTCCAGCGCGGCAGCTACCGCGCCTTCACGCAACCGCCGGGCGATCCCCTTACGCCCGGCCGTCCAGCCAAGAAGGGCGTTCCGCGCCTGAATCCTAAAGACGCCGGGCTGCCAACCATCCCCATCCAGCCGCTGTCGTACCGTGACGCCCTGCCGATTCTTGAAAGCCTGCGCGGCCCCGACGCTCCCAAGGCATGGGTCGGGGGGCTACCCATTGCTTACCGCATCGGCGGTGGCGAAACGCGCGTCCGTATCGCGCTTGAGATGGACTACCGGCTTCGCACTATTTGGAACGTCATCGGGACACTGCCCGGTACTGAGTTCCCCGACGAATGGATTCTGCTAGGCAACCACCGAGACGCTTGGGTGTACGGCGCGGTGGACCCATCTAGCGGAACGACGGCGATGCTGGAAGTGGCGCGCGCCTTCGGCGAACTGGTCAAACAGGGCTGGAAACCGCGCCGCACCATCAAGCTCTGTAGTTGGGACGCCGAAGAGTACGGCCTCATCGGCTCAACCGAATGGGTGGAAGAACACCTTACCGAACTCCGCGAAAAGGCGGTTTGCTACCTCAATGTGGATAGCGCCGTCAGCGGCGACAATTTTCGCGCCAGCGCCGTCCCTAGCCTGTGGGCGGTGACGAAAGCCGTCCTGCGCGACGCGCCGGACGCAAGTGGGACGCGCAGCTTGTACGACAACTGGCGGGCGCAGGACAAAAACGCGCCGGAGGTTCGCTTTGGCAAGCTGGGTAGCGGGTCAGACTACGCGCCGTTTTTGCAACTGGCCGGCGTCGCCTGCTTGGACATGGCCTCAACGGGCGGCTACGGCGTTTATCACTCGACCTACGACAGCTTTCGCTGGATGGAAAAATTCGGCGACCCGAACTTCACCCGCCACACGGCAATGGCGCGCGGGTGGGCTTTGCTGGCGTTTCGGCTGTCGGAGTCCGTACGGCTTGAACTCAACCTACTGGACTATGCCCGCGAAATTGAGCGTCTAGCGCAGGAGCTCGCCCAAGAACACCCGACGCTAGACGCCGCCGCGTTGCTGGACGCCGCCCGTGATTTGGTGATCGCTGCTGAAATGTTTGAAACCGAACCGGATACGAAAGCGACGCTGGCGGCGCGCAACCGCTTGCGTCGTCGGTTTGAGGGCTTTTTGCTGACGCCGGAGGGGTTACCGAAGCGCTATGATGCGCGGCATGTCATTTATGCGCCGGGCGTCTTTTCGGGCTACGGCGCGGAAGTGTTTTCCGGCGTCCGCTATGCGCTGGCGCGCAACGACCCTGAAGACACGGCGCGCGCCATGGTGCAGGTCGTCACTGCGCTGCACCAGGCGGCGCAAGCCCTGCACGGACGCCGAACTGAGTAGTTCTACAAGACGCTTCTTGCCTTGCCGGAGGCAATGTCCGGGCAAAAAGAAGGCGCGTCGGAGAACGACGCGCCGAAGCAAAACGGCTTTTCAGGAGAAATCCCCGTTATTGCAACGCGTGTTCGACGGCATAGGTTCCAATTCTTGTCGGACTCTTGACGCCCGGAAATTCGGTTACGTCGGTCAGTTCAATGTCGCGCAACACCAACTTGCCGGGGGTGAGGAATTTGCGGTCAAAGCGCAACGTTAGGACATGCCGTCCGACAGCTGCTTCCGCCGCCGCTTGCGCCCAAGCGACCGGCTCGCCGTCGGCTGTCACGAGGTTGGCGCGGGCATGAAAGCGCCCGGCGCGGACAACAACGTATTCGAGGTCAACCTCCAGCGCCCGGTCGGTCAGTCGCTCGCCGACGACACGCATCAACCGCCCGCCGGCGACACCGCTTGCAATCTCAAGCAAACCGGTGCGCTTAAACTGAAGTCCGTCGGCCGTCACGCCTTCGGCGTCAACGATGACCTTGCCGAAACGACCAAGCTGCGTCGGGCGGATTTTCAAGCCAAAGTCGCCGTTGCCCAGCGCCGTCATTTCACGAGTGAGCACCAGCGTCCCATTCTCGTGGTAGATGCGTGCGGTCGCCTTGACGTTCTCAACAGGCCGTTCGCCGTCGCGCACTTGGGCATGGATTTCCGTCGCCCGGCGGACATCCACCATGTTGTCGGTCAACCAAGTATGGAGGACGAGGTGGTTGTTGTCGTTGACGACCACCGTTGTACGCGGTGCGGCGGTCGTTCCTCCTTCACGGAGACGTTTGCCGCCGGCTTTCTCGATCCGCAGACGGTACAATCCCGGTACGGTCGTCAGGTGGCGCGGCGTCGCCTCAACCTTGCCGTCGGCGGCGACTTCCTGCCGCGACAGCGCCGTACCCAAGTCCATATCGCGGGGGACAAGCTCGGTCGGAACGCGCATGCCGTTCGGCGCCAACAAGGTGGTTTTCGCAGTCTCATCTTCCACAAAGACACCAATACAGGCGTGTTTGCCCGTCACCGGCAGCGTCGCCTCGCCTGTGACGCCTTCCAAGACGTACCGTGTTGAGAAGGTTTCTTCGCGTGCGGACGACAGGGCAAGTTCCTGTGGGGTCAGCCGTCCGCAATCGGTTGCTGCGCCGTCCAGCGTGGTCGTCGTCAGCGCCGACACCGGCACGGGGTTGTCCTTGGCGCGTTCACTTTTGACCGGCAGTGAGCTGTAAAAGCCGACACCGCCCACCATCGCCCCGACGGCTGCGAGGCTCAAAACCCATTTGCGTGTCCTAACGACCATGGCGTGGTCTCCTTTCAATAGCCGTACTGGGCAATGTCGTTCCCCAGCTTGCGGTAGCTGTTGCGGCGGTTGTAGTGGTGGTTGGCGTCGGTGTTGTACCACCGTCCGCCCGGCGCTTTCGTGTGGTGGGCGCTGTACTCAGCCACCATCCCGTCGTCTTCTCCGGGCAACCCGGCCAGTCCCGACAGCGTCGCCAAGCCGACGCACTCCAGACAGAAGTCGTTCCACAGTCCCGTACCGGCGACGGTAAAGATGGCCTTGCTGCGCAAGGCGTCGCGCATCCAGTTGGCGTTCGCCGTACGGAAGTGCGCCGTGGTGAGCGCCTGTGTCGAGGGCGCGTTGTTGTCAATGAGGCTGACCAACCAAGCCGTTAGCCACGAGCCGCTCAACGAACCGGCCAAATCAGCCGCTTCAGAGCCGGCGTTCGGCGGCGCATAGGACAGTACGTGCCGCGTGTGCGCTTGAATCCGATTGAAGTTCGCGCCTCGGTAGTTGTAGAACGGGTCGGACGGGTCGGCGTTGCACAGGATAAACCGCATCACAACCCCGCCCATGCTATGGGTGACGAAAACGAGGTTGCGCCGTCCGTTCGTGATGAACTGGTTGATTTGGGCGGCGACATCTACGGCGCAGTCCCAGTAGGGCTTACGTCCGTCGTAGAAGACGACTTCGTACGGAACGGTGTAGTTGCGCGTCGCTGCGCGGATCATATCCGGCGTCCAGTAGTTGTTGATGACTTTGTCGCGGCTGTCGGTGGAAACACCGTCCGACTTGCCGTGAACAAAAACCAAAGTCGTTTGCGCCGACGCGCTTGCGCCGCATCCAAGCCACAGCCCCAATCCAATGACTGCCAGTCCAAACCACGTCACCAAACGCCGGTTGCGCATGACTGCCGCCTCTCACGCTAAGAAAATGAATGACTGTTCATTCACTGTGGCAACTGGCGTACCACAGTTCATCCGGCGAACGCTGCAACCCAAGTCATTGTGCAAGCTACGCTCGATGCCCAAGGAAGCGTAGTTTGCCTTGGGTTGAGCGGATGGCGTACGGTGTCTTCCAGTTGTCAAGCTGTTAGACAGGGTGAGAAACATGACGCCAAGTTGGTTGACAGTTGACGTCGTTCCAACCGGCGGCGCTTACTTCAGCGTCGGGGCGCGCTTCTACAGGCTTCCACCATCAAAAGACGCCGCCGAGGCTAATGTTGGACAATAGTGGATACGGGTTAGGAGGGTTATGCTTCACTCCGGTGTAACACCCAACGCCCGCAGTTTTTCTTTGAGCCGTTCAACCTCAGCCAGCGCCGCTTCCTTTGCCGCACGCTCGCGTTCCTTCGCGGCGCGCTCCCGCTCCTTTGCCGCCAACGCCGCTTCCTTTGCGGCGCGCTCCCGCTCTAGCGCCGCACGCACCTCCCCTAGCGTCTGAAACGGCGTCCCATCCGGGTACAACAACCGCAACGCTCCTTCCTCTAGGGTAAACACAATCCCCAATCGCGGACTCCGCCACCCCTCCATCCGTTCTATCGCCACCAACCGCTCCCCATCCCGCCGCCATCCCTCAAGTCGCCCCGTCTGCACATCGTAAGCGTAGTATTCCTCCACCCCATACCGCTCGTAAAACCTCAACTTTCGCTCTTCCTCATCACTCCGATTCCCTTCCGACCAAAACTCAAACACCACCTGCGGTGCCACTCCATCCTCTTTCCATTGCATATAGCTCCGCCGCCGATGCCCACCCACCACTGGCGGGCGACCCAGCGCTACTAACACGTCCGGCGCATGGCAAATCTCCGGTCGCCCCTTGACCGGATACCAGAAAATGTCGCTGCCGACGAAGTCGTTCGGCAACAGCGCCTCCAAGTTCGCCCGCGTCTGCACAATGTAGACCGCGTGCAGGTCCGAGTTCGCCATCGGCTGACCATCCTCCGCCGGGTAATACACCCCTTCGTCGTAATCCGAAAACGGATTTGTCACCGACGACGCCTCTGTGCCGGCCAACGGCGCACCCACAAACTCAGTCGAAACAGCAGATGAAGTCGGCATAAGCATTATCTGGAGGATGGACACTGCGGCCACAATGCCGCCGTCTCAGGCGTTTTGCCGAGCACGGTCGTAGGCTTGGACAATCAATTGCACCAGCCGGTGCCGGACGACATCGCGGTTGGTGAACTCGACAATGGCAATCTCGCTGATGTCGCGCAAGACGTTGGTCGCTTCAATCAGTCCCGACAATTTGCCCACCGGCAGGTCAATCTGCGTTGCGTCACCGGTTACAACCACCCGCGAGCCGTAACCAATCCGCGTCAGGAACATCTTCATCTGTTCGGATGTCGTGTTCTGCGCCTCGTCAAGAATGATGAACGCTTCGGCCAGAGTTCGTCCACGCATGAAGGCCAGCGGCGCAACCTCGATGATGCGCTTTTCAAGCATGCGGGTGATTTTGTCGGGATCGGCCAAGTCAAACAGCGCGTCGTAGAGCGGTCGTAGGTAAGGGTCAACCTTGTCCTGCAGGTCACCTGGAAGGAAACCCAGCTTTTCACCGGCTTCCACCGCCGGCCGCGTCAGAATGATGCGCGAGACCTTTTTTTGCCAGAGATAGTGCAGCGCCATCGCCACGGCAAGAAAGGTCTTGCCTGTGCCAGCCGGCCCAATCCCGAACACCAGTTCGTACGCCTGAAGCGCCTCCAAGTAACGGCGCTGATTGGGCGTCCGCGCCGACACCATTTTGCGTCCGGTCGGATTGAAGCGGTAAGTCTTTGAGAAGAAAGTCTTAAGCGACGCCGTGCGGTCGTCGGCGATTTGCTTGAACGCTTGCCGCAACTCTTGACTCGATGGCGCAGCGCCCTCACCGACGAGTTCGGCGAAATCGGTCAGGATACTTTCCACAGCGGCCGTGTCAGCGGCGTCGCCCTCGATGGTCACTTCGCTGCCACGCGCGCCGATGCGTACATTAAGAAGCGTCTCAAGGTAGCGAATGTTCTCATCGTAGGCTCCAAAGAGGATGTCGAGACCTTCCTCCGGCAGCGTTAGCTTCTTCAAGCCATCACCTTGTTGACACAAACATCAAGCTTTGTGGTGGATTATACGACCGGGACGGTGTCGGCGTAAACGCGCTGGCGTGCGCCGCCGGCGGTCGGCTCGACTTGCGCCCGCGCTTGGACTGTGCTTTCTCCACGCTCGCGGGACGACGCCCGTCGCAGGCGACTACTAGCAAACATGCCAAGGAGTGACCGATCCGTGGATCGTCTGTTTTTCAAACTCGCCACAATACTCGTTACAGTGTCTTTCTCAGCCATGGTCCAAACAACGCCGACGCCACCCATCGCCAAAAAAGAACCGCGTGTCTTTGAGCTACACGGCGACAAACGTGTAGACGAGTACTTCTGGCTGCGCGACGACAAGCGCCAAAACCCGGAAGTTATTGCCTACCTCGAAGCCGAAAACACCTACGCCGAGCGCGTTATGGCGCCGCACAAAGCGTTTGAAGAGGCACTCTACAAAGAAATGCTCGGACGCATCAAAGAAACCGACTTGAGTGTACCTTACAAGTACCTCGGCTTCTTCTATTACTCCCGCACCGAACAGGGAAAACAGTACCCGATTTATTGCCGCAAGAAAGGGTCACTCGACGCGCCGGAGGAAGTTCTGGTTGACCTCAACCAACTGGCGGAAGGCAAGCCATTTATGGCGCTCGGCGCATTTGCCGTCAGCGACGACGGCCGCCTGCTCGCCTATACGACCGACGAAACCGGCTATCGGCAGTACAAGCTGCACGTCAAGGACCTGACGACCGGCCAGTTACTGCCGGATACGGCCGAGCGCGTCACAAACGTCGAGTGGGCGGCAGACAACCGGACGCTCTTTCTCGTGGTGGAAGACCCGGTGACGAAACGTCCCAATAAGCTGTTTCGTCACACCTTGGGCGGTGCAACGACGGAAATTTTTGAGGAAAAGGACGAGCTTTACAACCTCGGTCTCGACCGTACGAATGACCGGAAGTATCTCATTGCGGTTTCCACGAGCTCGACGACGAGCGAAATTCGCTACTTACCGAGTGACCAACCCGACGGCGAATTTCGCATCCTGTATCCTCGTGTGGATGGCATTCGCTACTTTGTCGAACACCGCAATGACGAGTGGTTCATCACGACGCAGGACGGCGGCAAAAACTTTCGCGTCGTCCGCGCTCCGGTCGCCAATCCAGCGAAGGAAAACTGGCGCGAGCTTGTTCCCCACAATCCGAAGGTGAAAATTGAAACATTGAATCTCTTTGCCAAGCATGCTGTTTTGGAAACCCGCGAAGGCGGCCTCGAAAAACTCACAGTTTTTGACTTGGAAAGCGGCAAATCGCATGTCATCGCATTTCCCGAACCGGCCTATACGGTCGGCGGCGCGACCAATGCGGAGTTTGACACAACGAAGTTCCGTTACACTTATGAATCGCCAATTACGCCGCGCTCAGTGTATGAATATGATCTCGACACGCGCCAACAAATCCTGCTCAAGCAGGATGAAGTTGTTGGGGGCTATGACAAGACACAGTACGTCACCAAGCGGCTGTTCGCCATAGCCTCAGACGGTGTGAAGATTCCCATTACTATCACCTACAAGAAAGGCCTTAGACGAACGGGTAAGAATCCAACGCTGCTATATGGCTACGGTAGCTATGGCATTTCAATTCCCGACGGCTTTTCGTCCAACCGGTTATCCTTGCTGAA
The DNA here is from genome assembly GCA_025057975.1 of Chloracidobacterium sp. Taxonomy (NCBI): domain Bacteria; kingdom Pseudomonadati; phylum Acidobacteriota; class Blastocatellia; order Chloracidobacteriales; family Chloracidobacteriaceae; genus Chloracidobacterium; species Chloracidobacterium sp. The sequence goes on from JANWUV010000002.1 coordinate 29,784, forward strand.
TCGGGGGATGATTTTCGCCGTGGCGCACATTCGCGGCGGCGGTGAGATGGGCGAGGAATGGCACGAACAAGGCAAGATGATGCGCAAGAAGAACACCTTTACCGATTTCATCGCCTGCGCCGAGTTTCTCATCAAAGAGAAATACACCTCGCCGGCTCATCTGGCTATCCAGGGCGCTAGCGCCGGCGGCTTGCTCATGGGCGCCGTGGTCAATATGCGCCCCGATTTGTTTCAGGTCGTCATCTCGCAGGTGCCCTTCGTGGACGTGATGAACACGATGCTGGACGCGACCCTGCCGCTTACCACCGGCGAGTACATCGAATGGGGCAACCCCAACGAAAAAGCAGCCTACGACTACATGCGGTCGTATTCGCCCTACGACAATCTCAAGCCGGGCGCGTATCCGGCGATGCTTGTTACGACAGCGCTCAACGACAGCCAAGTGGCCTACTGGGAGCCGGCGAAGTACGTTGCGCGCTTGCGGACGCTCAAAACCGACCGGAATGTTCTCCTGCTCAAGACGAACATGGCGGCGGGGCATGGCGGAGCGTCAGGACGCTACGACGCGCTGCGCGAGACGGCGTTTTACTACACCTTTCTGCTGACGCAACTTGGGATTGAAAAATAGGACGCCATGCTTATCAAACGACCCGCCGACATCAAAAGCTCGGAGATCACCCCGGAGCAGCTGTATTTCAATCGGCGGGCCTTTATTCAGGCCTTGGCGGCGGCTGGTTCATGCGCAGCAACGGCAGGATTGTACCACCTGTTCGCCAGCGCAAATCGCCGGCCGCCGGCTGGCCCCGCTCCACAACCACTAACGACGGTTGCTCCGACCGACCGCGCGTTGACGACGGATGAGCCACCGACCAACTACGATGACGTCACTCACTACAACAACTTCTATGAGTTCTCAACCGCTAAGCATGACGTCGCCTACGAGGCGCAGGCGTTGGTGACGCGCCCGTGGACGGTTGCAGTGGATGGGTTGGTCGGCCGGCCGCGGACGTTCGACGTGGGCGAGCTCATCCGCCTCTTCCCGTTGGAAGAACGCATCTATCGGCTGCGGTGCGTCGAAGGTTGGTCAATGGTCATTCCGTGGGTCGGCTTCCCGTTGGCCGGCCTGCTCAAGTTGGTAGAGCCGCTGGGCGCGGCGCAATTTGTCGCCTTCGAGACCCTATACGATCCAAAACAGTTCCCACTACAACGCGGTAGGCTGTTGAACTGGCCTTACCGAGAAGGTTTGCGACTGGACGAAGCCTTGCACCCGCTCACGTTGCTGGCCGTCGGGCTATACGGTAAAACGCTTCCGAACCAGAACGGCGCACCGCTGCGGCTGGTTGTTCCGTGGAAGTACGGCTTCAAAAGCATTAAGTCTATTGTACGTATTACCCTCACCGAGCGGATGCCGCGCACGACCTGGCGAGAAGCTGCTCCCCATGAGTACGGCTTTTACGCCAACGTCAACCCGCATGTGAGCCACCCTCGGTGGAGTCAGGCGACTGAACGGCGCATCGGTGAGTTCAACCGGCGACCGACATTGATGTTCAACGGTTATGCCGAGCAGGTAGCATCGCTCTACGCCGGCATGGACTTGAGAAGGTTTTATTGACTACGGGCTTGTTGCGCCTGAACTTAACCCCCGTCGCGCCGGCAGCCAGAGGTCTGCCGTGCCTTTGACTCTCAAAAACTCATGAGAAAGTTTTTCATTCTACTACCGTTCCTATTGCTTCCAATGTCAGCACCTGCAAAGCCCGATAGCCAATTTATAGACAAAAGCTATCTCCTTGGAAAATTCGATCCGGCCCGAGACAGTCGTTTTGTCAAACTTGAAGACCGCTATACGGCTGGAGCTGCACGTTGCCAGTACTTGCGCAGGGAGACTTATGCCGCGTTTGTCAAAATGGCTGAAGACGCCAAGAAAGATAACATAGAATTGATCATCGTCTCGGCAACCCGCAACTTTGACCGTCAGAAGGATATCTGGGAGACAAAATGGAAGGAGCGGCAGGCAATTACCGATCCGGTAGAGCGGGCGCGGGATATTCTCAGGTATTCCTCTATGCCAGGTACATCCCGTCATCACTGGGGAACAGACATTGATTTGAACAGTTTAGAGGATGATTACTTCAAATCAGCTGTTGGATTGGCGGTTTATCAATGGCTTGTAACCCATGCCGGCAAGTATGGATTTTGCCAACCCTACACCTCCAAGGAGAAGGGACGGACAGGTTATGAGGAAGAAAAATGGCACTGGTCATATACGCCCTTGTCAGTCCCTTTGTTGCAGCAATACCTCAAAACAATCACGCTTGACGATATTACAGGTTTCCAGGGAAGCGAGACGGCGGTTGCATTGGACGTTATCAGGGGCTACGTCGCGGGCGTCGATTGTCAGTAGTCAAGGGAAGCCCGGCAGTGGGAGAGTAACCTGCACCCATCGCCGCCGCAACTTGAACGATAACGGCCCTATAACAACCCTGACCAAATTAGGGCTTACTCACTGGTGTCTGACAAAGGACGGCGCTTTCGGTAGGCTCAGTAAGTTGGCAAAGACGCGGTATGCGCCAGGGACGCCGGCTGGCAACTGCCGAAACCATGCATAGCTGGTGTAAATGTACCGCCCCCGACCGATGTCGGCGACCAACAACCCACCTGTGCGCGGCGGTTCACCCGGATCGTGCGCCGCCAGCAAGGGCGTATAACGCGCGTCGTAGGTTTCAAAATCGTAGAGCGACCGCTCCTGCACCCACCCGTCCCAATCGCTCGCCGTGATGCGGTTCGGGATATTGAACACCGGATGGTCGGGCTTCAAGATCGTCACCGGCGCGTTCTCATCGGTCGTCCGCGTCACCCCGGAAGCCGGAAACGGCGGTAGCCTGCGCTGAAGGTAGTCGGGACGCTGATACTGGACGATAAGCGTCCCACCTGCCCTGACGTAATCGAGCAAGCGCGCGTGTTCGGTGGCGAAGTCAGGGCGCGTCTGCGAAGCCCGCACGCCGACGACAATCACATCGAACTTCCGCAGATCACCCGCCGCCAGAGTCGCCTCGTCAAGCAACGTCACAGACAGCCCAAGACGCTCAATGGCCTGCGGGACAAGATCACCGCTTCCCATGACATAGCCGACTTTGACCGACGCGACCTTGACATCCGTCACCACGACCTCGACTTCGGCCTTGGGGTATAACCGCCGCGTCCGAATGTGCGGATGGCTAATCGCTTGGACATCGCGGTCATAGGTTTTACCGTCGCTGGCGACCGACGCTGCAAGCTTGTACCGGCCGTCCGCCGTGGTGCGCGGTATTGTCACGTTGAACACAACGCTCTGCTTGCTTTTCGGCGGAAGCGTCACCGTCGCCGTCGGCGGCTCAACCCGCCATCCATCCGGCGCACGCAGTGTCAGGGTTCCCCCTCGGCTCTGCTGCGAATGGTTTGCCACTGTGACCGTGAGGCGCTTGGCGCGGCTTTCTGGCGCTCGGAACGCAAGCCACAACGATTCGGAAACCCGAACCGATAGGGAAGGAACAACCTCAACCTCGTCGCATCGCTCCCCACGCACAGGATCCGCGAAGCAATGTTCAACCGGCTGGGTGAAGAGATACCTTCGACCGCGAATGTTCAATGTGACGATAGCGCTGAGCCACGGGCGTGTCCGTGACACGTCAACCGGCTCGTTCGGCATCACGACCCGCACGCTTTCCCACGTTCCCGCCTCTATCCGCAACGGCTCAACTGTTGCGCCGGGATGGGACAGAAAACCGGACAAATAGCCGCTCAGCAGTGGCCGCCCCCAGTTGTCCACCGCCGCAGACTGTGCCACCGAGGTCGTTCCAATCCGCACCTTTTGGCTGATCGTCACTATGTCGCCTTCGGTGACAGTTTCAGCATCGGCCAGCGTCATCGCCCGAAAACCGGCCGCCAATAAGATGGCCTGTACGATCTGCGCCTTCTTAATCCGTAATGCGGAGGAAGGCGGCAGCGTGTCGCGTTTTGGGTTGAAAGCCCCTTCGCCGCTTGTGTCAACAACGACGGCTTCAGGGCCGTCAAGCGGTTTGCCGTCGAGCGCCAGTCCGCACTGAACAAGCCGTTCGTAGGCTGTGGTCAGGATCGCTAAGGTTTCGTCCAGCGAGCAGGCTTCCGCAAGCAAGCGATTGGTCATGGCTTGTACGTCGTCCATCGCGCGCCGCGCGTCATCTGGCGCAGTATCCGGCAAAAGGCTCCGCAGACTCGTATCCAAACCATCAAACAACGAAGTTTCGGTTTGCGGATTGGTTGGTACGCGGCTTTCCACCAGCTTGACGCCGGAAAAGCGCTCGCCGTCGGGTTCGAGCGCGCCCATTTCTTGCGATTTGTGCTGGCTGCGCCCTTCCATGGCGATTTGAAAGTAGGTGCGGCCCAAAACGGGGTCGTACACGCCAGTTGGTAGGCTCAGCGTCGGATTGGTGTTTTCCGGCGGTGCGACATCTGCACTGACATACAACTTTTTCGCTTGCCAAGCCGGACCAAGTTCGGGACGCCAGCTTGGGTCGGCGGCTTTCGCAAAGGCGATGGGTGTCAGATAGCCGCAGTACTGATGATGCCCGTGGCCGTCGCGCGGCGTACCACCCCAGCGCGCTACGATGACTAGTGGCTTAAACTCGCGGATAACGCGCACGATGTCGCTCAGAACGGCGTCACGACCGTGCAGCGCGTCCCACTTGGCTTCGGTTTCCTTGAGCGTCTTGCTAAAGCCGAAGTCGAAAGCGCGAGTGAAAAACTGCTCGCCGCCGTCAATGGCGCGCGCTTCAGCCAGTTCTTCAGTGCGAATCAGACCCAGCGCCGCGCCTTGCTCCGGACCCAGAATGTTTTGTCCGCCCTCGCCGCGTGTGAGCGACAGGTACGCCACCCGCGCCCCGTCGCCGCGCGCCAGTCGAGCGATGAGCGCGGAGTCTTCATCGTCGGGATGCGCGCCGATGTGTAGAACGCTCGCCGTCGTCGGCAGCCGCCGGAGTTGAAGCCGCAATCCCGTCAAGCCCCGGTCATATCGGCTGCGCGCCTGCGTTTGCAGTGTAAGCAATCGTTCCTTGGCTTTGGGCGCGCCCGGCGCGATGAACAGCGCCGAAAGCAAAGCGATGAGTAGTCGCTTGAGCATTGCACCTCCGACGATGTCTGTTCATACGGGTGGTTCTGCACGCAGCCGCCGCCAAACGGCGTAGCTTTTCAGCGGGCGTTCAATCGCTGCTTGCAGAAGGCGCTGATTGACTTCAGCCACCTCATCCAGTACGGCCGGTGCCGGGGTTTGCGCCAGGAACTCATCCGGCACAAGGCGCTGAATCGCCGCATAAGCGCCGCGCGTGAGCGGGCCAAGCCACCGTCCGACGGGCAGGCATGACTGACAGCCGGGCGTCCCATCCGCCGCCAGCCGCGCTGTCTCTCCAGCGCCGAACGCCGCACCGCACAGGGCGCACTGCTTCCAGGTTGGAAGAAAGCCGGCCAGACGCAGCAGCCACGTCTCAACATAAACTGTCAGCGCTGGTTGTATGCGCCAAGCTTCGGCGACGCTGAGCGCCAGTCGGCGTTCAATAGCTTCACAGCCGACAGCCAACAGCCGGTAGACTGGATCATTTGCTTGGTGCGGCGGGAAGAGTTCACAAACCAGCTCGGCCCAGTAGCCCAGCATCGCCACAGCAGCCGGGTCGGCTGCGGCGGCGAAGCGCGTCCGCTTCACGTCGCAACTCGTCAACTGCGCCAACTCACGCCCTTCGCGTTCACGATAGGCGACGGCGACTTCGGAAAGCAGCTCAAACGCCGCGCCATACTTGCTTCTGGCGCTGCGTGCGCCGTGCGCAACCGCCCGAATCAAGCCGTCCGTGCGGGTAAACAGCACGACGATCTTGTGCGCCTCGGCATAGTCATAGGCGCGCAGCACGAAAGCGTCGCCGCTGCGCAGAGTCGTGGTCGACATAACAGGCTTGCAGTCTCAACAAAATCGAGCATGCTTGCGGCGGCGTGGAAACGCGCGGCATTTCACGAAAGGATGTTTTTCGAGCACATGGCCGAATACATCAACCGCCAGTGGCGACTAGCCGCCCGTCCGGTAGGGAATTTCAAAGACACCGACTTTACCTGGCATGAAGAACCGGTTCCGGCCCTCGCCGACGGGCAGGTGCTTGTGCGCAACATTTATCTATCACTTGACCCAACCAATCGCATCTGGGCGGCGCAGGATTCCTACTTGCCGGCCGTCCCGCTCGGCGATGTGATGCGCGGCGTGGCGATTGGCGTCGTCGAGGCGTCCCGCACGGACGCCCTTCCGGTCGGCGCGTTTGTGCAGGGCCTGCTTGGCTGGCAACTGTACTACGTCGGCGACGGCAAAGGGCTGACGCCGATTGTCAAAATTCCGGGTCACTCGCTGCTGCTTTACCACGGCGTCCTTGGCGCGATTGGACTGACGGCATACTTCGGCTTGCTCGACATTGGGCGTCCAAAAGTAGGTGAGACGCTAGTTGTGTCGGCGGCGGCCGGCGCTGTTGGCTCGCTGGTCGGCCAAATCGGCAAGATCCAAGGCTGCCGTGTTGTCGGCATTGCCGGCGGCCCAGAAAAATGCCGGTGGATTGTTGAAGATCTCGGCTTTGACGCAGCGATTGATTATAAAAACGAAAACGTTGGCGAGGCGCTGGCCCGACATTGCCCGGCAGGGATTGACGTGTACTTCGACAATGTCGGCGGCGCGATACTCGATGCGGCGCTGGCGCGCATGAACAACTTCGGGCGCGTCGTCGCCTGCGGGGCGATTTCCCAGTACACCGCCGACCGGCCGCCGACTGGACCGGCCAACTTTCTGTTGGTGATCAGCAAACGCCTACGGATCGAGGGCTTCATTGTGCTGGATTATCTGCCGCGCGCTCAGGAAGCGATGCCGCGTCTGTTGGAATGGGTCACAGAAGGCCGCCTCAAATACCGGCTGGACGTTGTCGAAGGGCTGGAAAACGCACCGCGGGCGGTGCGCAAGCTCTTTGACGGCTCGAACACAGGCAAGCTGGTTGTCAAGGTTTCCGAAGAACCATGACGCGAGAACCATGACGCGCCCCGGACTTTTATAAACACGCCGTGACCCGCTCGATTTTCATCGTCGCCGGTGAAGCGTCAGGCGACGCCCACGCTGCCGAGCTTGTCCGTGAACTTCAGCGACTGGCGACACAGGACGGCGGGGCGGCTTTGCGTTTTTGGGGGATGGGCGGGGCGGCGATGGCTGCGGCCGGGGTCGCACCGCTGACGCGCATGGAAGCCGTGAGCGTCATTGGCATCGTCGAGGTGCTCCGCCATTTGCCGACGATCCGGCGTGTATTTCACGCTTTGGTGGCGGATGTGGAACGTGAGCGGCCTGACCTGGCAATTCTAGTGGACTTCCCCGACTTCAACCTTCGTCTGGCTAAGCAGCTTGCACGGCACGGCGTTCCGGTCGTCTGGTACATTAGCCCGCAGGTGTGGGCTTGGCGTAGTGGTCGCGTCAAAACGCTCAAACGGCTAGTGACGCAAATGCTGGTGCTGTTTCCGTTTGAAGTAGACTTCTACGCGCAGCGCGGCATGGCGGTGACGTTTGTTGGTCATCCGCTGCTTGATCGCGTCCCCCGCTTTTCAGACGCCGAGAAGCTGATCCTAAGAGAACGATTGGGCTGGCCCCCCGACGGGCGGATTGTCGCGCTGTTGCCGGGAAGCCGGCGGTCGGAACTGCGGCACTACCTGCCGCCAATGTTAGCGGCGGCGGAGCGGCTGGCGCACACTGATAAGGCGCTTCACTTTGTCATTCCTCGTGCGCCGTCATTGGACGAAGCCCATTTCACACCTTTTATGCAGAAGGCTGCCGTCCCCATCCGGCTGACGCACCAGGCGTTTTATGAAACGCTGGCGGTCGCTGACGCCGCCGTGGTCGCTTCGGGTACGGCGACGTTAGAAGCAGCGCTCATCGGGACGCCAATGGTGATTGTCGGGAAGGTTGCGCCGCTGACGGCGGCTTATCTGCGGCGCTTTGCGCCGTTGGCCTACGTAGGGCTTGTCAACTACGTGATGGGTGAAGTCGCCGTCCCGGAACTGCTTCAGGAACAAGTCACCGGCGACAACATTGCACAGCGACTCCAGCGACTTTTGACGGATGAAACCGAGCGTGAACGGCTGCAAACGGTGTACGCCGCCGTTCGTGCTCGACTTGGCGAGCGAGGCGCGTCGGCGCGGGCGGCGCAGGCCGTATGGCGGCTTATCTCGCCTAAAGATGTTTCCGCGTAGGTGGCGTGACGCCCTAGTGTGAACTGTGTCAACGATTGGCATGCGGCATGGTTACGCTGCCTACCAAATGGTGGGTCAGCGCCGCCACATGCTCTCGTAAAGTGTGTCAGAGCGGTCTCTGAGAAGTGTGACGACAAAGCGCTGGACGCACTGGCGTGTAGCATGGTTGTTCCCCACAGATGGGTGACGCCGCCTGCGCACCCTAACATCGGAGGCACGCCTGCAATGTCCACACCATTGACCGCGACCCTGCCCCGCTTGATGACCTTCGAGGAGTTCTTAGACTACGGCGAACCCGGCGTGCGTATGAACTCGTCGAAGGTGGCCCCGTCGAGATGCCCCAACCGAACAAACGCCACCAGTGGATTGTTTTGAGTTTGGCTGTGCGCCTGATGCGCTGGATCAGCGAGCGGCGACTGCCGTACGCGGTGACGCGGCTGGGGGGGCAAATCAGCGAGTACATGGTGCGGATTCCCGACTTGGTGGTGTGTCGGCGGGAGGACGCGGCGGTGAAGGAGGGAGAGGAAGAAGCCGGGGTGCTGCGGGTGGGGGCACCGGTGGTGTTGGTCGTGGAGGTGGTGAGTGAGAACTGGCGAACGACTACAGGGAGAAGCGGGCGGCGTACGCGCGGCGGGGTGTCGAGGTGTATGGGGTGGTGGATTGGCGGCGGCGGTGCTTAGTGATGTGTCGGGGCCGGATACAGCGGCGGGGCGGTACGTGGAGGAGAAAACCTACCAAGAGGGTGAGGAGGTGGTGCTGGGTGAGGTGGGCGGGTGTGTGATGGGGTGAGTGAGGTGTTGGGCGGGGCGTTTGGGGCGGATTTGTTGCAGGCGGACATCGAGCGGCTGTTGGCGGCGGCGGTCGGCAAAGGAGGCGGCGGAGGCGCAGGCAAAGGAAGCCGCGGCGTGGGCGGAAGCGGAGCGCGCTGCGAAAGAAGCGGAGCGGCAAGCCAAGCTCGAAGCGGAAGCCCGCGCCGCGGCTGAGCGGCAAGCGAAGGAAGCTTTGCTGGCCGAACTGAACCGTTTGCGCGCCCAGTTAGGGCTGCCGCTGGAAGCGTAGTACGCGATGGGCGCACGCGCCGTGCTGTCTGTTGGCCTGTATTCAGGCCCGATTGGAGCGGTTCCTCGCGCAATTTTCACGTAAGTTGAAGCAGTGTGGGCGCGACTGTATCAACGGCTTGACGCGGCTTCGGCCAAGTATTGCTACATTGCGGCGGAAAGCAAACTAGTGAATGTGGGTGTCGGCTCCGCCGGCATCGTCAAGACTGATTTCAATTGGCGGGCTGCCGCCAGAGCGTTCTTCGTCCAGTTCGCGCAAAATGTCCAGAATAAGGCTCGTATTGCTGGTCGTCTGAATATTCTGTTTGTACTCAACAGCGGACTTCTCAACTTCAAAGTAGCCGGTGGTCAGTTCAGCGAATCGTTTCAGAGCCGGGATGCCGCGCAGCAGGTCGGTTGAGGCGTCAGCGATCAAGCCGTCATTGAAGTAAATCCTACCCATTAGACCCGGCGACTGGATTGAAAGGTAGCCTGTAATGCGGCTGTTCTCAATGATTTGAATGATATCGAACAAGCTGAAACAGCTCAGGTCCCCGGTCAGCAACGCTCGACTTCGCGTTGGTGCATAGTAACTTGACGCCGCCAAATTTTGCGGCATCGGCGGGGACGCGCCGAGGGAGCGCGGCTGACGCTCAATGTTTTTGAGCGCGTTCAAACGTGAGGTAATCGAAAGTTGCGGGTTGAGCCGCTTAGCATTCAGCAACGCCGAGTTGGCTTGTTCCAACTTACCAGCCTCGATGTACAAACTCGACAAAGACAACAAATGTTCAATCGCCTTCTGCCGCCACCCCTGCTCGATGGCGATGCTGCATGCACGCTCTCGGAGCTCAATATTTTTGGGGGACACGCCAATCGCCGTTTCTAGTAAGGCAAGCGCGCGGTCGAACATGCGATATTTGGTCAGCAGCTCGACATCCACCAAAACCTCTTTGACGTCGGCCAGATTCGTTGGCATGCTTTCTCCTCGTGTTGTAACGTTTCCCAGAAACCAGTCCCAAAGTGCAGTGGAGCAACGTAAGGGGCGGGGCTTTCCTCACCAGCGCTTCAGCCTGACGCCTTTGGTTCACAACTCTGCCGAACCCAGGCGGCATAGGCCGGAAACACCGCACCGGCAGCGATGGCTAGAATTTCTGGTGTATCGTAGGTATGGTGTGTTCGAATACAGGCTTCTAAAGCTGGGTAGCGTGCCGCCGTGGTTTTTATCACCAGAAGGCACTCGGCGTCTTCACGCTCCGCTCCCTCCCAAACGTAGATGGAAGTCACGCCGGGGACAATGTTCACGCACGCCGCACAGCCTTCCCGTACCACCGCCTGCGCCAGCGCCCGCGCCGACTCAACGGTATCCGTCGTGACGAAAACAACCCAGATGTCTGCCGTATGAGACACGCAGCGCTCCGCTTTAGGGTTTGATGGTTGTTATCACTTCCAATGACGCAGGCGATTGTAGCAGACCGAACTGGATTATCACAGCCTCAATTTACCGAAAAAAAGTTCGGCTAACTTGGCGAAACCACGCTGTGCCCCACCAACGTCTCACAAAGGAAGATTTCTAGCAGCAAGCGAGGCGTCGCCCGTCCGCGCTTGAGGTCGTCATCCACCGCTTGCAAACGGATCAGCGCCCTTCGTAAGTGGGTGACGGACTGTTTGCGAACGGCCCCAAGAAAAGCATTCAATCGGTGGGGCGGCATCCGCAGTTCGCGGAGTAACGCTTCGCGCGGGGTGTCGGCAGCCATCAAATCGCAGGCCGTCAGCATTTGTCGCAGCTGCCAGCCTAGCAGCCCAACTAACGCCGTCGGTTCTTCGCCACGGTCAAGCAGCCGATGCAACGTCCGCAGGGCGCGCGCTGCATCCCTCTGCCAGAGCGCTTCGCCCAAAGCGAAGTTATCCTCCTGCGCCGAGCGTACCACAAGCGACTCTGCGGCCTCTGGGGTCAGGCGGCCGCCCTGACCAGCGTAGTTCATCAGCTTTTCCATTTCCTGCGTCAAACGCGCCAAGTCGCAACCGACGGCTCCAATCAGCACGCTCAACGTCGCCGCCGCCGGCTCAAAGCCTTGTTGGCGGGCGTAAGCTGTGATCCACTGGCGCACTTCTTCCGGCGTCAGGGCGGCACAGTCAATTAGCGTCGCCGTCTTGAGCAGCACCGTCGTCACCGTCCGGCGCTTATCCAGCGCATCTACCTGAAACACAAGTGTTGTTGTCGGCGTCGGACGGCGTACGTAGTCCTTTAGCAGTTCCACTTCCGCGTCAGTCAGTTTGTCAAAGTTCCGCACTACGACCAAGCGGCGGGCTGGCGGCAGCGGCGTCTCACGCGCGACCGCCAAAACCCGGCTCAGGGTTTCTTGCCCAACGTCATGCTCGGAATAATTAAATGGCCGGAGACTCGCCTCTGGAATCGCCCGCTGCAGCAGCGCCTGCAGGCAAGCGCGCTGAAGATAGCCGTCTTCACCCGTGAGCACATACAGCGTCTCTGGCGCTGTCGTCGGCGCAAGCTGTAGGAACTCCGTCGCCTTCATCAAATCGAGGCTAGCACCCGCACTAAGGCGGCGCTGGTTGAACAATCCGGTATAAGAACATCAATGGCGACCACCTCGCCGCCCTGAATCGCCTTGACACCGGCAGCCACCACTTCCTCACGTAACAGTGTTCCAAAGCGATCGTGGACGGTGAAGTATAGGTAGGGCGTCTGCAAGCGCGTCAGGCCGGTGTTGACAACCGTTCCCGTAATGCGCACGTCGCCGGATTCAAGCCGCTGAGCGAAGCAGGTCTCCACCCGCACGGCGTAGTTGGGAACGTTGAGCACATCCGTTTCAAGGTCTTGTTCAAGCAGGAGCGGCGTCGGCATTGCAAAAGTCTCCCTTATGTCAAGCTCCGGTGTCGGTTGACGCCGGACGGTGTTCACGTTGCGGCGAAAAATAGGCGGCGATGGCGGCGGCGAGCGCCGGCAATGTCGCCTCTGAAGGTTCAATGGCGACCGTTAGCCCTAGCTCGCGCGCGGCCTGTGTCGTGACAGGGCCGATGCAGGCGATGACGGTACGTGCAAGGAGCGCAGCGGGTGGCGTTTCGGGAAACGCCTCAACGAGTTGCGTCACCGCCGAGGCGCTGGCGAACGCCGTCACGTCGAATTCACCGCTCTCCAGACGCTGACGCCAAGCGGTTGGGTCAAAGTCGCCCCGCACCGTCTGGTACGCCTCCACCACGTCAAGGTGGACGCCAAGGGCGGCCAAAGCGGTCGGTAACACTTCGCGCGCCACCCGCGCACGCGGCAGCAAAACGCGCAATCCGGCGACCCGTCCCTCGTGCAAGGTAAGGAAGCTTTCAACGACGCCTTCCGCATTGAAGCGGGTTGGGATCAACGCCACTTCAAAGCCAGCGTCGCGTGCCGCCTTGGCGGTTCCCTTTCCAATCGCGCAAATCCGAACGCTCTGCGTCAACCGACGCGGATCATCGCCGTGAGCGTGCAGGCGTTTGAGAAAGAACGCCACACCGTTAGCACTGGTGAAAAAGAGCCAGTCGTAGTGGCGCGTCATTCCAGCGGCCTGTTCACGCAGACGGCACAGTGCGCCGTCCAGCGCTTCCCAACTGGTCGGTTCCGTGACGGCGATGGTGGGCAACGCCGTCACCTGCGCGCCGTACTGTTCAAGCAGCGCGACAAAAGCAGCCGCTTGATGCGCCGCGCGGGTGATAAGGATATGCCTGCCGTGCAGTGGGCCGAAGTGCGCCATACCGTTCGCCTGCTTTCAGCATAACTCCCAAAGCGGGGTTGGAAATAGCAAAAGCGTGCTCAAGTGTGCGATACTTCACAGCCATGACAAATTCAAGCGACTTAACGCTGGCACAGGTCGTTGCCGCCTACGACCGGATCGCACCTTACGTGCACCGTACGCCAGTTCTAACTTCACGTACGCTGGATGAGCGAACGGGTCGGCGTGTGTTCCTCAAAGCGGAAAATTTTCAGCGCGGTGGTTCCTTCAAGGTACGCGGCGCGACAAACCGCTTGGCCGCCCTGCCGCCGGAAGTTCGCGCGCGCGGGGTCGTAGCATTTTCATCTGGCAACCACGCCCAAGGCGTTGCCCTTGCTGCCCGCACATTCGGCGTCCCAGCGACGCTTGTCATGCCGACCGACGCTCCGGTGGCCAAAATCGCAGCTGCGCGCAGCTACGGCGCACGGATTGTTTATTATGACCGTCACCGCGATGATCGCGAAGCGGTGGCGCAGCGACTGGCGGAGGAACTCGACGCCGTGGTTGTCCCACCTTATGACCACTACGACGTGATCGCCGGCCAAGGGACAGCTGCGCTTGAACTGTTGATGGAATCGGCCGGCTTGACGCACTGCTCGTCCCGGTCGGCGGTGGCGGACTGCTCAGCGGATGCGCCACTGTCGCAAAGGCTTGGTATCCGACAATGGCCGTTTACGGGGTTGAGGCCGAACGCGCCAATGATACCCACCAGTCCTTTCGCGCTGGACGCCGAATCGCCATTGCGCCGCCGGAAACCATCGCCGACGGCATGCGCAACCTGACACCCGGCGCGCTAACATTTCCGATCATTCAACGCACCGTAACTGACATCTTACTTGTCTCGGAAGACGATATCCGCGCCGCCGTCGCCTTTCTCCTGACGCGCCTAAAAATCTTGGTTGAACCGACCGGGGCCGTTGGCGTGGCGGCATTGCTGGCGGGTAAAGTTCCCGTGCAGGGGGAACGGGTTGGCGTTATGCTTTCAGGCGGTAATGTGGACGTTGTACAGTTGATGGGTTGCCTGACGTACGACGCTGGCATCGAAGCTAACGCTGAGGCTTCAACGTCGTCACAGCGCCGGTAACGGTAACGTTATACCTGCCTTTCTGAGGAAGCTCGGCGAACAATGGATGCGCAGTTCCCTTACATGGCCGATGGATTGGCCTATTTGGCTCAAGTAGAAAGCCTGCAACAGTCGGAGCCGCAATCACCCTACCTGAAGCAGCCGGAGGTCATACAGAGCTATCAGCACTGGCAGAATTACTTTCAAACGGTTTTGGCCACGCCTGCCGTTTACCAGGCTTTCCTCAGCTACTTGGGGAAAGTGGCGCGCCCAGACCTTGTGAGCTACATCCAAAAGCGATTTCCGATACCGGCAGCGGGTTACCAAACCTCCACGGCAAGTCCCCAGACGCCGTCCGGCGGAAACCTTCCAAGCGGGTTGTTTAGCGGCGATGTCATTCAGCTTGACCAGCTGATTGAGCAATACCGGCGCGAGCAAATGGCCCAGCCTACTACGCTGAGCGATGCGGAAGAGGATGCCGAAATTGAGCGCAGCCTGACGCCGGAGCGTCCAGCAATTGCACTCAGTCACCTTTCAAAAGAGGAGTTGCTGGCTCGCATCGAACGACTCGAACAAGATAACCGCAGCCTGCGCAAGCGATTGCAAGTCAAGCTGGGCCGGCGTGATGTTCGAGAGTTGGAAGAAATCGTCGCTGAGTATGAGCGCCGGATGCGCGAAGCCGAACAGCAGTTGGACGAACTCCGACGGACGACACAGGACAGCGGCAAATTTACTGAGGATGTTTCCACACCTCCTGGCGCCACGATTGAGGAGGAACGACAGCGCCTCGAAAAGAAGTACCAGAAAATCCTGGCGGAAGTGGCGATTCTGGCCCAGGGGATGCTCAACCACCTGACGACATTCCTCAATGACAAAGCCTGTATGGTCGGCCCGGGGGAGCAATTTGACATCGTGATCAAGTTTCCGGAAATGCAGGCCCCTGTAGTGCAGATGATCCGCAAACTCAAGCAGATCGAGGATTTGAGCAAACGGCGGTGTGGCATCCCTGAACTCAACGAACTTGTGGAGCAGCTTTTCGGCAAGCGCTAACGTGACCCAGGTTCCACCGGGCTTGTCAGTAATCGCCCGCTTTGCGAGACCGGGAGGGTTTCGGCACTGCCCGCAAACTGGCGCGCTACACTTCCCGAAACCCGCTCTAGCCCCCTTTTGCAGGGGCGCCGCCAAGGATCTCCATAATCGAAAGCACCCAAGTAGCCTGCGAACGACTCCAACGCTCTCATTCCAAAAAAGGGTAAGTGCAAGACATCTCCTAGCCACGCGCCCCATTGGTTGATTTTTTCTTTTGAGGTGGCGCGCCCCGCAATGTAACCTATGTACGGAAGGCCACACTTATGAGCTACGCATCCTCCTGATGCACGGCTGCCATTCACCCCCGAAGTGTAAAAGGTGAACGTCCCCAAGCGTTCTCCGTCCGCCTTCCGAAGGAGACACTGCTGCATGCCGTTTCCGACGCTTGATCCGATTCCCCTTCCGGCCCCGGTGTGGCTGTTCAAAGTCCTGCACATCGTCACCCTGTCTCTGCACTTCGTCACGATTTACCTGATGGTGGGTGGGCTGACGCTCGCGGCGCTGTGGAATTTCCGCACCCGCAATGACGCCAGTACGCCGCTGTACGGCGCTTCCGCCGACATCGCCCACCGGTTGCCGGTCGTCATGACTTACTTGGTCAATTTCGGCATTCCACCGCTGCTGTTTGCGCAGGTGCTCTACGGCCGCGCGCTCTACACCAGCAGCATCCTCATCGGCGCGTACTGGCTGGCGGTTATTTTTCTCCTGACGGCGGCGTACTACCTGCTCTATGTCGCTGCGCGTCGCGCCGACCAAGGCCGCGCCTTCTGGTGGTTGAGCCTGCTGTCGCTGGTCGGTGTGACGTACATCGGGCGGATTTACTCGACCAATCTCACGCTAATGCTCCGGCCTGAAGTCTGGCTCGAACTGTACCGCGCCGACCCGCTGGGCGCACAGCTTCCCACCGACGACCCCACGACCTTGCCCCGGTTCTTCTTCATGATGCTGACCTCGTTCGCTGTGACGGGCGCGGGACTCTTGCTCATCACCAACTTCAGCCGCGCCGACGCCGCTGTCCGGTTGCTGCTGGGTCGGTGGGGTGGTTGGCTGGCCGGCTTAGGCGGACTGCTCTCGATGGGCCTTGGCGTCTGGGTTCACGGTACGCAGCCGACCGTCGTCAAAACCGCCCTCGCCGAACACCCTTTCTACGCTTGGAGTCTGCCCGGTTTTCTGGTCTGCGCCGCGCTGCTGGCGGTGTTTGGTTTTCTATCGCTCAAGCTAAAGGGCTGGCTACCGGCTGTCGGCGCAGCCGGTGCAGGCTTTTTGGCGACGACGATGGCTGTCATCGCTCGTGACGGCATCCGCGACCTCACTCTACTGGCCAAGGGCTTTGACGTTTGGCAACAGCCCGTCGTCTCAAACTGGCAGGTTGTGGTGCTCTTTCTGGTGTTGTTTGTCGCCGGCCTCGGCGTCATCGGCTGGATGCTGTACGTGCTGGCCAAAGCGAAAGGAGTCGCACGCCATGCCTAACGCTTCTGCAACCTCGCATCCGAACGAACAAACGGCCGCGCCGACCGACGCCACCCGCCGAACCTTCATCGCCCTTGGCGTCGGCGCGTTGGGCGCATGCTACGCCGGACTCATCGGCTACCCGGTCTATCAGTATCTCGCCACGCCGGCTCGCAAGGCGGCTGCAATCGGCGCGGTTACGCAAACGGTGCTCGACGGCGCCGACAAACTGCCTGCCGGGTCAGTTCTGATGTTCAAGTTCGGCCCGAACCCGGCCATGCTGATTCACCACACCGACGGGACGTGGGTCGCCTTCGGCGCCGTGTGTACGCATTTGGCCTGCACGGTGAGCTACGAACCCGAACAGGCGCGCATTTACTGCGCCTGTCACGGCGGGGTTTACGACCCCAAAACCGGCGCGAACGTCGCCGGCCCGCCCCCCAAACCCCTGACCCGCTACAAGGTGGAGGTGCAAGATGGACGCATCCTGGTCTCCAAAGTCTGACGCGGCCCGCCCGCGCTCGGTCGCCGCAGCGGTGTATGAGTGGGTGGACGAACGCCTTGGGCTGGAAGAGATGCTGGCGCTGGCGCGCAAGAAAACCGTCCCCGATCACAAGTATTCGTTCTGGTACTACTGGGGCGGGATTTCACTGTTTTTCTTCTTCGTACAGGTGTTCAGCGGCGTCCTGCTGCTGGTCTATTACCGGCCGGGCGCGGAGGCGTACGAATCCGTTCGGCAGATTACCTACGACGTACGCTTCGGCTGGCTGATTCGCTCGGCGCACTCGTGGTCGGCGAACCTGATGGTGTTCGCCGTTTTCGTCCACATGTTTTCGGTGTACTTCATGAAGGCGTACCGCAAGCCGCGCGAGTTCGGCTGGTGGAGCGGCATGGCGCTGCTGGCGCTCACGCTGCTGTTCGGCTTCAGCGGCTACCTGCTGCCGATGGACGATCTGGCCTATTTCGCCACCAAAGTCGGGCTGGAGATTCCGGCGGCGCTCCCCCTTGTCGGCACGTTGATAACCGACATCGTGCGCGGCGGCCCTGAAGTTAATGAGACCACTATCCAGCGTTTCTTTGCCCTGCATGTCGTGATTCTGCCACTCATTTACATTCCGATTCTCGCCTTTCACCTGTGGCTGGTGCAAAAGCACGGCAACGCGCTGCCGCCCAGCGAGGAAGCAAAGCCGGAAAGCGAACGCCGCAGCATTCCCTTCTTCCCGGATTTCTTCTCGCTGGACTTGGGCATGTGGCTGATCGCGCTGAATGTCCTTTCGATTCTAGCGTCGCTGTACCCGTGGCAGTTGGGGCCGCAGGCTGATCCGCTGGCGCCTGCGCCGGTCGGCATCCATCCTGAATGGTACTTCATGAGCCAGTTTCAGGTGCTCAAGGTCTTTGGGCGCTGGTTTCCGGGCGCAGCCGGTGAGGCGCTGGGCGTCTCGCTCTTTACGCTGGCGATTATCGTCTGGGCGTTGATTCCGCTCTACGACACCCGGACGGCCGGCGGTCGGCGGGCGCAAATTGCGACCTATTTCGGTTATTTCGCCCTGCTGGGAATGATCGTGTTCAGCGTTTGGGGCTACCTTGACCTCAGGTAGCCGCAAAGGAGTGTTGTTATGAACTATCCATTCTGGGATGTCCCGTTGATTGGCAGCGGCTGGGTCATCGGGCTGATCGCCATCTTGCACGTGATGATTTCACATTTCGCCGTGGGCGGCGGCTTTTACCTGCCGATGGCGGAAGCCAAGGCGATTCGGGAAGGCCGCGAAGATTGGCTGCGCGCCATCCGCGATCATGCGCGCTTTTTTATCATTCTGACCGGCGTGTTCGGTGCCGTGTCCGGCGTTGGCATCTGGTTCGCCATCGGCTTGGCTCACCCGGAATCCACCAGCACGCTGATTCACAACTTCGTGTTCGGCTGGGCGATTGAATGGGTGTTTTTCGTCGTCGAGCTGACGGCGGCGGCCGTCTATTACTATGGCTGGGACGCACTCCCGCGCCGCACCCATCTAATGGTTGGGTGGATTTATGCCTTCTGCGCGTGGATGAGCCTGGTCATCATCAACGGCATTCTAACCTTCATGCTCACGCCGGGCGCGAGCTGGCTCGGCGCAGCCGGTACGGGACAGGAAGCCACTTACTTCTGGCAGGCGTTTTTCAACCCGACCTATTTCCCCAGCCTTGTTCTGCGAACGTTGGTCTGCATCTCGATGGCGGGCGTTTACGCCTTGATTACCGCCAGCCGGATTGATCCGCTCGCAGAGCCGCAGCTCAAAGACGAACTCATCCGGTGGTCGGCCAAGTGGCTTGTGCCGTCGTTCATTTTCGTGCCGATTTGCTTCTTCTGGTACTTGGCAAGCGTGCCGGAGTCGCAACGCGCTCTGCTTAATCTGGGCATTTCGACCATCGGGCAGGGTACGTTCACCCAGGTGACGCGCGCCGCGACAGTGGTGGTCATGACTTCGGCGACAATTCTGGCGTTTGTGTACTTCTCGGCGTGGCGCAACTCACGGCACTTCAACTTGGGGCGCGCGTTATGCGTGCTGTTTCTAGCCTTCGCCGCCACGGCGGCGGCGGAACACTCGCGAGAAATGCTGCGCAAGCCGTTCGTCGTCGGCGAACACATGTACTCCAACGGCATTCGCAAGCAGGAAGTGGAGAAGTTCAACCGCGAGGGTTATCTAACCCATTCGATGTGGCTGAAAACCGACGCGCCGCCGGTCTCGCTGCGCCGCATCGCCTTTGGCGGGACAGTTGAACCAGATGTCGCCGCCAACCTCGCGCGCGGCGAGTTAATGTTTCGTGGGCAATGTCTTGCCTGCCACACAGTGGAAGGCTACCGCCCGATTGCGCGCCTGCTGCAAGGACGCGACCGGCAGGCGATTGCATCATTTTTGAAGACGCTGCACGAAAACAAGCCGGATTCACCGTACCGGAGCTACATGCCGCCGCTAGTCGGGACGCCCGATGAGATCGAGGCGCTCACCGATTATCTTGACGCGCTCATCAACCACCGCGTCAAGCACAGCCACGTCGTGCAAGTCCGCCCACCGCATCCGTAAAAAACCGCCCGCTAGGTGGGACGACCTGCCCTCTCAAGCCGACTTCGAAATTAGAAGGGATGGCGACCGCGCCATCCCTTCCTAAAATTTTGGCTGCTGGCACAACGAGCGCCGCTTCCTTGACGCCGCACCGGTGATTCCCTACCATCACGCGCTGGGCTAAACTTTTCCGGCGAGGCGTCCGGGCGGTTTACCAACCAAACGATGTTGTTTGTGCATGGCTTCTCACGTGCCTAGCCTCAGAATTGCCTACCCTCAGTCCCGCCCATCATGCTGATTGACAAGATTCTCGCTAAAATTTTCGGTAGCGCCAATGACCGCTACCTCAAGCGGATTCGCCCGCTTGTGGCGGCGATCAACGACCGCGAACCCAAGATGCAGGCGCTCTCGGATGCGGAATTGCAGGCCCAAACGGCGCGATTCAAAGAACGCCTTGACCAAGGTGAATCGCTTGACGACCTCCTGCCGGACGCCTTCGCCGTCGTACGAGAAGCTTCGCGGCGTACCACTGGTATGCGCCATTTTGATGTTCAGCTCATCGGCGGCATCGTACTCCATCAAGGCCGCATCGCTGAGATGCGCACTGGGGAAGGCAAAACGCTGGTCGCCACGCTGCCTGTTTACCTCAACGCCCTGCTGGGACGCGGCGTGCATGTCGTCACCGTCAATGATTACCTTGCCAAACGTGACGCGGAGTGGATGGGTAAGATTTACCGCTTCCTCGGCCTCTCAGTGGGCGTGATCCAAAACTACATGCATGACGACGAGCGGCGCGACGCCTACAACTGCGATATCACGTACGGGATGAATAATGAGTTTGGCTTCGACTACCTGCGCGACAACATGAAGTACTCCGTCAAGTCATGTGTCCAGCGCGGTCACTTCTACGCCATCGTGGACGAAGTGGATTCAATCCTCATTGACGAAGCCCGCACGCCGCTCATCATTGCCGGCCCGTCCGACGAATCGAGTGAAAAGTACTACCTTGCTAATGATGTCATCCCTAAGCTCGATCCCGCCACTGACTACCTTGTTGACGAAAAGACCCACACGGCGGCGCTGACGGAAAGCGGAATTGCGCGCGTTGAGCGACTGCTTGGTGTGGACAACCTCTACGCCCCGGAGCATTTTGAGCTGCTGCATTGCGTCAATCAGGCGCTCAAGGCCCATACGCTTTACCACCGCGACAAGGAATACATGGTACGGGATGGGCAGGTCATTATCGTGGACGAGCACACTGGTCGCCCGATGGAAGGCCGGCGCTGGTCGGATGGCCTGCATCAGGCGGTGGAGGCCAAGGAAGGCGTCAAAATCGAGGCGGAAACCCAGACGCTGGCGACGATCACGCTTCAGAACTACTTCCGCATGTACGAAAAGCTGGCCGGCATGACTGGGACGGCGGAAACTGAAGCGGCGGAATTCGCCAAGATTTACAATCTGGAAGTCACCGTTATCCCCACACACCGGCCGATGATCCGCCAGGACTATCCCGACCTCATTTACCGTACGGCGGAAGAGAAATGGAACGCCATTGTCGAAGAGGTCAAGGAACGGTACCAAAAAGGCCAGCCGGTCTTGGTAGGAACGGCTTCGGTCGCCAACTCTGAACTTGTGTCGCGCAAGCTCACCGCCATCGGCATTCCACACAACGTCCTCAACGCCAAATACCACGAACGTGAGGCGGAGATTGTTGCCCAGGCAGGGCGCAAAGGCGCGGTCACGATTGCGACTAACATGGCCGGGCGCGGCACTGACATTCTGTTGGGCGGCAACCCGGAATTTCTAACCGACGCCGAACTGCGCCGACAGGGACGCGACCCAGCTACTGTTCCCCCGGAGGAACGGCGGGCGCTGTTTGAGCAAATCAAAGCGCAAACCGATCGAGAACACGCCGAAGTCGTTGCCCTAGGTGGGCTACATATTATCGGCAGTGAACGTCATGAATCGCGGCGGATTGACAACCAGCTTCGCGGACGCGCCGGGCGGCAGGGCGATCCCGGCTCATCCCGTTTTTACCTCTCCCTCGAAGACGACTTGATGCGGATTTTCGGCGGCGATCGCCTCAAGAAAATTATGCTGACGCTGGGGATGGAGGAGGGCGTCGCTATTGAAAGCCGCATGGTGTCACGTCGGGTGGAGGCGGCGCAGAAGTCGGTCGAAGCCCATAATTTCTCGATCCGCAAGCACCTACTCGAATACGACGACGTCATGAACCTCCAGCGCGAGACCATCTACAACTTGCGGCGCGAGTTGATGGAAGGCGCGGAGGGCGGACGCGAGTTCATCCACTTGGCGGAAGACCTGCTGGCGGATGTGATTCACCGCTACCTGCACGGACGACCGGAAGAGTGGGACATTGAGGGGCTGCGTGTGGCGCTGCTTGACATCTACGCCTTCGACTGCGAGGCGGAAAAACTCGATTTTGAGCGGCTAAGCCGCGACGAGATTCGTGAAAAGGTGTGGCAAACCGTTCTGGAACGGTACAAGGCGCGGGAAGCCAAAGTTGGCGCCGAAAACCTGCGCCAACTGGAACGCCACGTGATGCTTAACATTGTTGACGCCCACTGGAAAAAGCATCTGGCCGCTCTTGACCACCTGAAAGAAGGCGTTGGGTTGCGCGGGTACGGTCAGAAGGACCCGCTGATTGAGTACAAGAAAGAGTCCACCCGGATGTTCGAGGAAATGATTGACCGGATGGACGAAGAGTGCGTCCGCCTCTTGATGAACATGCGCGTCGAGGTCGTGGAGGAGGCGACGTTTGACCTGACAGCGGCCGACGCCGAAGCAGAGGATGAGAGCGCCGAATTTGAAGTCGCCGAAGAAACACCGCTGCCGCCGCGCTTGGCGACAGCGCGCCCCCTGTCCGCCAAACTCAGGACGCCGACCCTGCGCCAAACGCCTGGGCAGGTTTACACGGCGGCCAACGCCGGGGCAGCGCGCGCTGGAGAAGGCGGGACGTTTGTGCGTCGCACACCTAAAATTGGACGCAACGCGCCCTGTCCGTGTGGCTCAGGTAAAAAGTACAAAAACTGTCACGGTGCCTAACGCCTGTCCTCTTGACGTGGATGTGAGGCAAGTTATGGCATTTTCCCTGTTCCTTTGCTAAAAGGGGCGGCTGCTATTCTTGACTTCACAACTTCAAGTCGCCATCGCGTCGGTCGGTGGGGACGGCTTCCCGCACCGCGTCCCCGGACGGATGACGACCTGTTTTCCTGAGTACCCATGGGTCCTATCAACCGGGCTGCGACGGCGCTTTCCCTCGCTCTCGCATTTTGTCTCACGTTGGTCACAACGTTGACCACAGGCTGTAATATCGCCTCACGGCGACTAGCGGCGGGTGTGGACGCTAAGCCGGCCAAGTGCGAACCCGGTAAACAAGGCGGGACACTCCGGCTTGCACTTGCCTTTGGCCCGCTCACCTTCAATCCGTTTGTGGACTCCACGCCGGACACCTTTGCCGTTTTGCGGAAGCTTTATGGCACGCTGCTCGACTACGACTTTGAAAAACAGGTGGTTGAAGACAGTGGGCTGGCGACAGCCGTCTCGCTAGAAGGCGACGGGAAAACCTACCGGATTACGCTTCGGAAGTGTTTCTTTTCAGACGGTTCGCCCCTGTTGCCGGACGACGTAGTATTTTCATACAGCACAGCGTTGGCGGCGGGTTCGGCGCTTAGCGACCTCCTGCGCACCGGCGTCGGCGATGAACGCGCTAACGCCGAGTTCAGCATCATTGACGCCCAGACTGTGCAAGTGCGGTTTGCGCATTCCATTTCAGCCGATGCGGCGAAGTTCGTCTTTGCGCGAATTCCGATTGTCTCCAAAGCCAACTTTCCAACCATCAAGGACGACCCAACCAAGATCGCCTGTTCCGGGCCGTTTATCGTCAAGTCGTTGTCTCCAAAGGAACTTCGCTTGGCGGCCAATCCCAACTACTGGAAGGTGGACAACGCCGGCACACTGCTGCCGTACCTCAACGAAGTCGTCTACGAATTGGGTGTAGATCGCAAAACGCAGTCGGAGCGCTTCGTTGAAGGCAAGTACGACTTGGTGGACTACCTCCTGCCGGCGCAAGCCAAAGCCGTTGAAGGGCAGGCGAAAATCCGCAACACCGGCGGTTCGCTGCGCGTGTGGACACTTGTTGGGAACACGCGAATTGACCAGTCAAAGGTGGATCGCAACCGCGCTAAGCACTTTCTTACGGATGATTTCCGCGAAGCTATTTCACGGCTGATTGACCGAAAGCGTCTCGCGGAAACCGTGCTGGGTGGGAACGCTAGTCCATGCTTCGGTCTGATCACACCGGGCAATGCAACGTGGTACGACCCGAATGCGCCGCGCTACGAACCCAACGTCGAAACAGCGAAAGCCGCGCTTCAGGCAGCCGGCTACAGTTATCGGGACGGCCGGCTCTACGATGGCATTCAGATGCCGGTGCGTTTCAAATTCACTGTCCCCAAAGAGCCGACGGCTGTGGCGTTGGGACAATCTATTGTCCAAGACCTGACCGCCGCCGGTCTAGATGTGGTTTTGGACGAGCAACCCTTGGAGAAATGGTGGAAGGCGCTAACGACTGGCGTTTTTGACTTGATTTTGGTCGAAATCCAGCCGGAGTTTCCCGACCCGGTGTTTCTCCAACCGTTCGTCACTGGTAGTCGGCCCTATTTCGCTGAACCGGTTATCAGCAACCCACAAACCGACTTGCGCGGCTATGACTGGTTCAAGAAAATAGCGCGCGATTTCGACCAGGCCTTGCGGCAAAAAACGGTTGAGGAGCGGAAAAAGCTCTATAACGACTTCCAGCGGAACTGGAATGAGGTCTCGCCCGTGATCCATCTGGTCTCGGAACACACCATCGCCGGCGCGCGTTCCAACGTGCTGAATGTTCGCCTAGCGGCGTTCGATCCGGCGGCGACGTGGAATCTGGAAGAGTTGTACCTGAAGTAAGCCCCGCCCGCTTGTTCATCGGTTTTGTATGTTGTGTCAGCCATGAAAGCCTGTCCGCAATGTCGGCGCACCTACACGGCGGACATCGCCTTCTGCCCCTATGACGGCAAGGGGCTGTCCACGGTATCCGACGAAGAAGAGTTGGGTGAGGACCCACTGGTGGGACGGGTGTTTATTGACCGCTACCACCTGACAGCGCGCATCGGGGAAGGCGGGATGTGCACGGTGTATCGTGCGACGCACGTTCTGACGCGCAAGCTCTGGGCCGTCAAGATACTCCATGCCGAACTAGCGGCTCAGCGCCGCGCCGTCAAACGCTTCCAGAAAGAGGCCCAGGCGGCGAGCCGGATTGACCACGCCAACGTCATCCAGGTGACGGATTTTGGAATTAGTGAAGAAGGCTACGTCTATCTGGTGATGGAGTATCTGGAAGGCTCGACGCTCAAACGCGCCATCCAGACCGACGGGCCGTTCAGCCTAGAACGTACTGTGCACATTGTGCGGCAAATCGGCGACGCTTTGGACGCCGCCCACGCGCAAAACGTCATCCACCGCGATCTCAAGCCGGAAAACATCATGCTGCTGCCGACGGAGGAAGCCGAACGGGAGCGGGTCAAAGTACTAGACTTCGGCATCGCCAAGGTTCAAGAGGACACGACGGACAGCGCTCCCCTGACGGCGCAAAACATGGTCATGGGCACGCCGCAGTACATGTCGCCGGAACAGGCGAAGGGGCTTGAACTTGACGCGCGGTCGGATGTTTACAGCCTTGGCATCATCACCTACGAAATGCTGACCGGCAAGACGCCGTTTCACGGCGGGCCGTCGAAGGTCATCCTCAGCAAACACGCCAACGAAATTCCCCCGTCGCCGCGCCGGTTCCGCCCCGACCTGTCGGCGCACGTTGAACGAGTGATTATGCGGGCGCTGGAGAAAAGCCCATTGCGGCGGCCGCAGTCGGGCGGCGAGTTCGCGCGCGAGCTGGAGTTAGCCGTACGCTTGGCGACGACAATGAGCAAGCGTGAAGCCGAGCAGCGGGCGCTGCCACCGCCGCCCGTCTCGCCGACGCCGTTGAATGTTGTGAACGCCGTGAACGGTGAGTTGTCGCCGACGCCGAAACCGACGCCGGAAAACAATCCGGCGGACATCGTCATGGCCTCGCAAACCGTCGTGGCACGCGAAAAACCACGCCGGAGCGCGACTTGGCGTACGGTCGTCATTGTCGCCGTCGTCATAGCCTGTCTCTGCATCGGAGGCCTCATCTGGTGGTCGCTAAGCGGCTAATCCCCGGCCGGCTCTCTTTTAGGCGCGTCCCCACCGCTCAACCTGAGAAAAATTCGTTTGAAGAATTCGCTGTGGGCATTGTTCAGCGGCGTCAAAGCGAAAGTACGGTGGGGCGGCGCAGGCTTTGGTTCAAAGCTGCGTCGCCGACGCACTGCTCGGCAAGTGCTCCCAACTGTACCAGCGGAATAGACCGCCTAGCGGCGCCCCACCAGATAAATCCTCCCAACGCGCTTCTTGGATTCCATTTGTTTCGCCTGTGCGTCCGCACGCCGGTAGACCACAGTCTCTCCCCCACTTGCGCTGGTGCGGTCGCCGAGCATAACGCTTGTTCAGCTTGAGGAAACTCCACCGTGAGACGACGCTCGTTTATTAGCCACCTGTTCCTGTCACCAGTGGCGTGGTCACTGCTGCGGCTTCGTACTGAAGGGGCGGAAGCAGACGCGCTGCTTTCCGGCCCGTTGGTTGGCTACAGTGAAATGACGGAAGTACTGATCTGGCTGCAAACGCGCCGTCCGGCGCGCGCACAACTTCGCTACTGGGTGCAGGGTAAGCCAGAGACAGCGCGGCTCAGCGAGGAACACCGGACAACGCTGGACAGCGACTTGATTGCAAAGTTTGTGCTGTCGGGCCTGTCGTTCGGAACTCGCTACGACTACGAAGTGTATCTGGACGGCGTACGCATTGAGCGTCCCTACGCGATGACGTTTCAGACGCAGCCGATGTGGAAGTGGCGCACGGAACCGCCGCCCTTCAAGGTCGCCTTCGGCTCTTGCCACTACGTCAACGATCCGCCGTTTGACCGGCCTGGTCGTCCTTACGGCGATTCGCCCAAGGTCTTTGCGGCTATTCTGGCGCAGAAGCCGGATTTGATGCTGTGGCTGGGCGACAACTGCTACTACCGTGAGGCCGACTACCGAACGGAGTCCGGCATGCGGTATCGCTACGCGCACACGCGCGCGCAAGCTGAACTGCAACCGCTGTGGGCGTCCGTTCACCACTACGCCATTTGGGACGATCACGATTACGGCCCAAATGACTCCGACCGCACCTACCGAGGGCGCGACATTGCGCTGCGCGTCTTCCGCGACTACTGGGGCAACCCCGCGCACGGCACGCCGGAGATTCCGGGCTGTTTCTTCCGTTTTGAGTGGGGCGACGTTGAGTTCTTTATGCTGGACAACCGCTATCACCGGACACCGAATGCGCTGCCCGACGATTCCCTGGATAAAACGATGTTTGGTCAGGAACAGCTCCGGTGGTTGTTGGAGTCGCTACGTTCAAGCGAGGCGACGTTCAAGGTCATCGCCAACGGCGGGCAAATGCTTAATCCGGTTTCGCCGTGGGAATGCTTCAGCCGCTTCAAAGTTGAGCAGGCCAAAGTTTTTGACTTCCTTCGCAAGGAGAAGATTCCAGGGGTGGTCTTTATTTCCGGCGACCGGCACTTGGCGGAGCTCAATCAACGGATTGAGCCGGGGCTGTACCCGCTGTATGACTTCACATCGAGTTCGCTGACGGCCGGCGTGGCGACCTTGTCCAAGGTCGAGCAGAACAATCCCTGCCGCGTTGCGGGAACGCTGGTAGAGAAGCACAACTTTGGTCTTCTGGAGTTTTCTGGGCCGCGCGCCCAGCGCTTGCTGACGATGCGGTGTTTCGATGAAAACGGCGTTGAGCAGTGGAAGCGCGAGATTCCAATCAGTGAGCTGCGGTTTCCACGTACGGCGGACTAGAGCCGCTTTCAGGGAACCCTCCCGCACCACACCAGCTTGAGGGGCAGCGGCAACACCTCTTCAGTCCGCGAGGCAGGCCGTCTCGCCGACGTACTGTAACCGCTTCCCGACGCCGCTTGACTGACAGGCCGCTACCTTTCCCCGAAAAGTACGCTGCTAGACTAGAACGAAGTAGTGGGTGCTGGCCCTCATCCTTTGTTGAGTGCAACAAAAAAGCGATGCCGTTGAGCGCCTCAACAAAAAACATAGTTTCTACACGCTCGGAACAGAGATTGCGCCGTCACTGGACGGCCTACTCCCTAACCAGTTGGCTAGTTTTGGCGACGCTTCTCGCGTCGTCGCTCACCCCGACCACCAGCGGTATGGCGGCGTCCGGGATTGAAGAACTACCAGCTGTTCAGCGGGATGCATTGCTAACGGGCTTGCCGATTCTCGTCGTGGAACGCCCCGGCTCAACTTCGGTCACAGTTGGGGTAGTAATCAAAGTAGGCGCAACGTTTGACCGCGTTGGGAAGGCTGGCTTGGCGCGTTTGACGGCAGAATGCGTGCAGAGTGGTGGGGGCGGCTACAATGCCGAGCGCGTGCAGCTTGAACTGGAGGAAGCTGAAGCGCAGCTTGAGATTGACGTGGACTGGGATCGAACATGCATTCTGTTGACCGGCCCCGCCCGGCAAGCTGCTGTCCTGATTGATTTGCTTGGGCGGCTCATTACACTGCCCGATTTCGCTCGCCGCGACTTTACCGAAGCCCGTTTCAAGCCGTTTCAGGAAGCCGCCATAGCTGTGGCGCGCGCCGCTCAAACGGACGCGGCCGCCGCCGACGCTCTATTTTTCCAAACCCTCTATGAAGCCCATCCCTATCATCACACCGTTTTAGGAACGCCGGAGAGCGTGGCGGCGATTACACCGGCCGATGTCGCTGACTTCCACCGACGGCACTGGCTGCCGAACAATGCGGCGATTGTGATTGTCGGTGACGTGACAGCGGCCCAAATCCGAAGCGTCACGCGCCGCGCCTTCGGCGGTTGGGCCAAGGGCAAACCGGCCCCGGCGACGTTTTTGCCCCCGAACCCACCTGAACGGCTACGCATTGTGCTGCAACCGCGTTCGGGCAACCGTGTAGACATTCGCCTTGGTGGGATTCTCCCGGAAGCCACCGCCGAAACGCGTGCCGCGTGGCTGGTTTTGGCGGAGGTCCTCAAACGCCACGTTCAACCCTGGACGCTGACGCTGGAGCATCGTCGTCTGCCGGACAGCCCGTGGGTGTTGCGCGGAAGCTTCCCACCAGAAACGGCGGCTCACGAACTGGAGCGAGTCATGCAAACACTTGACCGACTGCGCGATACGCCGCCTGATGAGGAAGAGGTGCGCGCCGCCCGAACAACCGTCGCCGCCGCGCTCCGCAACCGTATTCCCAACAATCGCGACATCGCCCAACAGTTGATTCAGTTGGAAACCTACGGCCGCAGCCCGGCGGCGGAAGCTGAGCTACCCAAACGTCTTTCAGAAGTGACGCCGGCGGCCTGTCACGCCTTGGCGCAGGCGATGCTAAGTCGTGGACGTCTGGTGGCGATCTATGGCGGAGCGCCTGCCCTCCAAGAGGCGCTGGCCAAGTTTGGAACGGTTGAAATCATCCAGCCGTGATGTATGCTCAGGCGCTGATAAGCCTTCGCACAAAACGACCAAACCGACGACTATGCGTGACGATTTCTTGGACAACTCCCTCGTCAAATCTTCAGCAGAGGCGTCGTTCGCTGGCGGCGGCTGGTCGAGCTATACATCGTCCGCGTACGGTGTATCGCATCGGCGTCAGCCCTTGCTGGACAACCACCCCTTAGAGGATATGACGGAAGCGCCGCCGGCAATGAAGCCGGCTACGGAGACACTGCGCGACAAAACGTCACCACCGATAGAATCCGCTCCGCAAGCGCTGTCTGCCAGTTTTCCTCCAACTTGCACCGAATGTCAGCCGACGGCGACCCTAGACTGGGAAAGTACAGCGGAAGCATCACTGCCGGCGCTTGGCGCGGTGGCGTCCGACTCCAACCCGCAGCCTGTTTTTCGTCCGCTATGGGTTGTCTCGCCCCAAACACCGACCATCGGCTTCAACCTTGCGGATGAGGCGGGCGTAGCGACGGTGACGTTTACCGACGCAACACCGAGTTGGAAGCGCTGGGTGCGGGAAGGCTTGAGCATCGGGCGAGACATCGCGCTGGCGCTGGTCATGGCGTTGCTCATCGGGCTATTCGTCATTCAGCCCGTCTACGTCAAGGGTACGAGCATGCTGCCGCGCCTGCGCGAAGGCGAACGCCTCTTTGTCAACCGTTTCATCTATAACTTTTCCAAAATTGAGCGCGGCGACATCGTAGTGTTTTACTACCCGAAAAACCCGCAGGAAAGCTTCATCAAGCGCGTGATTGGTTTGCCCGGCGATGAAATCACACTGGCGAACGGCGAGCTGTACATCAACGGCAAACTGGTTCGCGAAGCCTATCTTTCGAAAGACTACACGACGATTGTCAGTCCGCCGCGCACATGGGTCGTCGAGCCACACCACTACTTCGTGATGGGTGACAACCGCGACGCCAGCAATGACAGCCGCAACTGGGGGTTAGTGCCAGAAATGTACATCTACGGCAAGGCGGTGTATCGCTACTGGCCGCTAAGCGAGATGGGCTTTATTGGCGACGGGGATGACGTTTTAGCCCCGCTGCGCGCTCCGCAACGTGCAGAGCCCCAGCGCGAACTGCCATCCGTCGAGTAACGCTAGCCTGGAATGCAGGATGCCGCTGAGTATCTTTGCATGCACTGCGGCGAACCAAACGTCACCTTCCCTGACTGGAGCGGCGGTCGCCGGCAGCGGTATATCGAGGACTGCGCCGTGTGCTGCCGGCCGAATGTGCTTCACGTAACACTCGATCCCGTACGAGATCAGGTGACGGTTTACGCTGAGCCGGAGTAGCTCATTTAGCGGGCGCAGCTCGTCCAGGTTCGACCCAGCGGACGGTGTGAGGTGGGCAAAACCCAAAAGCTCTGTATGCTGACTTACACACGCCTTCCCACCCCGTCGGTATACTCGTCGCCGGTCTATCCTCCGCAAGCGTGACGACGATTCCCCGGCGCATGCTTTTTAGGACGCATTTTCCGAGCACCTAACGATTAAGGAGTTCGTATGTCCGAACTGTCCGAAGTGGACAAAACCAAGCGCTTTTTTATGGGCCTTGGCTCGATTGTCATCGGGGCCGGCATTGGCGGTGCGCTGGCTTATCCGATCTTTCAATTCGCCATTGGCAATGCGCTCAAGACCGGCAAAGACGGCGACGATAAAAACTGGATTGATCTTGGTTCGGTCACTGAATTTGAAGAAGGTAAGCCGACGGCGCGGAAAATCACGATTGAAGTACGCGACGGCTGGGTGAAGTCGTCGTCCGATGAAACCGTCTGGGTGATGAAGCAAGGGGACAAGTTTCTGACATTTACTGCGACTTGTCCGCATCTGGGATGCAAAGTCAACTGGGTTCCTGAGCGCAACGAGTACTTTTGCCCCTGTCACAACAGCGCCTTTGACATCACCGGTGAGAGAAAGCCCGGCTCGGCTTCAGCGCGCGGACTGGATACCCTTGAGTATCGCGTGACGGACGACAAAAAACTCCAGGTCGTTTTTCAGAAGTTTAAGAATTTGCTCCCGGAAAAAGAAGTGTTTTCCTGACTTCTTCCCAAATAAGGAAGGCGGCGGCTTCGGCCGCCGTAGCCGGCGACAGCCCCCCGCATCGGCGGCATGCTCCGCAGACAACACTTTTTAGGAAGGTTTCCTTGACTATGGCTTCTCCGGCAGTTCCGCAGTATAACGGTACGCTTGGAAAAATTTACGATTGGGTTGACGAGAGAGCCGGCATCAGCGAAATCCTGCACGAGTTGCTTGATGAACCGATTCCCGGCGGGACGAGGTACGCTTACGCCTTTGGCAGTGCGTTGCTGTTCATCTTTGCGCTGCAATCCATCACAGGCGTTTTTCTGGCGATGTACTACGTACCGAGCGCCGAGGATGCGCACAAGTCGGTTGAGTACATCATGAAGGAGGTTCCGTTTGGAGCCTTCATGCGCGGGATGCACCACTATGGCTCCAGCGCCATGGTCATCATGGTGGTGCTGCACATACTCCAAGTTGTCATTTGGGGGGCCTATAAGCAAAAACGGGAATTGCTCTGGCTGGTCGGCGCTGGCCTGCTTCAGTTGGTGTTGGCATTCTCACTGTCCGGCTACCTGTTGCCGTGGGACATGAAAGCCTACTACGGTACGGTGGTGACGGTCGGGATCGCCAGTGAGATTCCGATCTTCGGCGATCTCATCAAACGCATTATCATTGGCGGCACGGAGCTGGGTACCATCACCATTTCGCGCTTCTTTATGGTTCACGTCTTTCTGCTGCCAGCGCTGATGGCCGGCGGCATTGCTGCGCACCTGTACCTGTTTCGCAAGGCGCGGCCGGCTGGGCCGTTCAACATGACCGAGCAGGAGGCGATGTTCAAAGTTGAGCCATTCTGGCCCGGCCAAGTGTTCAAAGATGCGGTGTTTTCACTGGTGGTCTTTGCCATTTTGGCCTACCTGTCATTGACGACCCTCGCGCCGCTGGAGCCGAAAGCGGACCCGTCGCAAACCCAGTACGTCGCGCGCCCGGAATGGTACTTCATGTTCCTATTCCAGCTTCTGAAGTACTTCCCCGGCTCGACCGCCATTATCGGCTCGCTGGTAATTCCAGGTCTGGTTATGGCCGTTATTACCTTTTTGCCGTTCCTGGATCGCAGTCCCGAACGGCATCCGCTCAAACGTCCATTTGTAATGCTGGGGACAATCGCCCTGCTGGTCGCCATTGGAACGTTGCACCTGTTAGCTAAGCGGGATGACGCTCAGAACTTTGCGGCGCAGCTTAAAGCCCAGGAAGAGGAAGGTGTACGTTTCTTGAAGGAGCCGTTTGAGCCGAAAGACATCAGCCGGAAGGCGGCCGTTGCGGCGCCGGCGCCAGAGGCTTTTGTAAAAAACTGCGCGGTTTGTCATGGCGAAAACGGTGAGGGCGGTCCAGCCGGGCCGAAGCTCATTGGCGTCGCCAAAAAGGCGAACCGCAGCAAGGAGGAAATCGCCGGATTGATTGAGAATCCGTCCGCTTACGGTGCACCCAAGATGCCGCCGATGCCGCAAGTTTCGGCGGCGGATCGCATAGCGATCGCCGAATGGATTCACACGCTCAAGTAGCCCGTCCCGTCCATCCCTACTACGTTCGTACAGTGTGGCGCTTCGCGCCCGTCGCTTGGCGGGCGCGTCTTTTCTTTCTAGCGACTTTCGCGTGCTTTGGCGGCGCGAAATTGGTTGGGGCGATTTATCGGAGGTGGCCGTTGTCCGGCTTTGTGGCTTCGCTAACGTTTAGGAAGCGTCCCCGGTGAAATCACCCCTCGTGACGGAGGAGAGCCAAGAATGTCCGCCGCCGTTGCGTTAAAGACTCTGCCTGCTAAGCTCTCCACGGAAGTAGTGTTCAAGGCTAAACCTTCGCCACCGCTTGCGCCCAGCCCGTCGCCGGAGGGGACAATTGGGCGCGACATCCAGCCGCCCGTTTATGCACCTATTCAGCATGAAACATGGCGAACGCTCTACGAACGACAGTCGGCGGCGATTGTGGGTCGGGTCTGTGACGAGTACCTTGAAGGACGCGCCAAGTTGCGCTACGAGC
Source organism: Chloracidobacterium sp. (assembly GCA_025057975.1). NCBI lineage: Bacteria > Pseudomonadati > Acidobacteriota > Blastocatellia > Chloracidobacteriales > Chloracidobacteriaceae > Chloracidobacterium > Chloracidobacterium sp. The sequence goes on from JANWUV010000002.1 coordinate 63,186, forward strand.
GCGACCGCATCCCACGGCTGGCCGATTTGAGTGAGCGTTTACGCGCGTGTACTGGCTGGCAGTGCGTTCGCGTGGAAGGCTATGTGCCGGAGGCGACGTTTTTCCTCTTGCTGGCGCAAAAGCTCTTTCCATGTACGGACTTCCTGCGGCATCCGACAGAGTTGGAGTACACGCCTGCCCCGGATATGTTTCACGATCTGATGGGGCACTTGCCAATGATCACCAATCCGCGCTTTGCTTCCTTCTTCCACAAGTTTGGGTTGGCCGGCATCAACGCTCGCAATGAGGAAGATACAGTCAAGCTGGGGCGGATTTACTGGTACACGGTTGAATTCGGGCTGATCAATCCCACGGCGCACGCCGGCGCGGAGCGTGACCCACGCCTGACAAAAATCTATGGCGCTGGCATTAGTTCATCGGTCGGCGAAATCGCGTACGCGCTTTCCGATGCAGTGAAAAAAACACCGTTTGATATTGAGCGGGTCGCTGACACGCCGGTTGAGATTCATCACATGCAGGAAGAACTGTTTGAGATTTCGTCCTTCGACGAACTTGAACAGGCCTTTGAAGCATGGGCGACAGCGCAGGGGTTGATGTCTGGAGAAGCCGGCGAGTAAACCCTACGCCGGCTCGGGTGTAAAACCACAGCGCCGTTTTCCCGCCGCCGTTTCTATGAGTCGTCCTTACCGACGCCTCGTTAGGGTAAGGCCCTAGAGGTGAATGCATCGCGCTTTAAGCACTGCCGGAAGCTCACTTAGCTTAGCCATAACATCGTCGGGAACGGGTGAGTCTACTTGAATGAGCGAAATAGCCGTGCCACCCATTTCCTTGCGTCCAAGGTAGAGCCGGGCGATGTTCACCCCGCCGTCGCCCAGCGTCGTACAAATTCGCCCTAGCGTACCGGGTTGGTCGCGGTTGGCGCACAGTAGCATGTGCCCTTTTGGAATCGCCTCAATCGGAACCCCGTTGACCCTTACAATCCGCAGGTCGCTTTCTCGGAACACCGCGCCGGCGACATCGCTTTCACCAGTCTCTGTCTCCGCCCAAAGCGAAACCAAACTGGCGAAGTCCTTGGCAACGCGGTTTTTTGTTTCTGAGACGCTCATCCCCCGTTCCTCGGCGATGAGCGCCGCGTTGACAAAGTTGACCCGATCACTCGTACCGGAAAGCAAGCCGACGAGCACCGCCTGTGTAATTGGGCGTACGTCAAGGTCGGCGACCTTGCCGCTGTACTCAATTACCAACCGCCGGACGTTGCTCCCAAAAGCCTGCCCCTGAAACATCCCCAGCCTGAGGCCCAAATCTACATACGGCCGGAGTTCGGCCATGATTTCGGCGCTGACCGAAGGCGCATTGACGGCACCGAAAACAACGCCGTTCTCCAGAAAATCAACAATTTGTTTAGCGATGGAGACGGCAACGCTAACCTGCGCTTCCGTTGTTGACGCGCCCAGGTGCGGCGTACAGGTCACGTTGTCCAGCTTGAGCAACGGGTGATCGGGCGGCGGGGGCTCTTCCTCAAATACATCAAGCGCGGCTGCCGCCACCGTCCCATCCTGCAGCGCCGCCGCCAGTGCGGCTTCATCAACAAGGCCGCCGCGCGCACAGTTGACGAGCCGAACGCCGCGCTTCATTTTGGCGAAGGCGTTGCGTCCAATGATGTGGCGTGTTTCTTCGGTCAGTGGGACGTGCAGTGTAATGAAGTCGGCTCGCGCCAACAGGTTGTCCAGCGTCACCAACTCAACACCCAGTTTGGCGGCGGCCTCTCTAGTCAGATAGGGATCATAGCCAATAATGTGCATGCCAAAAGCCGCCGCCCGCTGGGCGACCAAACTGCCGATGCGCCCGACGCCGACGATGCCTAGTGTCTTGCCGGAAAGTTCGACGCCGACCAACTTCTTGCGCTCCCAGCGTCCAGCCTTGAGCGTCAGCGTTCCCTGCGCAATGGGGCGGGCTGTCGCCAGCAACAGCGCAAATGTATGCTCGGCGGTCGTGACGCTGTTGCCGCCGGGCGTATTCATCACCACAATGCCGCGCTTAGTGGCGGCTTCCACGTCAATGTTATCCACGCCTGTCCCAGCGCGACCAATGACTTTCAAGTTTTCCGCCGCTGCGATGACTTTGGCGGTCGGGCGCGTATCGCTGCGGACAATGAGTGCATGATAAGGCGCGATGACAGCCGCCAGTTCGTCCTCGCGGAGTTCAGGTTTGACGTCAAGCGTAATGTTCGGTGCGCTGCGCAGAATATTGAGGCCGTCTTCCGCTAGGCTGCCGCAAACAAGGACCCTATGGGTTGTCATAGCAGTCGAACCACCAGTTAGTAACATTCCTCGCCGAAGAAAACAGCAGGTGTCTAGGGGCGAGACTTGAGCGCGGCGCGCGTTTCCCGCTCAAGGTCGCGGCGACGTTCGGTCTCACGCTTGTCATAGGTTTTCTTGCCCCTCGCCGTTGCAATTTCGACCTTGGCGCGTCCGCGTTTGAAATACAGCTTGGTTGGAACAATGGTCAATCCACGTTCCTGCGCCGCTGCTGCCAGCTTGGCGATTTCACGCTTATGGAGCAACAGGCGGCGCGTCCGGCGTGGGTCATGGTTGTAACGGTTGCCGTGCGAATAAGGGCTAATGTAGGCGTCTAGCAGCCAGGCTTCACCATTGCGAATGGTGACATAAGCGTCCTTGAGGTTGACCCGCCCTTCCCGTAGGGCCTTGACTTCCGTCCCGACGAGTTCCAATCCGGCTTCGTAGGTATCGAGGATGAAATAGTCAAAGAAGGCTTCACGGTTCGAGGCGATGAGTTTAGCAGCGTCGGAGGCGGTCGGTGTCGTCATGTGGAGGAAGGCATGCACATTTAGACAGCGTTCGATGATTTCTGCCAGAACGCCGCTGGCGATGAGGCGCTGCGCGGCGCATAGGTCGGTGTCACGCAGATACATGCCCCAACGACGGCGTTAGAAAAAGCGATTCATCGCTAACAGGCTGTCAGAGACGATGAACAAGGGCGCACCAATAAAACCCGATGATTTGCCCGTCCGCACGCCGCCGTCACGCCCATCAGCATCAAGACGACGGTGGAGTGCAGAATCAGCGTCACCCAGTCTGCGGCGCTTCTAATGACAACGCCCGACCAACCCATAGGCGACAAGCTAGCGACGCGGATGAGTCCGTTCCGGCTTGTCCACACCGCCGCGCAAAGCTAGCAATGTAGCACAAGCGTGCGCTGGAGAAAGGCAATCAAACTGACAACAAGAACAAGAAGCGCTCATCGAGCGCCAACGCCACATCCTCCAGCAACCGACCTCCAGCAACCGACCAAAGCAACCTGCAACCAACCTCCCGCCCGACCGGCGTTGGCACCTGCCTAACACCAACCGGCTGCCAACAGCGTGGGAGAGGCTTTGAACAGCGCGAGCAGCGGATGTTTCCACCCAATTAGCCCGCTCTAGTAACCGGCGGCCAGCAACGCAACCGGAGGCGCTACAGAACGGACACGGTCCTATCCCGCATCGCGTTGCTCGGCCGTTCCATCGGCGGCTGCCGAGTTTGAGACGGACGGCCTCGCGCTTCCGCCCTTTTCAACGTCTGGAGGACTTGGCTCATCGCGTTCTTGGAGCGCCGACTTAAGTTGCTCGAAAACCTCCGACGCCGACGGCGGTGGCTTGACAGCTGCTGCTTCACCGTTGCCGTTCACCGCCGCCGACCGGCTGTAGTAGTAGTACGAACTGTAGCCGTAGTAATCGTAGCCGTAGTAGCTTGTCTGCTCCTGCGATATGGCATTGAGGACGACGCCTAGCACGCGCGTGTTGGCCTCATCGAGTTTGCGGCACGCCCGCTTGACGATGTCGCGCTTGGAGCGTTGGCAGTTGACGACCAAGATGACGCTGTCCGCCATCGCCGAGAGAATCGTTGCGTCGGCGAATGACAGCATCGGCGGCGTATCCAGAATCACATAATCGAACTTTTCAACGGCATAGGCCAAAAGCGACCGCATCCGCTGCGAGCCAAGCAATTCGGCCGGATTAGGCGGCATCTGACCGCACGTAATCAGGGTCAGGTACGGGATAGGCGATGGAACAAAGATGTCGCTAATCCTGCACTGCCCAGAAAGATACCGTGACAGGCCGGGCCGGAAGGCGTTGTCTTGGCCGTGCTTTTCAAAGAGTTTCTGAAGCTGTGGCCGCCGCAGGTCGCAATCCACCAGCAGCACCGACGCCCCGGTTTGAGCCAGCGAGATGGCTGTATTGAACGCGGTTGTGGTTTTACCCTCACCTGGCTGGCTGCTGGTAATGAGAATAATGCGGTTGCGCACGTCTTCGGACGATGAAAGCAAAATCGAGGTCCGCAACTGGCGATAGGCTTCACCCACTGGTGAGGCCGACAACGCAAAGGCGCTTAGGCCGATGTTGAGGTTGGCCGGCAACGGGCGTCCGTCGGCCAGCTTGGCCAGCACCTTCGTCTCACTACCGTAGCCGTAGTACCCACCGCCCTTGCTCAGTTCTTTAGGGGTGACCTTTGGGATCAGCCCCAAAGTCGGTAGGTTCAGCAGCCGATCAACATCTTCAACCGACTTGATGCGTGTGTTGAGGTATTCGCGAGCAAACGCCAACCCGATGCCGCCGAAGAGTGACAGGAAAAACGCCACGCTCAACGTATAGCCGACACGCGGACTGATCGGCGCCCCCGGCGTCCCGGCGCGGTCAGCGACCGTGATGTTATTGAGGTCCATCCGCAGACCGATCTCGGTGTCTTTGGTCGTGGCATAGAGCGCCTGCAGCATTTTCTTTTTGTTGTCAATATTGTCCTGCATCATCCGCTGCACGACGCCATCGCCGTTCTGGGTCACGACTTCATTGCGCTGCTTTTCCACACGCGCCCGTAGTTCCTCTTCCCGCTTCTTCGCGTTGAAGTAGGCAGTCTTGATGCGCGCTAAGGCGTTGCTTTTAGCTTCCTTGAGCTCGCCTTCCGCCTGCGCCAGCATTTGGTCAATCTGAACCACCTCCGGGTGAATTTCGGTGTAGGTTCCCAGCAACTCCAGCCGCCTTTGCCTCAGCTCGGAAATCTTGCCCCGGAGCTTCTGGAGTTCCGGGTCGGACTGCATCTCCTCCAGCGAGTCAATTGGTTCGGTGAGACTGGCTTGATACCGCTCCTCCGCCCGCAGGCGCTCTTTTTCGGCTTCGAGCAGCGCCTGATTGAGACCTGCTAAGCGCGCAACTTCCGGGTTGTCTTCCGGTTTGAGCGAAACAATTTTGCGTGTCCGCAGGTACTCAGTCAGCTTGCGTTCTTCCTCGAGAATTTCCTGCTGCAACCGCGCCGCCGTAGAAGCCAAAAATTCCTTTTGGCTTATCCCCTGCTGAAAGCGGTCGGAAACATTGCGGCGCGCAAACACCTCGGCGATGGTGTTGACAACAAGCTTGGTTGTTTCCGGGTCATGGTGCTGGAACACGATACGCACCAAGCGCGTCCGAGGAACACCGTAGGCTTGCAGCCCACTCGCCAGCCTCCCAATCTGGGGCGCATAGCGTTGCATTTCGTCTTGCTCATTCGCCGCCGACGCCGGCTCAGCGTCCGGCAAGTCGCTTGATTGAGCCTCTTGCTTTTTCGCCGCTGTGGGCAGCCTGCGCGGCGACCGGATCAAATCGGCTAACGCTGCGCCGAGCGTCGTCGGCCCGGACGCCAGAAACTTTGGATCACGGTCAAGCTTGAGGGTTTTGACCACCTCAATCAACACCGGCGGACTCGAAATCTTACGAATCTGCGTGTTGAGATAGTCCGGGTCAACCGAGTACGGCATAAACGAAATGCGCCCGCTCGACGAGTAAAACTCCTTTTCTGGCGCAATTTCGATGTGGCAAGCGGCCTCATAAACCGGCTGCATACGGGACAGCGCCAGGCCGGTGATGGTCATCGTGATGACGACGCACAACAGAACCGTGAACTTGTAGCGCAGAATCGTGAGAAACGCTTGACGCAACGGCAGACCGCCGTCTTCCTGCGGAAGCGTGTACTGATAGCTTCCGCGCCGTCGCATGCGGTCTTGCACGGTCGGCGTGACCAAGTCAACCTCGGCCGCCGTCGGCGCGAGCATCACATGATTAGCGGACGAGTCTTGGGGCATAGCAATTCGGTTATGGCAATCGGGACGTTACACGTGCGGTCGAACGTCGAATGAAATCCTTGCGGCGAACAAATACATAAGTCGCCCAGTGTTGAATCAAGCGGATCGCCCGGCGGTGTCCTGAAAGACGCGGCGCAATATCGTCGCCGCCGATCGACCCGGTTCTATCTTGCCGCGCACTATACCGCGTTATGCCCCGACTGAACAGCCGAACGCCGACAAAGCCCATTGTTTTGCAGGCGCAGGTTCATCTACCTTACTTCGCGTTTGTGTACTTTGTCTATTGCGAGGTGTTGTATGCCTGAAGTCGGTTCTCCTGCGCCAACCTTCACCCTGCCGGATATGCACGGCCAGCCGGTGAGTCTGGAACAGTTCCGCGGTCGTAAGGTGGTTTTGTACTTTTACCCGAAGGATGACACGCCGGGTTGCACCAAAGAGGCGTGCGGCTTTCGTGACGCGCACGCCGAATATCAAGCAAAGGGCATCGTCGTGCTGGGCGTCTCACTCGATGATGAAGCCTCACATCGCGCCTTCGCGGAAAAATACCAGCTTCCCTTCACGTTGTTGGCGGACACCAACCACGTCGTCTCCGAGGCCTACGGCGTTTACGGGGAACAGGAGTGGCAGGGGAAAAAGTTTATGGGACTGGCGCGGAAGACCTTTCTCATTGATGAGCAGGGCGTCATCGTCAAAATTTTCGACAAGGTGAATGTTGAAACGCACAGTCGTGAAGTGCTTGAGGCGTTCGGTCTAGCCAGCTAGTCGGTTCTTCGCCGTCCTGCTGATGCAGCAAGTTTACGACGTATGGGACTTTGTATCTCGGTGCTCAACGGCTCACTGAGCGGTCAATCCTACCGCCTCCACGAAGGCGTCCTACTGCTGGGGCGTAGTGTGGACGCGGGCGTCCGCTTTGATCCAGCGATGGACGGCATGGTGTCGTCGCGGCATTGCCTGTTGCAGGCTGAGCCGGACGGCTTCTACGTCGTGGACAACCAGAGTACCAACGGGACGTACGTCAACGGCCAGCGTATCCAGCGCGTTCGGCTCAATCACGGCGATGTCATCGAGTTAGGGCGTCCTGGCGTTCGCATTAGCGTCGCGCTGGAATCACCTGCACCAGCGTCGAGCCCGGTGGCGTTCGCAGGGGGTCGCCCCTTGGCGGTACCCGGCGGGCGCACGGCTATGCTCAAGCAAACGCTGGGCAGCATCGGGATGTACAACCCAGAACATAAGGGACTCGCCCCAGAGCCGGAAAAGTCGCCGGTCGGCGCTTACATCGGCATGGCGGTTGGATTGCTGGTCTGTCTGATTCTTTCCCTGGTGGTCGCTCTCATCATGCTCTCCAATCTGGGTGTTGTCGCGGCCATCATCGCCACGATTGTTGCGTTTGTCCCGGCTTTTTTCTACATGCTGCCGCTGCTGTGGCTTGACCGGTACGATCCAGAGCCGGCGTGGGCCTTGGCGGCGTCGTTCGCTTGGGGCGGACTAGTCGCCGTCATTGTTTCTTACGTTTTGAACTCATTGTTCGGCACGATCGCCGCCAGCGTCGGCGGTGAAGTCGCTGGCACGATTGTCGGCGCCGTCATTTCTGCTCCTATTGTCGAAGAAGGCTCAAAGGGCTTGGGACTCATCCTCATCCTGCTGTTTCTGCGACGCGAGTTCGACGACATCGTGGACGGCATCGTGTACGGCGGCTTCATCGCGCTCGGCTTCGCCACGGTGGAAAATGTTCTCTACTACGGGCGCAGCTTGCTCAGCGGCGGGCTTGGGGGACTCATCGTCGTGTTTATTCTGCGCGGCGTTTTGTCGCCGTTCGCCCATGTGACCTTTACGGCGATGACCGGCATCGGCTGCGGCATCGCTCGCGAGTCACACAGTTTCGCCGTTCGTTTCCTAGCGCCGGTCGGCGGCTATGTCCTCGCGGTCGTCCTGCACATGATTTGGAACGGCATGGCGGTGTTTTTAGGCAACCGCTTTCTCATCGGTTATGCGCTGTTCGAGGTGCCGTTCTTCCTGCTGTTTATCGGCTTTCTCATCTATGTCGCCCGGCGTGAGAGCAAAATTCTCAAGGAAATGCTCGCGGTCGAAGTGGCGCGTGGACTCATCACCCCGGAGCACTTGGCGATTGCAACCTCAAGCATTCGCCGGACGCTCTGGCCGCTGCAAGGCAACTTCGGGGCGCGGCGCGCTTTCCTGAAAAACGTCTCAAAGCTGGGGCTTTGCTACTGGCATGTTCAGCGGGCGGCGGCGGCCCAAAGCGAAACCCGCAGCCTGCCGCAGATTCCACGCCTACAGGCTGAAATTATGCGCCTGCGGACGCAGGTTTGAACGCCGTTTCCAGAGTGGGTCCCGCTTGAGCGTAGCGACCAGGGTCAGCCCTGGTTGCACGGGTGGGTTTATGGTATTCACGCCCGCTTGATCCAGGCATTGACGTTGATTCACGCCGGCGACTTACCGGATGATATTTACCGCTACGAATTTGCGCCAGAGTCCCTGTAAGCGTTTCCGATGGCCAATGTCATGTTCGTGACCGGCGGCGCAAGCGGCATCGGCCGCCATGTGGCTGAAAGCTACTATCGCGCTGGTCACCGCGTTGTCTTCGCCGATTTGTCTGCCGCCCGGCTGGAACGGATTTGCGCGCAACTGCCAGCTGAAACCGGCGGTGAGGCGCTGCCTTTAGCCTTTGATGTCCGTGACGAACAAGGCTGGGAACGCGCTGTCGCGGAAACCGTCGCACGTTGGGGCCGGCTGGACGTGCTACTCAACATTGCTGGCTATTTGCACGTAGACGAGTTGCTTGCTGCGCCTTCGGCAGCCGTGCATGACCATCTCGACATTAACGCCAAGGGCGTTATCTTCGGCACGCTGTCGGCTGCACGTCAGATGCGCCGTCAGCCGGAGGGCGGCCATATCATCAATGTGGCGTCGCTGGCGGGTATTGTGCCCGTGCCGGGACTGACGTTGTATTCGGCGTCGAAGTTCGCTGTGCGTGGGTTTTCGCTCGCCGCTGCGTACGAGCTTGCCCCCTACAACATCGCTGTGACGGTCGTCTGCCCCGACGCCGTTCAAACCCCAATGCTGGCGTTACAAGTCAGCCGACCTGAAGCGGCGCTGACGTTTTCCGGCGGGCGGATTCTCACCGTCGCCGAGATTGCAGCGGCGATTGAGGACGCGCGGCGGCGGCGACCGCTAGAGGTGACGATTCCGCGCCATCGAGGTTGGCTGGCGAAACTGACAAATTTGTGTCCGCCTATCGCTCGTTGGTTGATTGAGCCGCTCCGGCGGCGTGGCCGTCGCCGGCAGGCGCAGTGGCGAGCCGCACATCAAGAAAAATTGCCTTGACGCCTTTGAACCGCATTCCGCCTTCGCTGTCCGAAATTGTGGCGACACGGCGCGCAGCGTACGCCGGACGCGCCACGATGCCGCCTGCCGACCTGTCACCTGCATCGGGCCGGTTTCTTGCCGCTCTTGACGGGCAAAGTCCGGCGCTCATCGCGGAAATCAAGCCCCGGTCGCCAAGCGAGGGCGTCCTGCAGGCTGCGCCCGACCTGACGCGCCTGCTGCCCGTCTATGACGCCTACGCCGTGGCGATTTCCGTCCTGACGGAGCCGGATTACTTCGGCGGCGGTTTTGAACTGTTAGCCGAAGTCACCCGGCGGTCGCTGCGTCCAACGCTGTGCAAGGATTTCATTGTGCATCCGGCGCAAATTCACGATGCGCGCCGCGCCGGTGCGGAAGCGGCGCTACTCATCGTGAAGATTCTCGACGACGCCCAACTGGACGACCTCCACGCCGAGATTCGGCGCTGGAAGATGACGCCCATCGTCGAAGTGCAAACTGAAGCCGAGTTGGAACGGGCGCTGCGCGTTGACCCGGCGGTGATCCTCATCAACAACCGCAACCTCGAAACCTTTGAGATTTCGTTGGATACGACGAAACGACTTGCGCCGCGCGTCCCGTCCGGTATCGTAACGGTCGCCGCCAGCGGGATTCACCGCCGCGCGGACATCGAAACGTTACTGCCGTACTGCACGCGCTTCCTTGTCGGGACGAGGCTGATGCGCGCCGCCGACCTTGCAACGGCCTTCGCCGACCTGCTCGGACAAGGGCGTGCCTAACCACCTATGCCCAATCACTTTGGAGAGGTCTTTCCACCGCCCACCTTTGACGCCGCACGTTACGCCAATCGCCGCCGCCGTGTCTTCAAGCTTTTGGGCGACGACGTTATGGTGCTTTACAACCCGCCGGAGGCCCATCGGACGCACGACCTGTACTACCGCTATCGTCCGGACAGCGATGTGTATTACTTGACCGGCTTTGAGGAGCCGGACGCCGTCATCGTCCTCGTGGGCGGCGCATCGCCCCGCTTGGTGATGTTTGTCCGACCGCGCGATCCCGAACGCGAAACGTGGGACGGCGCGCGGGCCGGCGTCGAAGGCGCAAAGGCAATCTATGGCGCAGACGAGGCGTTTCCGATTGACGCCTTTGACGCGCATATCGGCGGGTACTTGGAAACGGCGCAGACACTGTATTTCAAGTTCGGGCGCGACGAACACCTCAACCAGCGCGTCATCGCCGCGTTTCGCGCAGCGGCTCGTCGTCGGCATCGGCAGGGGCCGGCCCCGTCGGCCATCCGCGACACCCTGCCGCTGCTGGGCAAGCTGCGCCTCGTCAAAGACGCAGACGAACTGCTGCGCATGCGGCGCGCGGCCGACATCGCCGCCGAAGCCCACCTTCGCGCCATGGCAACTGTGCAACCTGGTTGGTACGAGTTTCAGGTCGAAGCTGAACTCGAATACGTCTTCCGCCGGCGCGGCGCGTTAGGGAGTTCCTACACCTCGATTGTCGGCGGCGGCGCAAACGCGACGGTGCTGCACTACAACGCCAACAACAGCCTGCTGCGCGACGGCGAGTTGCTCCTGATTGACGCTGGCGCGGAGTACGGCTACTACGCCAGCGACATCACGCGCACCTTTCCCATCGGGAAGCGATTCACGCCAGCGCAGCGCGATATTTACGAACTGGTGCTCCAAGCCCAAAAGAACGCCATCGCCGCCGTTCAGCCTGGCGCGCGCTTTGACAAGTATCACCAAGTCGCGCTTGACACACTGATTGACGGCCTCCGTGACTTGAAGTTGCTGACCGGCTCACCCGATGAAATCAAGGAGAAGAAAACCTACACGCGGTTTTACATGCACCGCGCCGGCCACTGGCTGGGTAGCGACGTACACGACGCCTGCACGTACTTCACCAATGAAACCGAAAACGGAAGCTTTCTCTATGAAAAGCTCCGTCCGGGCTGCGTCGTCACGGTTGAGCCGGGGCTGTACTTTGCACCGGGTCTCAAGGGCGTCCCGAAACGTTACGCCGGGATTGGCGTCCGCATTGAGGACGACGTGCTCGTTACGCGCACCGGCAATGAAGTCTTGACCGCCGCCGTACCAAAGGAAATCGCAGACATTGAAGCTGTGCGGCGTGCGGCGCTGTCCAATGGAGGAGGCCACGCATGAGTGAGTTACTGTTTGATACGGTGAAGTTCTGTAGCAGTTGTGGCCGCCGCGCCACCAACGGCGACGTGGCGGCGCTGGGGACGCGCATTCGCCCGTTGTTCCAAAAACAACTTGAGAAGGAAGGGCTGGCCGGCTGCGTCGCCATGAGCAGTCGGCCATGCTTCGCCAAATGCCCGGACAACGGCATCACCGTCGCGCTCAGTACAAGCGATGATTCCATGCCGCGCGAGGTCTATATCGTGGCGTCGCTCCGCGACTTGGATTACGTCTATGCGCGCTTGCGCGGCGAAGTGTAGCCCTGCGCAACCTGCCCCACTGTCTTCCGCCGTATCCCTGTAAAGCTACGTTCTTGTGATGAAAACCATTCTGTTCCGCCTGATTGTCCTTGCCACGTGCCTGATTTGCCTTAGCGCGTCAAGCGCTGTCCTCGCCCAATCGAAATCCAAACCGAGCGACAAGTTCCGTCAGCTTGACGAAGTGCTGCCGACGCCGAACGAATACCGCACGGCGTCAGGCGCGCCCGGTCACAAGTACTGGCAAAACCGCGCCGATCACGTCATCAACGTCGAACTCGACGACGAGCGCCAACGCCTTCAGGCGAGCGAAACGATTACCTACACGAACAACTCGCCGGATGAGCTGCGCTACCTATGGCTTCAGCTCGACCAGAACATCTTCGCCAAGGACAGCGATGCCTTTCGGTCGCAGACTTCCGGCGGGCTGGATCGCGTACCGTTGTCGGTGCTTGACGGCCTCCTGCTTCGCCCGGAGTTTGACGGCGGCTACAGGATTACGGCCGTCAAGGACGCCAAGGGGCAGCCGCTCAAACACGTCATCGTCAAAACCATGATGCGCGTGGATTTGCCGACGCCGCTCAAGCCGGGGCAGCAGGTGAGTTTTTCGGTGGACTGGAACTACAACATCAACGACGCCGTGAAGCTCGGTGGGCGGTCGGGCTACGAATACTTCCCGAAGGACAAGAACTACATTTACGAAATCGCGCAGTGGTTTCCGCGCATGTGCGCCTACACGGACTATCGCGGCTGGCAGCACACGCAGTTCTTAGGCGCAGGCGAGTTCACGCTGGAGTTCGGTAACTACCGCGTGGCGATCACCGTCCCGGACGACCACATCGTTGCGGCGACCGGAGTCTTACAGAACCCGAAGCAGGTCTTGACGCCGGAACAGATCGCGCGGCTGGAACAGGCGCGGACGGCGAAAGCGCCGGTGTTCATCGTGACGCCTGAAGAGGCCCGCCGCGCTGAGCAGGGTCGCCCGACCGGCAAGAAAACGTGGATTTTTCAGGCGGAAAATGTCCGCGACTTCGCCTTTGCGTCGTCGCGCAAGTTCATCTGGGACGCCATGGGGCACAACGTCGAGGGCAACCAGGTCATGGCGATGTCGTTCTACCCCAACGAAGGCAACCCGCTCTGGGAGCGGTACTCGACGCACGCCATCATCCATACGCTCAACGTCTATTCACGCTACACGTTCGCCTACCCGTACCCCGTCGCCATTTCCGTCAACGGTCCTGTCGGCGGCATGGAATACCCGATGATTTGCTTCAACGGCCCGCGCCCGCTTGAAGACGGAACGTACTCGGCGCGGACGAAGTACGGTCTCATCAGCGTCATCATCCACGAAGTTGGACACAATTTCTTCCCGATGATTGTCAACTCCGACGAGCGGCAGTGGACGTGGATGGATGAGGGCCTTAACACGTTCCTCCAGTATTTGGCTGAGCAGGAATGGGAGGACAAGTACCCGTCGTTTCGGGGTGAGCCGCAGTACATCACCGACTACATGAAGAGCGAAAACCAAGTGCCGATCATGACGCAGTCGGATTCGGTGCTTCAGTTTGGGAACAACGCCTACGCGAAGCCTGCAACGGCGCTCAACATTCTGCGCGAGACGATTCTGGGGCGCGAGTTGTTTGACTACGCCTTCAAGGAGTACGCCCGGCGGTGGAAGTTCAAGCGCCCGGAGCCGGCGGACTTTTTCCGCACGATGGAGGACGCTTCGGGCGTGGATTTGGACTGGTTCTGGCGCGGGTGGTTTTACTCAACCGACCACGTGGATATTTCCATCGAGAACGTCCGGTGGTATCGGCTGGATACGCAGAACCCCGATGTCGAAAAGGCGCTGCGGCGGCAGGAGCGCGATTCGCGGCCGGTGACGCAGTCGCAGGAGCGCAACAAGCCGCTGCCGAAGCGGGTTGACCAGTACCCCGAACTCAAGGACTTCTACAACCAGTACGACGAGTTGGAGGTCACCGACGCTGACCGCGAGGCGTACCGGAAGTTTCTGGAGATGCTGACCGACCGCGAGAAGGAAATCCTCAACGCCAACTTGAACTTCTACTTCGTGGACTTCAAGAACATCGGCGGACTGGTCATGCCGATTATTCTGGAGGTGACGTACACGGACGGGACAAAGGAGGAAATGCGGTTTCCGGCTGAGATTTGGCGGCTCAATAACTTTGAGGTGTCAAAGCTCATCGTGACGCCGAAGGAGATTGCGAGCATCACGTTGGATCCGCGCCTTGAGACGGCGGACGCGGAACTGACGAACAATTTTTTCCCGCGTCGTCCGGTCAAGTCACGGTTTCAGGTCTTCAAGGAGCAGCGGCAGGGGCCGCCGAATCCGATGCAGTTGGAGCGTAAGCGGCAATCGCCGCCGCAGCGCGACAACCCGCGCCGGTAAGCACGGCAACTCCAACCAAAGTCCCGTCGCTAAAACGCTGAACCCGTGAGGTAGCGGGGCGGCCGTTGGCGTGCGAGATACGAGGATGACCTAGCGACCGGCGCGCAGGTCAAGTAGATAGGTGTCCGACACGTAGCCGTCCGGATTCATGACTTGGACGCTCACGTACGGTTCGCGCGTCACTTCAGCCGGCAGGCGGAAATACACCCGCTGATTGAGCAGGCCACGCAACGACTTCCTGACGCTGCCTTGGCGTTCCACGCCGTTGACAATGAGCGTCGGCGTGTCGCCCAACCCTTGTCCACGCACAAACAGCCCAATGGTCGGCGCGTCTGATTTCGCCGAACTGTGCACGCGCGCGACGTTGGTCACCTGAATGTTGCTACAGACAACGGTTTGGGTGTCGGTGATCTGCCGCCCATACTCGTCCGTCAACCAGACCGTGTAACGGCCCAGTTGCGCCGGCAGTTCAAACATCCCCAGCCGACTTGACCAAGCCCGAAACGGAAGGCTCAAAAACGCTCCATCCTCAGTCAGCAGCGAGACGTAAGCCGCCTGTTCCAGTCGGTCGCCCAGTACCGTGACGCGCCGATTTTTCAAAGTCACGAAGTTGTTGACAAAACCACGTAGGCGCGGTTCCGTCGCCGTCGGCCGCGCCGCCACTTCTACAAGCGTCACAAAGGGCGACCACGCGCGGTCGTCGCCCAGCACGCCAACCACCAAGGCGCGCCCGACTGATGCTCCGTAGAGCGCAACCGTACTGTTGGAAAACACGCCCTCCACACAACCGGCGTCCAAGCTGAGCACGGCAAAGTCAAACACCGGAAGGCGTCCGGCCAGCGAGCGGGCAAAGCCCGTCCAAGTCATCCGCTCACCGACGTAAAGCGGCCAGTGCGGCGGCGGCGGTTCAGCCGCCACTCCCGAACGTATCGTCTCTCCTTCTTCTGCCGACGCTATTACCTTGACGGCCATGACCTGTGAAGCGACCGGCCCATTCGGAGCGCGACTTGCGCACACGGCCAGCACGCCCGCCGTTCCGGCACGCCGCGCCGTAACGCGCCAGACGACCTCATTGGCGGCGCGACTGGGCAGGATGTCCACACCCAGCACGGCCGACAGCCGGCTGCGGTCGGCCAAAATCTTTCCGGCCGAGTAGTAAATCGCATCGCGCACCGGATGGGACTCGAACAACACCACCCCGGCCAGCCGGGCTGCAACGCCGTCGCCGGTGAACCGAAACGTCACCGTTCGTACATCGCCGACGCGCATCAGCGACGGCAAGCCTTCAACGGCAATGGGCGCATCGCCGACCGGCAAGGCGAACATTGGGCGGAGGTCGGCCAGCGTACGCATGGAGTTAGTCGTTGTTAGCGTGTATCCCGGCCCGAACGTCACGCGCGGGACGACGGCGACATCAGCTTGCGCGGTTAGCAAACCGCAGAGCAACACCAACAACACCGCCGTAAGCGCCCATAGCTTCGGCGGGCGAATTACCGTGCGCATCGCGCCGTCACCTCGGAGAAGAAGTCGTGCGCCGACAGCTTTATGTAGCATAATCGGCCGCCGATACGAAAAGGCTCTGCTTGCGTGAGTTACTGATTGGAACGCCTATGCCGACCAACCACCCGTCATCCGCCGCTCAAGCCGACGCTCCGGCGCACATCCTCCACATCACCGACACTCATCTGTTCGCCAAACGTGATGGGCGGTTGCTGAAGATGAACACCTACGACTCGTTGAGCGCCGTGTTGGCCGCCGCCGCACTAAATGCACCGGATGCCGTTTTGGCGACGGGCGATCTGGCGCAGGACGGCGCAGCCGAAGCCTATGCGCACTTGACTGAAGCTCTGGCGAGCTTCGCCGCTGCCTACGACACGCCGCCGCCAGTGTATTGGCTGCCCGGTAATCACGATGAGCCGTCGGTGATGCGCGCGACGCTGGTTCAGCCGCCGCTGCGTCCGGAACGTGAGGCTGTTATTGGGCGCTGGTACGTCATCCTGCTTGATTCAACCGTACCAGGGGAGGTTGGCGGACGACTTTCCGACGACGAACTGACCCGACTTGACGCCGGGCTGGCGCGTCACGCCGACCGTCCGGCGCTTGTCTGCCTGCACCACAACCCGATTTCGGTCGGCGCGCAGTGGATGGACAACATCGGTCTGGCGAACGCCGAAGCGTTTTTCGCCACGCTTGATCGCCATACGAACGTCCGCGCCGTCCTGTGGGGACATGTTCATCAGGAAATTGACGTTGAGCGGCGCGGTGTTCGGCTGATGGCTTCGCCTTCAACCTGCATTCAGTTCAAACCCAAAACAGCCGAATTCGGCATAGACCAGCGCGCGCCGGGCTACCGCCGACTGTGGCTGTATCCCGACGGTCAGCTCGACACCAAGGTGTTCCGGGTTGAAGGTTTTGCCGGTTGCGCCGACCCCGACGCAACCGGCTACTGAGGCTGAGGTTACAAAACGACGACCGGACCGTGGTCGTCACAGTGACCGTCGTGGGCGTGGTGCAACCGACCGTTGACGAGGTAATCCACGTGGTCGCCGTGCGGTATGGCTTCGTGGCCGCAGCCCGGCCCGTGGACGTGGTTACACGCCGTCGCCGTCGGCGTACAGCCGTCGGGATTGGCGTCGCTGACGGCGATCACGTGTTCGTCGTAATGATCACCATGCTGGAAATGGAGATGGCCGTCGTGGAGGTAATCTACGTGGTCGTCATGGCGAATGCGGGTGTGACCGCAATCGGCGCTGTGGACGTGCGGATGATCGGTGTGGATGGTGCAACTGGTCATGACGGCGTTTCCTTTCGAGTTAGGCCGGGGTGCTGTGCTGCCCATGGCGAGCATGGGCAAGTCCCTGGTGAAAGAGGTTGCGAATGTGTTCGTCCGCCAGCGCATAGTAGGCATGCTTCCCTTCCCGACGGACGGTGACAATGCCCAGCGTGCGTAGCAAACGAAGTTGACTAGAAACCGCTGGCTGCGACATGCCCAACGTCAAACATAATTCGCCGACGCACAACTCGCCTGCATCCAGCAGGGCGATGATTTTGACTCGTGTCGGGTCGGCGAATGCCCTGAACACATCCGCCGCCCGCCAGGCCAGTTGGGCGTCAAGCGGCGTCCGTTCAGAGGGTTGATGTTCGGTGGCGCAGGCCGAAGCCATAGGCAACAAGCTTTACATAAATAGTTGCTTATATGTTTATACTCAGCCGCTCTGCGCTGTCAAGACATTTTTTGACGCTTGTTTTCAGGCTGGGGCGGAGCGACACACGGCGGCGGCAAGCGTCGGCGCGTTTTCAGGCTAGGAACGGGCGGCCGTGTTCAGCTTGTTCCAGCGCGGCGGCGATTCGCTGCGCCGTTTTTGCGCCACTAACCAACGCTGCGCTGAGGTCGGTGTCGCCGGTCAGCGACGCAAAGGCGTGAAAGCGGGCGACGCGCCCCGTCACCTCGACCAACTGTTGCGTCTCGCAGGCTATCAGCTCATCCGGTGACGCCAGCAAGCAGAATTGGCTTCCAAAGTGATGGCGGCGAACTGGCTCTAGTTCAGTGGTAAGCCGCAAGGCGGGACGTTTGGGCAACCCTGTCCACAAGGCGCTGGGCAGGCGCACGGCAAGCACATCCAGATAGTCGCGTTCGGCGGCCAGTTGCGCCTGAAGGATTGAAATCAGACGCAGGTGGGTTGGGGTCTGCTCCACATTGGCGAGGGTTTCCAGCTCCACTGAGCCGTAGGCGGCGACCTGTCCCAAATCGTTGCGCAGGTCGTCCACAAAGAGCAAATGTTGACCGGCAGCCGCTTCGTCCGCCGCCAATTCGGCCGCCGCCAGCGCCGTTTCCGCTTCAGTTGCTCCGGGCGGGCGCTCATGGGTGGCGACGTATGCACGGAGCATCTCCCGGCGGGCATGGACCAAGTTGTCGGTTGCCCCGCCGAAAATGGCCGTGCCGCCCGAAGCGAAGAAAAAGGTCGCCGGTGCTTCCAAAGCTATGCGCAGGAGGCGGTATGCTGAAAATGGGGGTGCCGTGAGCGGGCGCTCCAACCGTTGGGCGAGCGTCGCACAATGCAGTTCACCGCGCCGAATGCGCTGCTCGGTCCTTTCCGCCGCCAGACGAAATTGGTCGGGTGTCAAGGGGGTGACGATAGCGTGCCTCCCTGCCGGCGTCGCCGTGGGCAAGGCTGGGAACGGCCCTTCAAGTTGCCGTACAACGGTCCGGATGGCGGCACAGGCTTCGGCGTAGGCCGTTTCAAGCCGTTCAGTGCGTCCGTCAGTGGCGACATTGACGACGATGTGCAGCCGTTGGCGCACATGGTCGAAAACGATGACCGTGCTGAACGCCGCAAGGACGCCTTCAACGGTGGGTGGCGTACGCGGCGGTATATTGTGCAGTTGGTACGCCGCTTCGTGTGCTAGGTAGCCGAACGCGCCGCTGGCTAGTCGAGGGATGGTTTCGAGCGGCGCGAGGATGTCGGCGCGTAGGCGCCGACGTGCGGCCTGGAGCAGCGACTCAGAACGTTCAAGCGTGGCGTACGGCGTTCGCAGTTCCACTTTGCCGTCCCGTCCCGTAATGACCCAGCGTGGCGCGAGACCGATGAAGGTGTATGGCGGCAGCCGCCGATCCAGTCGGTGGGTCTCAAAGAGGCAAACATCGGCCGCTTGTCCAGCCGTCTTCAAAAAAACCCCGACGGGCGTATGGATGTCGGCCGGCAGGGTGACGGCGACTGGGACGACGGTAGCGCCCTGCGCGAGGCGGAGAAAGTCGTCGTAGGTCGCCGGATGAGGGGTTAGCGCGGTCATGCAGGCGTTTATTCTGGAAGCGGCCGGCGTTTACCGGCGCGGCTGCGGAGGACTTCCGCGACATCGTGGGGCGTCAGGTCGCGTGCAGCCATGAGCACGAGCAAGTGGTAAAGCAGGTCCGCCATTTCGGCCGCCAGTTCCAGTCGCTGGTCGTTTTTGGCGGCGATGATGGTTTCAGCGGCTTCTTCGCCGACTTTTTTGAGGATTTTGTCGAGTCCGGCGGCGAACAGGTAGGTCGTATAAGCTCCTTCCGGGCGGTTGGCTTTGCGGTCACGGATGAGGTCGTACAGTTCGTCGAGCAGAATGCCGAGTTCGAGGGCACTGTGCGGGACGAGTTTGACTTCCGGCGGCGCGATTGGCAGGGAGGATGAAGCGGACACCGGGGTTTCAGCGGGTGTTTGGGGCTGGGGTGCGGCCGATTGTTCGGGCGGCGGAAAAACGCGACTAAAGAAGCA
This sequence comes from Chloracidobacterium sp., assembly GCA_025057975.1. Taxonomy (NCBI): domain Bacteria; kingdom Pseudomonadati; phylum Acidobacteriota; class Blastocatellia; order Chloracidobacteriales; family Chloracidobacteriaceae; genus Chloracidobacterium; species Chloracidobacterium sp. The sequence continues at coordinate 82,756 of JANWUV010000002.1, forward strand.
ACTGGTTGCGCCCGTATGGCAGGCTGGGCCGCGCGGTTCGACTCGGACAACGAGGGCGTCATGGTCACAATCGAGCCGGATTTCAACGACGCGCTGCGTATGGCCGGATGTAGCGCCCTTATGCCACAGGGACTGTCGTGAGCGGCTCCAGAGCCAAACCTCGCCTGTTTCGCAGGTGAGTTGGTAGCTGGCGGCGTTCATGTAGGCGAGGGTGAGGACTTCGTTGGTGCTGGCGTCTTGGATGACGACCGGCACGAGGCCGGCCGGATCAAAGCGAATCGTCTCCGTCATGGCGTTCAACAGGCCGATCACGACGGTTTTAGCACAGGCGGGCCGTTTCCCGACAGAGATAAAGAGTATTGTCGTGCGCCGCCAGGAAAGGGCGTCATTTTCAACGGACGACGCCGGAATATCGTCATCCAATACGCCGCTGCGTACTCATTCCGTTTGCAGCTTTCCAGTCGCCTTACGCCTAGATGCGGTGACGCTCCGACGTGAACCCCGTCAACAGCCGGGTATGTGAACGGGCTGACGCCGCCTGCCGGATGGTGGAACGCTCGCTACATCGCCTCGGAAGGCGCGCTAGGCATGACGCGCCAGCAGGTAATCGCAGACCTCAGGTAGGCGGGAAAAACTGTTGGGGAGGAAGAGGCAAACAATTGGGAGTGCAGCGACCAACCGGGTCAAGGTGTCTAAAATGACGGCTTGCGCCTCCGGCAGCGGCAGCCGGCCCGGGTAAATATTCGCCAGAAGCTTGCCGACGGCCAACGCCGGCGTCAGTGGGCGGCTCACCACAGGAGCGTCAGACGAATCTACTTCAAGCAGGTAGATCGTCGTCAGCGGAACCCCCAGCATCCAGTCGCCGGTCGGTTCGTCAAGCGGCAGGTATTGCTTCTCCCAGTGTTTAGAAATCGGCGGCAGGGCGTCGGGGCGGCCGTATAACGCCGTCACGGACGGCGACCACAAGCGAATTGCGCGCGGGCCAAAGTGGACGCGAAAACCGCCGTCTCGTTCTTCAACGGCGGCGACATCCTCCGTGACAATTCGTGCGCCGCGCGCCAACAACGCGGCGGCCAGCGTGGATTTGCCGACGCCGTTCGGCCCGACAAACGCCACGCCCGCGTTGCCAATCGCTACTACGCTTGCATGGAGACAGACGCGATGGTGTAGCTGCAACACAAAACCAAGGATGGGGCCGAGCAGATACGTGCAAGTGTCTTCGAACGTCTGAGGCGCGCGCCAATAGGCCGTCAGTCGTCCCCCGTCGGATTCGTAATCAAAGCTCGTCCCCACGTCATAACGAAACCAAAACCGATGTGCCTCCGGCGCATGGTAGGCGACCAACTCCGGCGACTGCTCGAAAGCCGACGGCCCGCAGTACCACGGCTCAACTTCCGGCCGCAACGCCGGCAGCATTCCTTCTTCAAAACCGAGGGCAAGGTCGGACGCACCAGTTTTCCCAATCGGCGGGAGCAGAAAGGGCACCGCTGTCGTCGTGGTCAGCCGCAGCCCATACACCCCATAAACGAGGGTCATTAGATCAGCGCGAGATGCGATTTGGACGCGGACCAATCCGATCCGCCCGCCCAACGCCGCCGACGGCCAAGGTCAACTCCAGTAACGTGCCGTAGTCCGTTAGTGTCGGCGCGCGGTATGATTTCTTGGATGATGGTTTTTCACTCATGGGCGGTTCGAAGGCTTCAGATTGGATTGAAATATGCGGCGTCATAGAAAACTCCAAAGTTTAGACAACAAACGGCGTTTTAGGATGATGCGAGCTTGAATTGCATCCATTTGTATAAGGTTAGCGGGCCGAGGTCAATCAAAGATTCGGCTTCCCGTTGCGCATTCCACACAATTTCACGGTCGAAGGCGTCGTTTGTCACAAAACACGCCAGGCGGCGACGAATCTCATCTTCAGCCGGCAAGCGCGTCCATGCCGCGCCATACTTTCGGATATAACCGGTAATGGGGAACGCCCGCAGCGGCGTTTTCGGGCGGCGGACGACGGCGCGCGGAAGCTGATGGCTGAGCGACTCCCGGAAAAGCCATTTATCAAGGCAGGCCGGCACGGTCGGGATCGCCAGCAGGAACTCAAGCGCCCGCAGATCAAGCAATGGATAGCGCATCTCAACCAGCGCGCCGGTAAAGGCCGGGTCGTTGTACTCATGATCGTTGGCCATATGAACCCGACTGAGCGCCCGTACGGCGAGGCTGTGGAACGGGTGATGCGGCGGCTCGTCCGCCCGGCGCTCAAAGTAGCCGGACTGACGAAGCCGCGCGACAAAGTCAGGCGCAAGCCACTGGGGAAGGTCCAGCTCTGGAGGCGCTGGTCGCACGCGCCCAAGCCGCCGCCGCAGCGAATAGAAGCCGTTGCGCGCGTCGCTGACGAAATACTCCGCCAAAGCCTGCACCAGCGCCGCCACTCGGCGTTGCGCAAGCAGTTCGCGCAAGTACGGCGCCGTTTCCTGCGTCAGCGCCTCATCGCCCCACTGCCCCGTCAGCAACACCCGCGAGTGCGCCGCCGCCCGCCGGTAGCTTTCCATGACGCCGCTCCAGAACGGCTCATGCACCGGCTCCGGCGGCGGCTGCGTCGCGTCCGGGTGCGGCGCGTAAGGCCGCCAATCGTCATGGGCAATGAACGTAATGGGAATACCGTGCGCCTGCGCCGCCATCTGCGCAAAACGCCGTTCATCGTCGGGAATCAGCCAATCGAAGACATTGGTGAAGGCATGCAGGGCGGTCGTCGGCGATGCGCGCCGCGCCGCCGCCGTAACGACGTTGGAATCAAGACCGCCGCTGAGAAACACCGAGGCGCGCGGCGTCCGCAGGCGATCCGCCACGGCTTTGTCCAAAATCGCCTGAAAATGCTCGACGTAGTCGCGGGAGCGGCGATACCGAAGACGCCCGTCGGTCGGCCAGTCCCAGTAACGCCACCGCCGGAGGCTTCCGTTTTCCAGACATAGGGCATGCGCGCGCGGCATGCGCCGGACGGCGCGGAAAAACGTCCCGTCTTCATCCAGTTTCATCCCGTGAATGAGAAAATCCGCGACGGCGAACACATCCAAATCGTCCGGGATGGCGCTGGGCACATTCGGGTGGGCGCAGACGGTGTCCAACGCGCTTGCCGCCACAAACACATCCGGCCGATGACTGTAGTACAGCGGCTTGACCCCAAATCGGTCGCGCGCGCAGAAGAGCCGCCGACGTAGGGCATCCCACAGCGCAAAAGCGAAATCGCCATGCAGATAACGCAGGCAATCCGTTTCCCAAGCGCGGTACGCCCGCCACAGCAGCTTGGCGTCGCTGTCGGCAGGGGTGGCGTCAAAGCCAGCCGCTTGGAGGGCGCGACACAGTTCCTCCCGCGCGTCAAGCCGAATATCGGCTGCCAGCCATACTTGCTCATCAAAGGTCGGCGGCGGCGCCACGCTAGTGAGGTCGTCTACCCGGAGATGGGCGTAGCCAAACGCGACATAGTCGTCGCTCCATTGCCATTGACCGTCAGGACCGCGCCAAACCAGCGATTGAAGCAACCGCGCGGGCAGGTCCGGCTCGATGAGGCTTCCGGGGGGCTGGACGATAACAACAAAGCTGCTCACAAGACGCCAAGCAAGATGCTGGAAAGCGGCTGGTCAAAAGCGGCGTAGTGTTGTCTGATGTCGGCGGCTTCCAGCAGCGGTCTCCCCTGCCACTCGACCCACGCATGAGCTTCCAAAGCGCCAAGCGTCTTTTGAACGCCAAGCACAATCTCGCATGTGACGCCGCGCCGCGTCAGCCAAAACCAAAGCGCCAGCGCCCGAATCAGGCAGGTCGTTGGGCGCAAAGTGTGCCGTGCCGCGCGGCCGACAAGTTCCGCCTGACGCATTACCCATTCCTCCGGCGGCGATACGGAGGAACACCTAGCTGTCATTCGTTGCAGGCAATGCAGACAGCAACGTACGCCAATAACTCGACACAGTACATCAACCGCTGTCAGTAGCGCCCAAGCCACCAAAAGGCCAGCGCGGTCGTCCGGCGACAGCCGCCAAAAAGTTCCAAGTTGGCGCAGACGGCGCTTCAATTGCATTGTCACGATACCGAAAGGGGTGGGACGATCTCGATCAAGCCGGCTTCGAGCAGTTGGTTGAGCAGTTCCTCGAAATCCTCAACAAGCCGCTCCCGCGTAACGTCGTATTCATCCAACAACGCCTCAACGGCGTCCGCAAGTGTGCCACCGTTCGTGGATTGAAGCAGCATGGCATACCCAACACTGTCGAGTGCATAGTAGTGCTCCGTAGCCAGATTAAGCAGAACAGCTTCGTCGGCGACACGACGCACAATGACGTGATTTGGAATCGTAGCGCGAGAGTTGAAGTCAACCATGGCTGCTTGCTTGGCTTTCCATCACGGACGTTGGCGGAACCGATATGTGGCTTCACCCGGCCGAGCAAGTCACACAAGGCAGGCGGCTCTAGAAAGACGAAGCTCATTCCTCCGGCGAGCCGGTTGGTGCCGCCTACGCTGCGCCGCCACGCTTCACGGCGGATGGGCGACCGGATTAAGGCGTTTCACTCACTGTTTTTTTTTTTCACATTGAGCCTTGCCTGCGCAAGGCGGCTTCAACTAGGCTGGGGGCGACTTCGTCCGTTTGCATACTTTAACCCTGTCACCCCGCACGGTGGACGCTGCGCAGGTTGAACTTCCCACACCATTACAACCACGCCTTTCCGAGATTTCACGAGGTGATTTGCTATGAGATCCATCACGCCACGTCCATCCCGGCGGTGGCTGGCGACGGCCGCCGTACCGCTGGTCGCCTTCGCCTTTGCGCCGTTTGTCGCGCAGGCCGACCGCCACGTGCCAAAACCAACGCCGCCGGCGCTGCAGCTCGCCAACTCAGCGCCAGCGTCCGCCGATCACGCCGCTGGCTGGCTTCTGTTTGAAGAAAACCTCGGCCAGCATGCCGAACCTGTCCGCTACAAAATGTTCGGCGGGGCAGTCTTCCTAACCGACCGTGCCGAAGCCTGCATGCTCGTCGAAGTCGGCCGCGAACCGCTATGGCGGCCGCAGGGCAAAGCGGCGCAAAACCCGCTGTGGCGGAAAGCGCCGGAATCGCGCCCCATCTACCGGGTGCTGCGGATGCAGCCGGTTGAGCGCGAAACCGGTCGCCCTGTCCCGCCGGTGCCGTCGGAAGGGCTGCTGCGCAGCCCCATCAAGCTGTCCTACTGCAAGGGCGAACGTTCGAAGTGGCGCAGCAACGTGCCGCTCTATCGCCAAGTCGTCTACCACAACGTCTATGCCGGCATTGACCTTGTGTATTACCCCAAAGATGAACGCCTGACCTATGATTTTCGCGTCGCGCCCGGCGCCGACCCATCCGCCATTCGGCTCCATATCGATGGCGCCGACCGGCTCGCGCTCGACCGCGAAGGCAATCTGCAGTGCTTCGTCGCCGGACGGACGGTCGTGATGCAAAAGCCGACGCTCTATCAGGACATCGCGGGCGAGCGACGCCTTGTGCCGGGGCGGTTTATTGTGGACGGCGACGACGTAGCGTTTGAGGTCGGCGCGTACGACCGCAGCCTGGCGCTGGTCATTGACCCGGTGCTGCCATTCTACTCGACCTACTTCGGCGGCAACCAAGACGATCAGGCCGTCGGCGTCGCCGTGGGTCGCGCCTACAACCGAGGCGCGACCACCGCCGCCGATGTTTTTACCAGCCCCAACACGATTCCGGTCTTTATCGGCGGCACAACGTTCAGCCCATCGTTGCCGGTTCCTGTCGGTTCCGGATCAAACGCCAACACTCCGGTTGTCAGCCCGGATGTGGATGTTTTCGTGGCGCGGTTTGAATTTCGCGCCGACGGGAATATGCCGGGCAATCTTACCCAGGTCGGTATCGCCCCTTCACAGCGCTTTGCTCCATGGAATGACTTCATAAACGGTAGCTCTTCAGCCTTCACCTACGACGACCGCGGGGCGGAGCGTGGGCTGGCGGCGGTTGTCGTCTATGGCGGCAGCGGCGATGATGTCTGTACCGGCGTGAGCGTCAACGCATCCTACAACGGCACTGAAAACGTCACGTCACCTTCCAACTACTTCCGCCCTTCGCTAGGTCCGGCGCTGGTCGGCTACACCACGAGCACGAATTTTCCAACCGGCCGGCAGGGGCTGGGGAACGGCTCGGGCACGACCTTTCAAGCAAGCTTCGGCGGCGGCGCGACGGACGCCTTTGCGTTGCTGCTGCCGTTCTGTCTTGACTCCGCAGCGAACAACATCACGACCGACCCCATCACTTACAGCACTTACATCGGCGGCGCCGGCGACGACATCGCCTGGGCCTGCGCCGCCGAGCAGGGCGGCAGCGCGGAGCAGTTTGTGTTCGGCGGAGAAACCACCGGCAGTCTGCCGACGGGGAGCGCGTCGGGGCCGGTTTTTGACAACACCTACGGCGGCGGTGACGCCGACGGTTTTGTGGCGCGCTTCAACCCGGAGCAGAATACCGTCTCCGCCCAGCGGCGGTATCTTACGTATTTTGGCGGGAATGACTATGACGCCGTCACCGGAGTCTCCGATTTCAACACGAGCACTGCGGCCACCGGCCTGACCCTTTCCAACCCGGAGGCAAACTTCATCAACGGCTCTTCCAGCGCCGTGTCAAGCGCGGTAAGCGGCGCAACGCGCAACGGCGCGATTGACGCCTTCGTGGTGGTGTTTATCGGCAACACCGGACCTACACGTGACTTTTCGACCTACCTTGGCGGCAACAGCGACGACTGGGGCATCGGCATTGCCGTGCGACGGCGAACGGTGGACGGCGACAATCGGTACGTCGTTAACGTCGCCGGCTTGACGAACTCCGCGACAACCGGCTTTGGGATTTCAAGCCTCACCGGTGCGTTTTCGGCGTTCAACAAGGGGGGACGGGATGCGTTCATCACCCAGATCAGGTGGGATGGACCCAGCACTTCACCTTCTCCAGTGCGGACGGTGCAGTACTTCGGCTATCTCGGCACACCCGGCGACGACGACGCCTATGCGTTGGCGACGAGCAATCAAGCCGGACCAACCAACTCAGTTGTCTATGTCGGCGGCTGCAGCGACGGGCCGACGCTGTTCTCTCCGGTTGGAATCGCCAGTTGCCCAAGTTCAGTCCTAGACATGCTTTACCCAACACCATTGGTTCCTCCGCCGCCGCCTCCGCCGTTGCCGGTTCCGCAGGAACGCGGCTTTCTTGCTCGTATCTCGGCGGTTGATGAGACCGGATCGAATCTGCCGGCCCAGTTGCAGAACTTGGTCAATGTCGGCGGACGAACGTTTGTGCCCGGCGCGCAGCCGATACAGTATGTGCTTAGCGTCGCTCCTTACCTTGTCACGGGCAACACCGGCGTGCTCTTCTTTGCGGGAACGACAAACACGAACGCCCTGTTGCCGTCTGCGCCGCCGCTTTCTATTGGCCCAATCAGTTGTTCGTCGCCGTCCTCGATTCCCTTCAACGTTTTCCAACCCGTGCGCGCCAACAACACGAGCGACCGCAAAGACGCCTTTCTCGGCTCGCTACGATTAACACCGTAGCGGCGACACCGTATCGGTTTTTCATCAACCGCCGGGCTGTTTTCAGCTCGGCGGTTTTTTGCCGCTGCGCTTGCGCTGTTTTCGTCCAACTTGTTTGCTGGCGCGCGGGGCGACTATGCTCCCGGACTCCAGCGCCAGTGACTTGACCTGTGCCGTTCGATGTACGCCGACTACGTTGCCCTGACCTACCATGCCTCGCTCATCGCCGATGAACTCCGGGTACAGGCCTTTCAAGCGGCTGTCGAGTCGGTCGCGCGTCCGGGCGATGTCGTGGCCGATGTCGGCTGTGGAACAGGGATTCTCACGTTGTTCGCCTGCCGAGCCGGCGCGCGGCAGGTCTATGCGATTGACGACGGCCCGATCATCGAGCTGGCGAAGCTCATCCTGCATCGGAACGGCTACGCCGACCGAGTGACGTTTATCAATCGCCCATCGCGCCAAGTTCGTTTGCCGGAGCCGGTGGATGTCGTCATATCGGAAACCATCGGCAACTACGGCGCGGAGGAACGCATCCTGCCGACGCTGTGGGACGCCTGCCGACGCTGGCTCAAGCCCGGCGGACGGATCATCCCCCAAACGCTGGAGCTGTACTGCGCGCCCATCACGTGGCCGGAAGCGGAGCCGGCTCTGACGGTGTGGCGGCGGCCGGTCTGCGGCTTTGACTTTTCATCCGGGTTGGCGTTCGCCGTCAATCAGCAGTATGCACGACGGCTGCGTCCTGAACATTTGCTGGCCGAAGGGCAATGCTATTGTCGGCTGGACACCTCCGCCGAGGCGCTGTCCGGCGCAACACCGCCTAGGGTGGCTGGAACAGCGACGTTTCGCGTACGGCGGTCGGGCGTGATGCACGGCGTCGGCGGCTGGTTCAAGGCGGCGCTGACGGCATCCGTCGGCGTCACGAATGATCCCGGCGGCAAGCCGACCAGTTGGGGTCATTTGTGCCTGCCTATCGCCGAGCCGCAGTCGGTGGCGGAGGGCGATGAGGTTGAAGTCCGTCTGACGGCTATCGGCGGCGGCGGCTTGCTGCGGTGGGAAGTGACGTGGCGGAGCGCCGATGGAGCGTCCCGAACGTTCCGGCATTCCGACTTTGAAGGCTGGCTGGCCACGCCGGAGCGCCTGCGCCCTTTGGCGTCCGACGCCGCACCGGGTCTTGGCGTTCGCGGACGGGCGCAGCTTTTTCTCTTAACAAAGCTTGACGCCGGCTGGACGGTTGGGCAGGTCGCCCAAGGTTTGTACGAACACTTCACGAATGAGTTTCCAACGCTTGAGGACGCGCTGGTTTATGTGAAGGGGCAGCTTTTCAAGTTCACCTAGAGCAAGTTCCGAGAAGATGTAGCGACGCCCCGGTTGAGTCGCGTCAACGGTTTGGAGTGCGGCGGCTTGACGCGCCGGATGACTTCTCAGCTTGTCTTGGGACAAGGAACACGGCCACGCCTTCCAGCGTGGCGCGTGGCGTCGGGCCGCCACGCAGAAAAGCGGTGGAACGCCGCCGCACTCCAAATGCTTAACGCCGTTCCGCAACGGTATATCGCCACATCATTACGGAAACCGCCCTTAATCTTCGTCGTTTGTTGGCTGTCCCTCGCCGTAGCGGTCGCTCAAAACGACGCGGAAGCCAAGGATGGTGAGCAAATCCTCGCGGTGGAGACCGTCCCGAATCGAGCACCGGCAGCCGTCGGGCAGCGCCGCCCACGAGCCGCCGCGAATGGCGCGGGCTTGCCCTTCCTCGTCCTTGCGCGGGTTGCGCGCTGGCCCGCCGTACGCATGGGCGTTGGTCAAGCGCGGCGTATAGTCGTCCAGACACCACTCGCGGACGTTGCCGTGCATATCGGCCAGCCCGAAGGCGTTGACGCCCAGCGAGCCGACCGGCGTCGGTTGCCTGCGGGCCGGCGCGGCCGGTTCGTCGCCGTAGGGCAGCGAGCTATCGTAGTTTTCAAACTTCGCGGCCATGACCGGCCCGTAGGAAAACATCCCTGTCGCGCCCGCCCGACAGGCGTACTCCCACTCGGCCTCCGTCGGCAGACGGTAGGGACGACCGGTTTTTTTCGCCAAGCGGCGGCAGAACTCAACCGCTTCGTCCCACGTAATGCTGTCCACCGGAAGGTTGTCGCCCTTGTACTTGGACGGCTCCGGCGGCAGATCGCGCTCGACTTTCGGCCAGCCGGCGACCGTACGCCACTGCGCCTGCGTCACTTCCGTGCGTCCCATGTAGAAGCCGTACACTCGCGCTCGAATGGGCGGCTTTTCGTTGTCGCCGGCTTCGTCGCCGGACGCGCCCATCGTGAAGCACTCGCCCGGTATGGCGACCAGTTCCAGCGTTACGCCGTCGCCAAGGGTCTCCGTAAAGCGAGTGGTTTCCTTTTTGAGCGTCTCGACGACGTTGCCTTTGGCGTCGAGGCGCGGCGTTTCAAAGGTCAGGGTGGAAAGCTGTTCGGCGGGCAGGCTGACCGTCGGCGGCAGCGGATTCGCCGGACAGGGCGGTCCCGTTGGCCCGGTCGGACGGGACGGCTTGCCGCCGCCGCTGCGCTTGCCGCCGCCGGCCGGTTTGTCCGTCTCATCACCGCCGGCGGGTTTACTACTCACGCTGGTGCTGCGCTCCTGCGCCGGTGTCCATAGTGCGCCAATCAACAAGCTGACGACGACAGCGGCGCTCCGTATCCAAACGAGGCGTTGTCGTTGCAGTAGGGCGTCTCGACCGGACATGTCTAGGGTAGCCTTCCTTTGGCTGGTATTTGTGGTTTGTCCGCCGGATGGAGTTTAGCAGTTACCGGGTTGCCTGACGAAAACGGCTGAAGCAAGAGCAACAGCCGAAAAAGAAATCGGGACGCCAAACGGCGTCCCAGAACCATAGACACACATCGTGTGAGTAAGGCTTGTTCAACCGAGACTTACCAGAACCAAACCTCACCGTGTGTAAGAAATCTGGGTGTCCGCAAACCGATTTCGTACCTCCTGTGATGTGGACTCATACACTGCAGCGTATGTGTTACTATCATTATTGGGATTCCCATCCGGGATATACGAGCTGTCTGGGTTGAGTATGCCAAACAGTACCATGAATGAACTTCTCAGGCTGTCAAGGTTTTGGCCACCTGCTAATGTCTCTGGGGTAAAAGGCTTGCTTGCTATCTCAGCAAGTCTGTCACCTAACATCTTGAGAGCAACAGCCGCCAATGGGTGCAAGTTAAGTGCCTTTGCAGCCCCGCCCGTCGCAATTCCAATAATCTGCTTAGCCATTTCTTGTACTGCCTTTGCTTGCTCTTTTCTTGAGGCAACTTCGCTCACGAAGGCATGGCTAATGGTTCCATCTAGCCTTCCTAGGATTCTCGCTGCCGTTTCCAGACCGTAGGCTTCACGAATCTGCCTTGCTCCGTTAGCAAGACCGTCGAAAAGACGTACTGTAGCCTCATCGCTTATAGGTGGTGCTCCGAACATCACAGACCTGAAGAATTGTGATAAGGTATTCCACCTTTCTTTCTGTGTGTCTCGGGACACTTGCTCACGGCCAGTGGATGCAAAGTGCTCTATAAATTCTCTGCTGTGCGAGGCAAAGAATTTAGCTAACTCACTCCGCACAGCTACAGAAACTCTAGACAAATCGCCGTGTTTGACAACGGTATCGAAGAGTCTGACTTTTGTCTCAGAGTTCAAGTTCGCACTAGAAGCCAACCTAAGAATGTCAGTCAGCGGACTTGCGCTGAAATGCAGTACGACTAGCCGATCTCTGAGAATGTCGGGCTGCGGAACTGCACTTGGACTGATCCTCGGTGGGTATACATCATAAGAGGAGGATCTTCCGAGGTAATTGATGAAGCTCTTGAGATCAATACCTAACTCGGCTTTATGAAGCTTATCAACAAGCCGTTCAAACGCCTTAATCCGCTCTGCCGCCTGCGGATCGCTACCACCCACAAGGCCGCTCATCGCGCGCGCAGCGCTGCGGAGCATATTCTCCTTGATAAGGTCATGAACGTCCGCCTGTGATGCCTTCCGCAGTGTCGTTTCAACAAAGTCTTGTATGAGTTTTGGATCGCCGCTTTGCGCGACAACAATCCCCACGAAGCCCTCCAAGGCTCGAAGGCCAGGGTAGGACTCATCTACAAGCCTATTGAGGTCAATCGCGTTACTCTTGTAGGCTTCAGCGAGGGCTTGTCCGATAACCTGCTGGTCGTCGGCGGAAATGGGGATTCTTTCATGGACGTGTGAATAGCCACCCGCTCCAAACAGGACGAGCGCGAGAATATTCTGCCGCTGAAGTTCGGCAAGGATTTGAGTGCGGAGTCCGGGATTCCTGCGCAATTCCTCAGCAAGCACACGGGCGGACTCAGCTGGTCCTTTATTAGCGTAAGCTTCTATAACTCTTTTGGTGATTGTTTCTACGCGAGTTGAGCGAGCACCCCGAGCTGGGTTGCTGGACCGCACTCCCGAGGTAAGCTGAACGCTGGACCCGCTGGACTGCGCTCCTGACGTAGGCCGAGCGACTGTGGTACTTGTCACTCGCGCCCTTGCCAGCGCACCGGCTAAACGTACTTCTTCGGGGCGTGCAGAGTTCGCATCAGCCACCGGCTGACGGTCGGCAGTGGGGTTAGTCTTTGTTGTTGTCTTGGTCGCCGGCGGAGTTGATTTGGGAGCCGGCGGAGTTGATTTGGGAGTTGGAGGAGGAGCAACAGGACCGCGAACTCGTGACATGGCGCTATACCTCGGCAGTAAAGAGATTCTGTTGATGGGAGCAAGCCGTCTCACTCAGGTTATCGCCCACCCTACGCGCAATGTTGCGTCGTCACTGCCGCAAAGCGGTGCAGTTCACGTAGATTGTCGCTTTTTTCCGGTTATGTTCCCCGGCTTTATTTTCCAACGCGCAAACGCCCGCCGACGGTCGCCACGCCGCTGTCACTGTGCGCTACGAGTGGCTGGCTACAACGAGGCTGAGGTCTCGCGGGTTGGCTTGCTGGCGCGTCACTAGTCGGCTGTCCACTGAGGTCGGTACTGCGCCTCTGGGCAGTGTCCATCGCGCGCCAATCAACAAGCTAACGACAACGGTGGCGCTCCCTATCCAAACGCGGCGTTGTCGTTACGGCATGGCGTCTCGACTCGGCAGGTCTAAATGACCTTCCTTTAGCTGGTATCTGTGGCCTGCCGCCGGATGAAATCCTAGCAGTCACAGGGTTGCCAAGAGTAGTTTCCAACTGGCTTTGCCCCATTAATTCAGTACCCGCTGCGCGACACTAGTCCGAAAGTGCGCTAGATGTTGAGCTTTTTGGTGATGATCGTGCGCCCAACTCGGCGGTAAAGCGACAGGCAGCGTCGCCCCAGCCAAGCGCCGCATGTAGCCGGCTGCGCGGCGCGAGTAATGACGGTAAAACAGCGTCCAGCGTCGTTTGGTCAAACGCCGCACAAAGCGTACACAGATGGCGTCCCAACGCTGGTGATTTCCCTTCCGCCGCCAGCACCACCCGTGTTTGCTCTTGGAAAGAGCAAGTCCGAATTGTCGTCTCGATGACCAGCGGCGGACCGCCCAACCATGACCCAACGACGGTCAGCAAGCCCTTCAATGGCTGGATATGCGTTTTTGATAAGTCATGCTCGGCGAAGACGCCGTTACGGCCCAAGCGCTCACCGACTGTACGCGGCGCGTCGGCTACACCGCTCAAAATGTTGACAAAGAAAAACTCATTGAGTCGCCGCCCAAAGTCCTGACGAACTTGATCAATGACGGCAGTCAAATCCGTCCGTGCATCGAGTTCGGCGAGCGTTAGCGCCGCCCGAATGGTTTCAACACTCTGCGCCGTTCGCGCCACCAGCGCCAGTTCACACCAAACAGCCCAAGTTTCTTCATCCGCCGGACGCCGCCGTGCCAGACCGGTCGCGGCATTGAACCTCGCTAGCCAGTCACTTGGCAGTTCTGCGATCTCACCCAACGCCGCAACATCCAGCGTCGGAGCGCCCGGTAAGTCCGAGCGAATGTGCTCCCACAACCGCCGGCAATCTTCAAGAAACTCGGCTTGCCGGCGAATGACAGCAGGAGCAATGGAAGGTAGGTCTTGAAATGTCAATCCGAGCGCGGACAATGGCAGCGCATACGTCAGACGCTCGCGCTCCGCCGTGGCGACCCAGTACAGAACAGCCGGCTGGAAGCCGGGGAAACGATCGGCGTCAAGTTGTTCGGATGGGCCAAAGTACAAGTCAGTGAAACATCTTTGCCGAAACAGCGCCGCCGCGCGCTGTAGGGCGATAGCCCAACGATGAACCCTTTCAATCACATACCGCGTCGGTGGAAAGCTCTCAGCCATACCGCGTCTATGCACCTACCGCGCACGCGAGATTCGCACGCCCGGCGCGCAAAGGGCGGCTTTGCTGTCTCTAGACAGCATCCCTCTGTGGAAAAATACCCTAGCGACCACCAACCGGTTCGAGAACGCCTGCCTCGCCGTATAGCTCCGCCCTAGCGCGAGCTACCTCGTCAAAACTCAACCGCCCCATCTCCGCTAGCTTGTAAAGCGCAGCGTATGCAATAGACGGTGCATCCACTTTGAAGTGTCGCCGCAGTTGCTCGCGGGTGTCGCTCATGCCAAAGCCGTCTGTTCCCAGCGCCAAGAACGGCTGCTTAACCCAGCGGGCGATACTGTCCGGCCACGCCTTCATAAAATCGCTGACGGCGATGACCGGGCCTTCCGCATTGGCCAACACTTTTTGAATGTAGGGCGTACGCGGCGTTTCCAACGGATGCGCCAAGTTCCAGGCCTCTACCTCAAGGGCGTCATCGCGCAAGGCCCGGTAGCTCGTCGCCGACCATACGTCCGCCGCTACGTCATAGCGTTCAGCCAAAAGGCGCTGTGCCTCCAGCGCCTGCATCATGATTGAGCCGCTGCCGAAAAGCTGTACCGTGTGGCGCTTAGCTTCAAGGCACGGCTTGAATAGGTACAACCCGCGCAGAATGCCGTCTTCAACGCCGCGCGGCATCGCCGGCATCAGGTAATTCTCGTTGTAAACCGTGATGTAATAGAAGATGTCTTCCTGACGGTCATACATCCGCCGTAACCCCTCACGGACAATGCAGGCGACCTCGAAGTGGAACGCTGGGTCGTACTGGAGGCAGCACGGGACGGTGGAAGCTAGGATGTGACTGTGGCCGTCCTGATGCTGCAGCCCCTCGCCATTGAGCGTTGTGCGCCCAGCCGTTGCGCCGATGAGAAAACCGCGACTGCGCGCGTCACCGGCGGCCCAGATTTGGTCGCCGGTGCGCTGGAAGCCAAACATCGAGTAAAACATATAAAACGGAATCATCGGCTCGCCGTGCGTGGCGTAGGCTGTACCGGCCGCCGTAAACGACCCCATCGCCCCCGCTTCCGTAATGCCTTCTTCGAGGAGTTGGCCGTCCTTCGCCTCGCGGTAGCTAAACAGCAAGTTGGAATCCACCGGATCGTAAAGTTGTCCCTTGGCGGCATAGATGCCGATCTTTTTGAAGAGAAAATCCATCCCAAACGTCCGCGCCTCATCCGGGATAATCGGCACAATCCGCGCGCCGATGTTTTTGTCGTCGAGTAGTTTGCGCAGCAGTCGCACAAGGGCCATCGTTGTTGAAACCGGTTGCTGCGTGGCGACGCTAAACTCCGCGTACAGGTCCTCTTTCGGCAGCGTCAACGGCTTTGACCGAACAACACGCTTGGGCAGTTCGCCGCCCAACCGCCGACGACACTCACGCAGGTACTCGACTTCAGGCGATTTCTCGCCCGGATGGTAGTAGGGCGCATCGCCCACCTTCGCGTCGGGAATCGGCAACGCCATCAGATCGCGGAATTTCTTAAGCTCGGCTTCAGTGAGTTTTTTGAGTTGATGTGCAGCGTTGCGACCCGTCGCGCTTTCGCCCAACATCCAGCCCTTGACCGTCTTGACCAAAATCACCGTCGGTTGTCCTTGGTGTTCGACCGCCGCTTTGTAAGCCGCGTAAATCTTCAGGTGGTCATGGCCGCCGCGCCGAAGCCGCTCCAGATCACGGTCAGACATGTGTTCAACCATAGCCAGTGTGCGCGGGTCCTTACCGAAGAAGTGGCGTCGAATGTACGCGCCGGTCTCGACGGAGTACTTCTGAAATTCGCCGTCGAGCGTGGTGTTCATAATGTGCAGCAGCGCGCCTTCGGTGTCCTTGGCTAGCAACGGATCCCAGCGCCGGCTCCAGATGACCTTGATGACGTTCCACCCCGCCCCCCGGAAGACGGCTTCGAGTTCTTGGATGATCTTGCCGTTGCCGCGTACGGGGCCGTCAAGCCGTTGCAGGTTGCAGTTGACGACGAAAATGAGGTTGTCCAGTTCCTCGCGCGCCGCCAGCTGTAGCGCGCCCAGCGCCTCCGGCTCGTCGGTCTCGCCGTCGCCCAGAAAAGCCCAAACGCGCGAGCCGGAAGTATCCACGATGCCGCGATTGTGCAAGTAACGATTGAAGCGCGCTTGGTAAATAGCATTAATCGGCCCCAAGCCCATCGAGACCGTAGGGAACTCCCAGAAGTTCGGCATGAGGCGCGGGTGCGGATAGCTCGATAGGCCCTTCCCTAAGACCTCACGGCGGAAGTGCTCCAGCTGTTCGACGGTCAGACGGCCTTCGAGAAACGCGCGCGCGTAAATGCCGGGCGCAGCGTGTCCTTGGTAAAAGATGTGATCGCCGGCACTGCCGCCGTCCTTGCCGCGAAAGAAGTGGTTGAAGCCGACTTCATAGAGGCTGGCCGACGAAGCGTAGGTCGCCAAATGGCCGCCGATGCCCGGAAAGTGGTGATTCGCTCGGACGACCATCGCTACGGCGTTCCACCGGACGATGCGCCGAATGCGCAACTCCATCTCTTCATCACCCGGAAACGGCGGTTCCTGCTCCGGCGAAATCGTGTTGATGTAGGGCGTCTGAACCAGTTCCGGCAGACCGACGCGCATCAGGCGCGACTTCTTGAGCAACTTGCGCAACAAAAACTGGGCGCGTTCACGTCCTCTTTGGTTGACAACCTGTTCTAGCGCCTCCAACCATTCAGCGGTTTCTTGAGGGTCGGCGTCCGGCAACTGCTGTTTGAACTCGTCGAGGTACATCGGCGGGGACCTCCTCCGTACGGCATGGTCGGACTTGTCGCGGCAGTGTCGCCCTGTGGCTTCAAGAGGTGGGCCGCTGTTTTGTACGCCAAGGTACAGTCATCCGGCAAGTGATTTGAGAGCTGAGTCTTTCTAGGAAACAACGCTGCGCCGCCCACATTGACGGCCCTTTCAGGCGTCTTTTCACATGCGGCCTATGAAGGCTAACGCGCGCACCTGTCGTCCCCGCTGGAACGTTCAGCGCAGTATGGCTTGCCACTTGTGGCTTGTTTGCCTGACGGCCTGCTTGACGGCCTGCCGGGTATATCCCGCCAACCCACCGTACCGGCCGCTGTCCATCCCACCCGGCATGGTGTTCATTCCCGGCGGGACGTTTGTTCGGTATGACGCTGCGGGCAATGGACACCTCACAACCGTTGCGCCATTTTTCCTTGACCGGACTGAAGTAACAAATGCTGATTTCCGGCGCTTTGTGGAGGCGACCGGCTACCAAAGTGAGGGGCGCTGGGCGCTTTACGCCACGCCTAGCCGCGACCAACATCCGGTTGTCGCCGTAACATGGAACGACGCCGTGGCCTACGCCCGCTGGGCCGGCAAGCGCTTACCGACCGAGGCCGAATGGGAGTTCGCCGCACGCGCTGGGCGACCGACGGCCCTATACGGGACGGACGGCGCCGGCGACACACCGGACGACCATGCTACTTTCGGACGCATCGTTGTTTACCCGAAACGGACGCCGTTACGCGGAATCCAAACAACGCCCGTCGGGATGTTTCCACCCAACCCGTTTGGACTCTACGACATGGCGGGCAATGCGGCGGAGTGGTGCGCCGACTGGTTTGACGCGGATTACTATGCGGTCAGTCCAATACGCCGACCGCCGGGGCCGGCGTTCGGACGCGGCCGTGTCGTACGGGGCGGCTCGTGGAACGACCGCGCGGAATATCTCAAAGTTACGCACCGCTATGGACTTCCTCCCGGCACGATCGCCTTCACGCTCGGTTTTCGCTGTGCGGCGGACATACCACAACCACCCCGCGGAGACGTGTGGGCGTCCACACCGTAGGACGTTTCCCGTTTTAGGTCAAAAGCTTGCGTAGGCGCAGACCGGCTTGTACATACACCACTTGTTCTTGACCCTAGGCTAAAAGCCGTGTCATAGCTTGGCGACAAAAACCGTTATCCCAAGCCGAATCAACCGGTTCCCCTATGCCGCACGGCGTTTTGAGCGTCCGACCTGAACATTTCGTTTCAAACCGCCCCATGCTTACTCCCGGCCACTACCTGTTTGACTTGACCGGCACACTGCGTCACGCGGCGATCATGACCGAACCCGGCAATGCGCCAGCGACCGAATCAACGGATTTTGATCTTTCGGCGGCGCTTTCCACGCCGACGTTTCCGCCGGCGCTAACCCCTCTACTCGACTTGGTGGCGCGCGGCGAGGTTACGCTCCCACGAGTCGTCACCTTTGACGCTGCAACCAGCGCGACGCTCTATCCGGTCGAATTGCACGGCGAAAAACTCATCGCGCTAGTCATGTCCCCGTCTGACACGGCTCAACAACTCAGCCGCCAGGCCGCCGTCTTGTTGGCGACCACCCGTGACATTCACGCCGGGCGCACTATGGAAGAAATCTTCCAGACGCTTGCCCGCGAGGCTGCGCACTTGCTTCCATTTGACCGAGCCAGCATCACGCTATTCAGAAGTGACACTAACGAGGTTGAAATTTACGCCCTTCAGGAGGATGGCTCGAGTTCGGTTCAGGTCGGCGCGGTCGTGCCGGGTGAAAATACCGCTACCGCTTGGGTCGTCCAGCATGGGCGACCGATCATCACCCCGGACATTCGACAGGAAACGCGCTTCATTGTCTATGACGACTGGCTCAAGCAGGGCTTCCGGGCCACCCTCTGTCACCCACTCATTGTTGAAGGGCAAGTCATTGGAACGCTGAACTTCACTAGTCGCAAGGCGAACGCTTACGGCGACGACACTGTGCGCCTTGTACAACCCCTAGCGGAGCAGGCAGCGATTGCCATCCACAACGTCCGAATGCGTCAGCGCCTGACTGCCGAATCGCAACGACTCCGGCGAATTGTCGAGGTCGCCAATCAGGTCAAGCACCATTTGAGCCTGAACACGGGTTACTTGAGCGTTTCCGAGATTCTGCGCCGGATGTGCGAGATTGCCTGCGACATGGGTTGGGCGCGGGCGTTGTTTTGCCTGCGTGACGTGGCCGCCATGTCCGCTAACGAATCGTTTATTGCCGCTTTCGCCGGCGACTTCAGCGAAGCGCAACGGATTGAACTTGATGTTCTCAAAACGCAGCGCACCTATGTCGGCGGCTTTTCGACGACGCCGGGGGCGCGTCTGTCGGGCGTCCACCGACGCATCGGCGATCATTCCTTTCTCCTTGGGCGCAATGCTGAGTCGCCGCTGCGTTTGTGGCACACAGGTCGGCAGGTCGTTGTCGTCCCGCTGGCGCTGGAAGGCAAGCTTTTCGGGACCTTCAGCGTAGATCGCGACGGACCGCCGCCCACCACAGAAGAGGTCGAAATTCTCGAACTGCTGACGGATCACGCAACGGTCGTTCTGCACAACTCACGGCTCATCGCTCAACTTCAGGAACAGTTGGCTGAAACCCAACGCCTGCGTGAGCAGGAACGCGCCTACCACCTCCAAATGCAGCAAACCGAACGGCTGCGGGCGCTGGGCGAACTGGCGTCTGGCGTCGCCCATAACTTCAACAATGCCCTAACCATTATTCAGGGCCGACTCGGTTTACTAAGGGCGCAAACAAAGGACGACGCGACACGGCGTGCGCTGGACATCATTTACAAAGTCGCCCAAGACGCCGCCAACATTGTCAAGCGGATTCAGGACTTTGCGCGCGTCCGTCAGGATGACGCCGATTTCGAGCGACTTGATTTGAGTCAACTTGTTCAGGAAACCATCGAGGCGACGCAGCCAGAATGGGCAGCCCGCGCCAGTGGCAATCCAGTGCGCGTTCTGTGTCAAGCGCCGACCCCGGTTCACATCCGTGGGAATCCGACCGAACTCCGCGAAGTCCTAACCAACCTTGTCTTCAACGCGCTGGACGCTATGCCGCACGGCGGCGAAATCACCATCAATGTGTATGAGAGTGATGGAGCAGGGAAACTGGTCGTCCGCGATACCGGCGTTGGAATGACGGAAGAAACCAAGCAGCGCTTGTTCGACCCCTTTTACACGACGAAGGGTCTCCAGGGGACAGGTTTGGGACTCAGTGTTTCGCACAACATCGTGAGCCGTCACAAGGGGCGTATCGAAGTCGAAAGCGAACTGGGACGTGGAACGACGTTCACGCTAACGTTCCCGCTGGCGCCCCGCTCGCTAACGCAGGAACTACTCCCCGACGCAACAACCCTGACGCCCCCACGACGGCTGCGCATTCTGATTGTGGACGACGAGCGCCCGGTGGCGGAAACGATTAGCGACATTATCGGCTTACTTGGCCACACCGCCCACATCGAAACCAATCCATTTCAGGCGCTCCGGCGGCTTCGGGAAGAAGCCTTTGATGCGCTCTTTGTTGATCTTGGCATGCCGGATATGAACGGCTGGCAGCTTATCGCCGAAGCGCGTCGGATCGCCCCCAACTTACCTATCACCTTGGTGACGGGATGGGCGAACACCATTCGCCCGGCGGATTTGCAGGCACAACAGGTTCGAGTCATGGCCAAGCCGGTTGACATAGGCGTCGTCGAGCGCACGTTGAGCGAAATCGTAAGTGAACTCCGGGTGACGCTCCACTAGCTTCCGCACCCATACACGCTTCCGAGCTGTGCAGATGAGGGAGACGCCAAGCGGCAGATTGAACCAGCGGAGCAACCACCGTTCCCCGGCCAGAAGCCACACTAACCCCTGATTGAGCCAGCCCGGCAGGGGACGCAAGTCGCTTTGGGGACGAACGCCGCGCTTCCGTAGACTTTGCCACCAGCGGAGCGCCAAAACCGGCAGGAACAACCCGCACATAAAATGACTGAGCCGCTCTACTTCAAAGCCTATGGCGGTGAGTTTATCGTGCAGTTCACGCGGAGCGTACCGGCGACGATGATGGAGGGCTTCGTCGTGGGCGCTCCAGAGGAAGCCGTAGGCAGGCACGGTGACAATGACCACGCCGCCGGGTTTACACACCCGATGCAGTTCGGCCAATGCTTTGAGGTCGTCGTCAACGTGTTCGAGGAGGTCAAGCGCCGCTACGACATCGAATGTATCATCAGCAAAGCACAGTTGCTCGGTACGGCACCGCGCAAGGGACGACAGACCGCGCCGGCGCGACCAGTGTAGGGCCTCCGTCGAGACATCCGTCCCGATAACGCGCCCGAAACCCGCTAGCATGTCGGTGTTTGCGCCTGTACCGCAACCGACATCCAGCAGCCATCGTTCCATTGACGGCTCTGTTGATAGTGACGGCGTTCGGCGCAGCGCCGCCGCCACCCAGTCGCGAACTAACAGCCGGCGACCCACAAACCACCAGTAAGTGGTTTCCAAGTCGAACATCCGGCGATATTCGTCAGGTTCCATGGCGTGAAGTTGTTCCTGGCGCGACGCGCGCCGATGTCACTCGACCAGCTCGACGTTTCCCGCCTAGCGGCGGTCGCCAAACCTGAATGGAGCATAAGCTTATGGAACAAGTCCAGCGCGGCGGGCGTGCGCAGCGATCGCTTCCGTCACTTGCAACGCCAGTTCGAGCGCTGCGCGGCCGGCATACCCATCTACCAGCGGGCGTCGGCCGTCTCGAACACAGGCAATGAAGTGCTCTAGTTCGGCGCGCAACGGCTCTTCAGCGACGACCGTCACCGGACGCGACGTAATGGCTGGTTGCGGCTGCGTCTTCGAAGGACGTACAACCTCTAACGCCGTGACTTGCTGCGCTAGACAATCCACCGAAACATAGCCTCCTAGATGGAAGCAGCGCAGCTTGCGCACCTTTTCGAGCGAGACGCGGCTGGCCGTAACGTTCGCCACGCAGCCGTCAGCGAACTCAATCCGTGCGCTGGCGATGTCCACTTTTTCCGTCAGCGCCGGGACGCCGACGGCGTGAATGGCTACTGGTGGAGCAGCGACGAACCAACGCAACAGGTCGAGGTCGTGAATCATCACGTCTGCGACAACATCAATATCCAGACTGCGCGGCGTGAAAACATTGAGGCGATCAATCTCGAAGAAGCGTGGCGTTCGAACCAGCGCATACGCCGCTTGAAGCGCCGGGTTGAACCGCTCCAAATGACCAACCTGCAACTGGACGCCTGCCTGTTCGGCTGTTGCAATCATTTGGTCGGCTTCTTCCAGCGTCGCCGCAATGGGCTTTTCAACCAGAACATGCTTACCCTGCGACAGCAGTTCGACGGCCAGCGAACAGTGCTCGCGGGTTGGTACAGCGAGGCTGACAGCAGCGACTTTGGCGGCCAGTTCGCGCCAGTCGGCAAAGTAGGCGACGCCATAGCGATCGGCGACCGCTTGCCCCACATCAGCGCGTAGATCGCAGACGCCGACCAAGCGAACGCCTGTCAACTCGGCGTAGAGCCGGGCATGGTGCTGTCCCAGCGCCCCGACGCCGATTACCCCGACTTCAACCATGGCCGGTGCTTATTGACCTGTTCCTGTGTCGCCTTTCTTGCCAGCTTCATTTCCAGGCTGCGGTTTTCCAGCCTCTGGCGATGTGGTAGCCGGAAGCGGTACAATCGGAAAGCCGCGCTGGGCGAAAAAGGCGCAGACGCGCTCGTTATAGAGATCGGCTTCCTTGCCGGCCAGCGGCAAGTTTCGTGATTTCGGCATATCAATACGTTCACACACTGCGCCGAAAGCCGTTGCAACGGCGGCAGCCGCCTGTTGAGCGGCGCGCGGCTGATTTTCGGCGACAAGCACGGCGACGCTTTTCCCCTTGCTTTGATAGTTGGCGACTTGACTCTGAACCGACCCTGTGTCGTAGATACCGCCTTGGTTAATTTGTAATCCGATGTCAAGCAAAACGTTGGTGATAAAGTTGTCAAAACCAAACATTTCTCGTGCGCGCAGATGAGCGAAATCGCGCACCGAGTCATATGGCATGTCGGCGAAGACGGCTCTCACGGCGTCATCTTCCCCTCCCACCATCAAGGACACATAGGCCCCAACATTCACACCATACAGCCCGATCTTGTTCGGATCCACTAATTGCTCCTGACGGCCGGCCACCGAAATTTTTTGGGCTTTGAAGAATTCGAGCGCCGCCTTTAGGTCTTTTTTCTCGATAGCTCCAAGGGTTGTCACAATCGATGTGTTTTCACCATGGGCGCGGAGATCGTAGATGAGCACGTTATAGCCGCGTTCCCAGAGACGATACCCCAAGTCCATCATGTCGGCGCGCGAACTGTTGAGTCCGTGAGTCACAATGATACCCGGCATGCCGGCGCCGCGAATAAAGAGCCACCCTTCAAGCGTACCGCTAGCGCCTGAAATCTGGGCCTCCTTCCAAGTAAAACTAACCACCTGACCCCATCTGTCGGGGAGCTTTTTGGGGAAGTTTTTGACTAAAAGCAAACTGCGGTTGGGCTTTGTAATTGCATTGACGGCGTAAACTGTGTAGCTAATGGCAGCCACAAGCGCCACCACGACGGCCGGAATAAAAAATTTCAGGTAAAGCCAGAGACGTTTTTTCCTTTTTTTACGCGGCGGCATAGAAGAGCTCCCAGAGGTCTTACTCCACAGAAGTCAGAACAGGAATTAGGGCTTCCGCCCCAACACAACGTGGTCAAACCACCAAGCTTGTTCCAGCGGCGTGACTCTGATCCGTAAGAATCCGGATTGGTTGAGCCATAATGCAATTTGTTCAGCCGAGTAAGTTCCACCGGACATCATGTTGAGGCTAAAAAGGGCAGCGAACTGCGCCGCCGTTGGTGACGGTGCATCCGGCGTCATTTCTTGTACGATAACGCACCCACCCGGATTCAACGCGGCGTAGGCTTTCTTGAGCACGCGCAGGATGTGGCGTTCGCCAAGTCCATGGAGCACGCCCGACAGTAACACTACATCATAGCCGCCGCCGTAGTCGGCGTTGACGAAATCGCCCGGACGTATCCGTACGCGGTCGCCGACGGACGACTGTCGAATCAAGTCTTCCGCAACAGCGAGGACTTCCGGCAGATCAAGCACTTCCGCCGTTAGCGTTGGGTACTGTTCAGCGAAACGAATTGCATAAGTACCCGACCCGCCGCTCACATCAAGCAAGCGGGTGTAGCCGCTCAGGTCCACCGCTCGACAAAGCGCCTCGGCTTGGCCGCCCATGGCGATCTCGTGCATTGCCAGCACCCAGGCCCGTTCCGCCGCCTGTCGCTCGGCGTCGGGACGCGCCAGCATAAAGGCTGTCTCACGCGGGCCACTCTCGCCAGTCTGAAGCAGGTACTCCAGTTCGCCAAACCGCGCCCACAAATCCGCTAGGTAATCCAACAAGTGACCTTGGTAGGTTGGCTTGCCGCGTACCAAAAAGGTGCCCGCCAACGGACTATTCCGGTATCGGCCTGCTTCATCGCAGGCAACAAGGCCGAGACTTAGACAAGCCGTCAACAGCTTGCCAGCTCCGTCCGGGGTCAAACCACAGACGCCCGCCAGTTCGGCGACAGTACGTGGTTGCGCATCAAGCACATCAAACACTGTCAGTCGGTGCGCAGCGAAGAGAACGCCGCTGCTCCAAAAGGCCGTCCCCAGCCGATACAGCGGCTCTGGAGTCGGATGTGTCGCCCGCCGCGAGCGACGTTTTGCTGACGTGGGCATGTCAACTCCGAACACTCTGGGCGCAGGCTGCGGCAAAGCTCTTGCCCAAACTGCTCGCCAAAGTGAGTAGAAATAAAACAATGGGCGACGCAGACGCTAGCATGGCCGCCGCTGTTCATGCTACGGGTGCGGCGTCAACACTTGCTCCCCTCCTAACTGCCATCCAGAATGATGCGGCTGAAACGTTACTAGCCCTCAAAGGTTTCGATGCCTTGTACGTCTATGCCGCCCCTGCCTTCGCTGATGCGTGCAAACGTCCTTGTCGAACCCGGCGTCATTGAAATGCGCGAAGTACCCATCCCTGACCCGGAGCCAGGCGGCGTAGTCGTCAAGGTCGCTGTGGCGCTGACTTGCGGCACTGACCTGAAAGCGTTTCTGCGTGGACACCCGAAGTTCCCAACGCCGACGCTTTTTGGGCATGAGTTTGCAGGCGTCGTCGCCAAGGTCGGTCATGGGGTGACGCGCTTCAAGGAAGGTGATGTTGTGATGTCCACGCATTCAGCGCCGTGCGAGACCTGCTACTACTGCCAGCGCGGGCAGGAAAACCTCTGTGACACGATTATGTCCACGATGGCGCTGGGCGCGTATGCGGAATACATCGGTATTCCAGAGCGGATTGTGCGCCGAAACATGTACCCCAAGCCGGAGCACCTCCCTTATCGCGAAGCGGCGCTGATGGAGCCGCTGGCCTGTGTCGTTCACGGACTGGAAAACGTCACCGTACGCGAGGACGACACGGTTGTGATCCTCGGCAACGGCGCGATCGCCCTGTTGCATGTTGCGGCGCTCAGAACGCGCGGCGTCGAAACAATCATCGTGGTCGGCCGCCGGGCCTACCGACAACAGGTTGCTCAGGCGTTAGGAGCCGCTCACACCCTTGATTTTGAGGCGGACACCCTACCGGCGCGCATTCGAGATTTGACGGGCGGGCGCGGCGCTGACCTCGTGATTGAGTGCACCGGACAGCCACACATTTGGGAACTCGCCGTACAACTGGCGCGGCGCGGCGGCACGGTCATCTTCTTTGGTGGCTGCAAGCGCGGAACGACGGTGACGTTCGACACAGAGCGAATTCACTACGATGAAATCACCTTGCGCAGTCCATTCCACATGACGCCGCGCGCCGTTCAGCAAGCGCGTCAGATGCTGCTTGAGCGGCGTGTTGACTGGGGGCGACTTATCACGGCGGACTATCCGCTCGACCGCCTTGGCGACGCGCTGGAGCAACTGCAACGGGGTGATTGCATCAAGTTCGCCATCCTCCCGTAACAAGTTCCCATTGTCGCCGGTGGCGGGGCGTACGGGGCTGGCTGCCGGCGTTCGGAAGTATCTTTGGTGGTGCGCCGGGAGAGTCGTCGAATTGCCAAGAAAACAGGCTTTCACTTAGTATCTAAAGCACTTCCCAAAGTGGGCGAAAAGTATCCCGCGCAGACGGCCTTTTCGAGACAAGGAGAGACAGTCACCCGATGACTACTGCTGCCGCGCTAAGTGAAACTGCTCCCCAGCGGGTTTTGCTCAACCCTGACATCAAGAGTCCCCGCGCGCGCGAGTTTGAAGAAAAGCTGATGGCGCGTGTCGTGGGGCAGGAACGCGCCGTACGGCGACTGGCTAACCTCTACCAGATTTATCTGGCTGGGCTGGCGCAGCCAGGCCGGCCACTGGGAACGCTGCTCTTCCTCGGTCCGACCGGTTCAGGTAAAACGCGCGTGGTTGAAGCGGCGGCGGAGGCGCTTTTTGGCGACCCCTACGCCGTCGTCAAGATTGACTGCGCCGAGTTTCAGCACAGCCACGAAGTCGCCAAGCTGATTGGGTCACCGCCTGGCTACCTTGGACACCGCGAAACACCGCCGCTACTAACGCAGGAAAATCTCGATAAATACCACACCGAACAGGACAAGTTAACGTTTGTTCTCTTTGATGAAATTGAGAAGGCGTCGGACGCCCTCTGGCAACTCCTGTTGGGCATTCTGGACAAAGCTACGTTGACGTTGGGCGACAACCGGCGCGTGGATTTCTCGAAATGCCTGATTGTGATGACGAGCAATCTGGGCGCGAAGGAAATGTCCGAACTCATCAACGGCAGCATCGGCTTTGCTCCGGTACGTCCTGAAACGCAACGTGATGACCTCGACCAAAAAATCTACCGGACGGCAACCGAGGCGGCGCGGCGGAAGTTCTCGCCGGAGTTTATGAACCGGATTGACAAGGTGGTGGTGTTCCGCAGTCTCAAGGAGCACCATCTAGAGCGGATTCTCGAACTGGAACTGAACGCGGTTCAGGAACGCATCACTCGAGCGGCGTCCGAAAAGTTTGTCATCCGCTGTTCGCCGGAGACTAAGCGGTTTTTACTGGATGAAGGTATTGACCTGAAATATGGCGCGCGGCATCTCAAACGCGCCATTGAACGGTTTCTCGTCAACCCGATTGCGAGTTTGGTCGCCACTAAGCAGGTACGCACCGGCGATTTGTTGCTGGTGGACTATGACCCGGAGGAAAAAAAGCTTCGATTCTCGAAGGAACACCACGGAGCGCTAGTGCTCAGTGCTGGAACCGAGTCACCTGCTGCCTCCGTAGAGCAGGAATCGTTAGGGGGTGCGGCGGCGCTTCCGATACATGCCTCGCCGGCTTCAGTCAAAACGGTGAGCGAAAACTAAGCGGCCTACCAACCGACGGCGTGACGGCTCAACTGGTGCGCTGTCCTAACAGGGCGCGCAAACGCTCCAGTTCCGCTTCCAAAGCCGCTGCCCCTGTTCCGCTTTGGCGCGCGCACGCTTGGGTTTCCACTTGTACTTCAGCTGCTTCTGCACACGCTTTAGCCTTTTCCGCACGAGGTGCGTTCGGCTTGCGCCTGCGCTTTGGCGGCTTCTATACGGATGCGCTCTTCCTCCACACGCCGCTATGCAGCCTCCACCTTGGTTGCGCACGCTCGGCCTCCGCCGCTTCCGCCGCTCTTGGCGCAAGCCGCCCCGCCGCGTTGTATAAGCGCAACCGCCAACCCGTACCCCGTGAGACTCCCCTGCCCTCCCCACAATGCCCTAAGCTGGTCACTCCACAGACGATCATGGCGCTTCGTATCCGAAACAGGGCGTCATTGCTGCAGGGAATCTCGACTGGCATATTCTTGACTTCTATTGCCGAGTACTTTGTCCAACGTGCGGGAAAGGCTCCCGAGGCCAACGACACAGGCGCTTACAAAGCTTTTGAGTTTGTCGGATGCGCCAGCGCCTCACAGCGACGACAACTGCTCTGGATAGCTCCGCCGCCTGCCGCTTAGCAGTAAGGTCGGTTGTGTTCACTTGATGCGCCATGGAATGCCGGCGACGACCCAGTAAACTTCTGTCGCTGCCGCTGCAACCTTTTGGTTGACGAGCCCCAGCAAGTCGCGGTAGCGCCGCGCTAAAGCATTATCCGGAACAATCCCTAACCCAATCTCGTTCGACACGACAATGACTGTCTGCTCGCGGCGCGCGAAGGTCTGCAAAAACGCCGCCAGCGTCGTTTCGAGGGCGGTAAGGCAGCCGTCCGCGTCATCCGGCATTGAAAGCAGCCAGTTGGAAACCAACAGAGTCAAGCAGTCCACTAGGACGACGCCTGCTTCGGCAGCCTGCGCATAGGCGGCGGCCAGCGCACGCGGCTCTTCAATCACACGCCAAGCGGCCGGACGCTCTTCTCGATGGCGAAGAATCCGCGCCCGCATGTCTTCGTCAAGCGCCTCCGCCGTAGCGATGAAGCACACTGAGGCTCCCGTGGCGTCAGCCTGTTTCTGCGCCAGTTCCTGCGCGAAGCGACTTTTTCCGGCGCGTGCGCCGCCCAGAATGAAAATCAGCGCCCGCGTCATCCCGCCTCCCGCTCCAGCATCGGCAGGCGCAACCCCTGTTCGCGCGCGCACGCCATCGCTTCAGCGTACCCCGCGTCGGCGTGGCGCATCACGCCCGTCGCCGGGTCGTTCCACAGCACGCGCTCCAGTCGGCGGGCGGCGTCTTCCGTGCCATCACAGACAATGACCATCCCCGCATGCTGCGAGTAGCCCATGCCGACGCCGCCGCCGTGATGCAGCGAAACCCACGTTGCGCCGCTCGCCGTGTTGAGCAGCGCGTTGAGCAGTGGCCAGTCGGAAACCGCGTCCGAACCGTCCCGCATGCCCTCCGTCTCGCGGTTCGGCGAAGCGACCGAGCCAGCGTCCAGATGATCACGCCCAATGACAATCGGTGCTTTGACTTCGCCGCGCCGTACCATCTCATTGAACGCCAACCCCGCCCGATGGCGTTCTCCCAGCCCCAGCCAGCAAATCCGCGCTGGCAACCCCTGAAAAGCAATGCGCTCACCGGCCATCCTCAGCCATCGGTGCAAGTGGTCGTTTTCGGGGAACAGCTCCATCAACCGTTCGTCCGTCCGGCGAATGTCCTCAGGGTCGCCCGACAACGCCACCCAGCGAAAAGGTCCCTTGCCGCGACAAAACAACGGACGAATGTAGGCCGGTACAAAACCGGGTATCGAAAAGGCTTCGCTTACGCCCTCGTCAAAGGCGACCTGCCGCAGGTTGTTCCCGTAGTCCACCACCGGCACGCCCATCGCCTGAAAGTCAAGCATGGCGCGGACATGACGCGCGCAGCTTTCTGCCGCCGCGCGGCGCAGCGCGCCATGCTGCGCCGGGTCGTTTTGCGCGTCCCGCCACTGCTCGACCGTCCAGCCTGCCGGCAAGTACCCGTGAATCAAGTCATGTGCCGAAGTCTGGTCGGTGACCATATCCGGCCGTATCCCGCCCTCACGCGCCCGCCGGACAAGCTCCGGCAGGATTTCCGCTGCGTTGCCGAGTAATCCAACCGAGACAGCGCGTTTTTCGGCTGTGTAACGCGCTATCCGCGCCAGCGCGTCATCAAGGTCGGCCGCCTGTTCATCGAGGTAGCGCGTCCGCAAGCGCGCGTCAATGCGGCTCTGTTGACACTCAATGACCAGCGCCGAAGCGCCGGCAAAGACGGCCGCCAACGGCTGCGCGCCGCCCATGCCGCCCAAGCCAGCCGTCAGAATCCAGCGCCCGCGCAGGTCGCCGCCGTAATGCCGCCGGCCCATTTCGGCGAAGGTTTCATACGTCCCCTGCACAATCCCCTGCGTGCCGATGTAAATCCACGAACCGGCGGTCATCTGGCCGTACATCATCAGCCCGCGCCGGTCGAGTTCGTCAAAGTGTTCCCACGTCGCCCATTTGGGAACGAGATTTGAGTTGGCGAGCAGGACGCGGGGCGCGTCCGGGTGGGTGCGAAAAACGCCGACTGGCTTGCCCGACTGAATCAGTAGCGTGTCGTCCGCCTGCATCTCGCGCAGCGTGCGGCAAATCGCTTCAAAACACGCCCAGTTGCGCGCCGCCTTCCCGATACCGCCGTAAACGACAAGGTCTTCCGGCCGCTCGGCGACCTCGGGATCGAGGTTGTTGTGCAACATCCGGTAGGCGGCTTCGAGTTGCCAGTTGCGACAGACAAGCTGCGCGCCGCGCGGCGCGCGTACCGGGTATGGCGTTGTGGAAGACGACATGGCGGCAAGAAAAGCGTTCTTCGGAGTGGACGCTGCACAGCGATGCACCGACGTTAGTTGGGAGCGTTTTGAGCGTCAAGCGACGCCCTTGTTGGGCGCGCATACGGCGCGTAGGATGACCTTCGACGTCTGCGCGCCGGTCTCTAAATCGCCACGCTCTGGACGGTGTTTTTTTCATCTCGCCAAACAGAAAACGTACACGCACCCAAGAGCCTGCAAGTTATGCTCACCCTTTGGCGACACGCCCAACTGGCGACCATGACCGACAACGTTCCGTGGGGACGGCTTGCGAACGGCGCGTTGCTGGCCTCCGATGACCGCATCGCTTGGGTCGGAGCTGAAGCCGACCTGCCCCGCAACGTGCAAGTTGACGCAGAATACGACCTTGAAGGCGCGCTTGTGACGCCGGGCTTCATAGACTGCCATACGCACTTGGTGTACGGCGGCGCGCGGGACGACGAGTTTGAAGCCCGCTTGCATGGCGCGAGTTACGCCGAAATCGCCCAACGCGGCGGCGGCATTCTTTCAACCGTCCGCGCCACCCGCGAAGCTTCCGAGGAAGCGTTGTTCGCAGCGGCGCGGCGGCGGGCGCTGGCGCTGCTGGCGGAAGGTGTCACCACCATCGAGATCAAATCCGGCTACGGCCTCACGCTCGCCGACGAAGCCCGCTGCCTGCGTGTCGCCCGCCGCTTGGGGTGCGAGCTGCCGCTGACGGTTGTGACCACTTACCTTGGCGCGCATGCCCTGCCGCCGGAGTTCACCGGACGCCCCGACGACTACATCGCGGAAGTCTGCGCGTGGCTACCTGCGCTCCATGCTGAAGGGCTGGTGGACGCCGTGGACGCCTTCTGTGAAACGATAGCGTTTTCAAGCAATCAGGTACGGCGCGTCTTTGATGCAGCGCGCGCGCTGGGATTGCCGGTCAAGCTCCATGCCGAGCAACTGAGCGATCAGGGCGGCGCGGTGCTGGCGGCGCAGTACAGGGCGTTGTCCTGCGACCATCTGGAATACCTTGGCGAAGACGGTGTGCAGGCCATGGCGGCGGCGGGGACGGTCGCCGTCCTGCTGCCCGGCGCGTTCTATTGCTTACGGGAAACGCGCCTGCCGCCGATTGCGACGCTGCGGGCGGCGGGCGTCCCACTAGCCGTAGCGACCGACCACAACCCCGGTTCGTCGCCATTGTTGTCGGTGCGGCTGGCGCTCAATCTGGCGTGTACGCTGTTTCGCCTGACGCCTGAAGAGGCGCTGCGCGGGGCGACCGTTAATGCGGCGCGCGCGCTGGGACTGACGGATCGCGGCGTTTTGGCGGTCGGTAAACGCGCGGATTTTGTCGTCTGGCCGCTCGACCATCCGCGTGAGTTGGTCTATTGGATGGGCGGATGCTTTCCGAACCGCGTGGTGATCGGCGGCAAGGAGGTCAACCGTGATGAACGCATCGCCGACGGAAACAATCTTCAACCTTGAGCCGGGCGATGCGCCGCTGCTGATCAGCCTGCCGCACATTGGAACCGACTGCCCGCCGGAGATCGCCGCCGACTGGACGGAAGCGGCGCGCGCACTGCCCGATACGGACTGGCATCTAGCGGACATCTATGACTTCGCGCGACGGCTCGGCGTCACGGTGCTTGGCGCTTGTCTGTCGCGCTATGTCATTGACCTGAATCGCCCGCCGGATGACGCGCCGCTTTACGCGCAAGCCAACCGGACGGAACTGTGTCCGACGCGCCTGTTCGACGGAAGACCCATCTACCGTGACGGGCGATCGCCCGGCGCCGCCGAGATTGCGCGCCGCCGCGAACGGTACTGGCGGCCTTACCATGACGCGCTTGAACGCGAACTGACGCGCCTACATGCGCGTCATGGGTATGTTGTTCTGTGGGACGGCCACAGCATCAAATCGGAACTGCCGTGGCTGTTTGACGGCAAGCTGCCCGACCTCAATCTCGGCACGGCCGACGGGCGAAGTTGCGCGCCGTCGCTCAGACGGGCGCTTGGCGACGCGCTTGCCGAACAAAAGCTTTTTACCTACGTTGTGGACGGGCGTTTCAAGGGCGGCTACATCACGCGCCGGTACGGGCGACCGGCCGCCGGCCGCCACGCCGTCCAGTTGGAAATGTGCTGGTCCTGCTACATGGATGAAGCGCCGCCCTACGTGCTGGACGCCGCCCGCGCCGCGCGCCTGCGCCCGGTGTTGCAGACGCTCGTTGGCATCGCGCTGGACTGGAAACCTTCCGATGACGACCGACTCGCTGCAACCTGACGCGCTCTGGACGCCTTTCGCTCTGCTTCCTGACGGTTGGCGACGCGACGTGTACCTGACCGTCGGCGCAGACGGCCGCTGGGCAAGCGTCGAGCCGGATACGGCGACGCCGCCGGTCGGGGCCGAGGTTGTTGAAGGCGCGTTACTGCCGGGCGTCGTCAACGCCCACAGCCACGCCTTTCAGCGGGCGTTTGTTGGGTTGACTGAACCGCCTGACGGTGAACCAGACGATTTCTGGAGTTGGCGCACGCGCATGTACGCCGTCGCCAACCGCCTGACGCCCGACATCCTGCGCGCCGTCGCCGCGCAGCTTTATCTGGAACTGCTTGAAGGCGGCTATACGCATGTGTGTGAGTTCCACTACGTGCACCGCGATGTGGGCGGCAAACCTTACGCCGACCGCACGACGATGCCGGCGGCGCTGGTTGAAGCCGCCGACGAGGTTGGCATCGGGCTGACTCTGCTTCCGACGGTCTATGAACGCGCTGGTTTTGGGCGGCTGGATATCCTGCCGGAGCAGCGGCGGTTCTTTGCGACGCCGGACGACGTATGGGCGACGGCGACGGCGCTTGAAGAAGGGCGCTCAATACGCTTCACCGTTGGACTGGCGCTGCATTCTGTCCGCGCCGTGCGGCTGGAAAGTTTTGACCGCCTACGTCGCATAGCGGAGAACTTCACCGGGCCGATTCACATTCACGTCGCCGAACAGACAGCTGAAGTTGAAGCTTGTCTGCTCGAGACTGGAGCGCGTCCGGTCGCTTGGTTGACGCGGGAAGGACTTCTTGATCCACGGTGGCAACTCGTTCACGCCACGCATACAGACGAAGCCGAACGCGCTGCCGTCGCCCAAAGCGGCGCGGGTATCGTGGTCTGCCCGACGACCGAGGCGAATCTAGGCGACGGGCTGTTTGATTTGCCAGCGTGGACGGCGACTGGCGTCCCGTTGGCCGTCGGCTCAGATAGCCACGTTACGCGCGATTGGCGCGAAGAACTGCGGTGGCTGACGTACGGCGCGCGCTTGGCGACGCGCCGGCGCGGGCTTGGGGTGTCGGCCTCAACGCTCTTCACAGGCGCGCAGTCAGGTGGCGGTGACGCCGCCGGTGAGCCGGTCTGGGGACTGATGCCCGGCGCACGCGCCGACGCGCTGCGGCTCGACCTGAAGCAGCCGCCGCTGGTCGGCGTCCCGCTGGAGCAGTGGATAGATGCAGTGGTTTTTTCAAGTCCGGGGGCGCTCTGGGCGGATGTGATGGTCGCCGGACGCTGGGCGCTGCGGCGCGGTCGCCATCCCTGTCGTGCGCGCATCTTGGCGCGTTTTCAGGAAGCGATGAACCAGCTCTGGCGGGACGAGACAAGAGCAGTCACCTCAGGACAGGTTTAGAAGGACAACATTTCGCCGAATACGGCAACATTTCTCGCAAACTTGATGAAAAAGACGCGCACTTGCGGCGTGCGCACCCAGTTCTTGGCGGCTTCAGTCCCCCAACATTGACCAACCTGAACCAGAAAGACCTCCCTAATCACCGCGCAAAGCTGGACAACCGTGATGACGGCCGTTATGCTGCCGCAGCTTTTTTGTCAATCTTATGACAAGCAAACCCGCCCTTCATGCCGGTCAGCTGGACAGACCTCCTGCTTGCTTATCTGCATGACCCACCGGACAAAGCACTAGACATTCGCGGTCACGAAAAGCGCGCCGCCGATCTCGCCCGCATTGCGCTTGGCGACGACGTGACCAAAGAAGGCGTCAAACGTGTGGCGGGCGCAGCGGACACTCTGGCTTCCATCGTCGAGCGATTCCCGATGCCGACAGCCGGCGGCGACGGCGAGCGCGCCGTCAGCCCTGAAAACCAAACGCTCCATATTGTCCATCCGCTGTCGGCGACACAGCGGACGCTCGAGCTGCCGCCGCTCGGTGCGTTGACTACTGCGCAGCAGAACGCTCTACGCGACGCCATGGACGGTTTCTCCGATGACCATGATCCGACGGCGCGCAAACGTTGGCTGGCGGTCTGGCGCAACTGGCCGGAAAAACTGGCTGAAGTCCAGCCCTGCACGGCTTTCCTACCGGCCGACACCCGAACGCCCGATCATACAATCTGGCATCACCTCGATACTGTTGCGGCTTTTGAAGCGGCGCGTTCCGAAGGCGGCGGCATAGCGCTGCTGGCTTTTGCGCTCGGCCCGGTGCAGCGATTTATCGAGGCGGCCCGCTCGGTCCGCGATTTGTGGTCGGGCAGCATGATCCTCTCTTGGCTGGCTTTTCAGTCATTGCTGCCCGTCGTTGAGCAACTCGGTCCGACGGCGCTGCTGTATCCGGCGCTGCGCGGCAATCCGCTGCTGGACTTATGGCTGGCGCAAGATGCACAGTTGGGCGCACGCGCACCGCAGCCGACGACGCGGCAGAAAATGACGCCCTCGCTTCCGCATCGCTTTCTGGCGCTTGTGCCATGGGGAAAGAACGGCGCAGCCGCCCACGAACTGGCCGAACGCTGCCGTCAAGCCTGCGCCAAGGCGTGGCGTGAACTGGCCGAAAGCGTTCGGGCGCGGCTCAAGCAGGAGCTTGACGGGCAATGGACTGACTGGGACGCCCGCTGGAACCACCAAATCGCTGATTACTTCAGCGCGGCGACCGCCGTTCTGCCGCTAAGCGGAATAGGGGACGAAATTGACCGTCAATTGGCTGATTTGCTTGCCGGGAAAGACACCTTTGCCGACGCCTTTCCCGCAGCCGAGCACGTCCGCGCGATGGCGCGGTCAATCCCCCGAAGCGACCGCCCCAACTACGCCCAGGAACAAGCCGGTCAGTGGCAATACCAGATTGAACTCGTCCAGCGGTCGCTGGCGGCGGCGCGTACTGTTCGGCACATTCCGTCCAGCACGGCGGGCGAGGGGCCGTGGCCGCCAAAGTGTACGCTGTTTGGCAGCTTCGAGCAGATGGGACCCGCCCAACTGAGTGCATCAAGCGACTTTTGGAACAACCTCGCCCAACCCAACGGCGGCTTGAGCCTTGACGGCGTGCGCATTCGCGCCGGTGAAGCCCTCTGCGCCGTCGCCCTCGCCAAACGGTTTTCCGGCCCGGCGTTCTTCGTTAAACAACTTGGCGTCACGCCCCAAGACCTGCGTTTCCCTGATACGTGGACGGTCGCCGCCGCCGTCTGGCTTGAAAAAGCCAACATTCGCCCCGACCAAGTTCGTCGGGAGTACGGTGAATGGAACGGCCGCTGGCTGCACTGGTCAAAGCCTGACCAAGATTTGGAAACCGCCGGCCCGTGCCCGGAAGATGTTTGGCGGCGAATCCAACACTACAGCCGGAAGGAACAACTTGGGCCGCCGCCGACCTACTACGCCATCCTAAAACTCGACGGCGACGATCTGGGCGGTTGGCTGCGGGGCGAACAATCACCGCAGGCGCGCGAGGTCATCCATCCCAAGTTGGTCGCGTACTTTGAAGAGGTTGACGCCCAAAACGCCGAGCGGCTCAAGGCGCGGCGACCTGTCGGGCCGGCGCTCCATGCCGCCATCAGTACGGCGCTGGCCAACTTCGCGCTGCACGTCGCGCCGCCCGTCATCGAAGCCCACTCCGGAACGCTCATCTACGCGGGCGGCGATGACCTACTGGCGCTGCTGCCGGTTGAAAAAGCCCTACCTTGCGCGGCGCAGCTGGCGCAGGCCTACCGGCAAAACTGGTACGCAACTGACCAAAACCGGCGCGAGGCCAACCGACGCGAATGGCTGCTGATGGGCAAGCGAGCAACGATTTCCGGCGGGATGGTCGTCGTCCACGCCAAGGACGACCTACGGCTGGCGTTGCAGGACGCCCGTGCGGCCGAGCATCAGGCCAAGGCCACTGGTAAGGACGCGCTGGGCATGACGGTACGGCGGCGCTCCGGCGAGCATACGTCGGCGGTGTGTCCGTGGCCCTTCGCCGAGAGCGTTATCGGCTGGACGGACGGCTTCCGGCGTGGCGCATCCGACCGCTGGGTCTATCGGCTTTACGGCATGCGGGGGACGCTGGCCGGGCTTCCGGCCAAAGCCATTCAGGCGGAATTCCAACGTCAGCTTCGTCGCGCTGAAGCGCCGACGCCGGACTTGATCCCGCCGAAAGATTTCGCAGAGGCATTTGATGCTTTCCAAGCTTTGAAGCTTCCCAACGGCGTGCGGCGTTTCTCCGACGCGAGGGCGGCGCTGGAGCCGTTTCTGACGCTGTGCCACACGGCGGCGTTTCTGGCGCGTGGGAGGGACGTATGAGCCACGCCGGAACGCCGCACACCATCGGCCTCAGGCTCGAACCGCTTGACGTACTGTTTTTCCGCGACGGGCGGCCCTTCGGTAGCGAGCGCAACCTCAGCGGATGGCCGACGCCGCAGACCTTTGCAGGCGCAATCCGTACGGCGCTGCTCGAAGCCGCCGGCTGCAACTTCGCCCGACTGGCGCAAGCCATTCAGACCGGAAAATCCTTCGCGGAAGCGGTTGAGGCAAGCTGTCCGACGGCGTTTCACTGGATCGGGCGCGTCATGGCGCGCGGCGTATGGCCGGCGCGGGTGACGCCAAACGGTCAACCGGATGTGCTGACGCCAGCGCCGTCCGTGCTGCATGTGGAAAAAAATCAACCGACGAAGCTGCATCGGCTGCAACCGCTGCCGCCCTCTCAGCTTCCCGGTTGGCAGCCGCCGCCTGACGACTCGAAGTGGCGTCCGCTATGGCTGAAAAACTTGGCGCCGACGGAGCCAGTGGAAGGCTACCTGACGCAAAACGGGCTTGCGACATTTTTGGCGGGCGGCGTTCCAAACAGCGACGAAATTGTTTCGCCGTCGGCTCTCTTTGCGCTGGATTACCGAACCGGCGTCACCATTTCCCCCGACAGCCTGACGGTCGAGGCGTCGCAGATTTTCAGTTGCGGCTTTTTGGCGCTCAAGCCGGGCGTCACCCTTTACGGCGAAGTTGACGTTCCTGACGACGTGCGTCATGACGCGGAAAAGCTGATTGACGCGCTCAAGTTGATGGCGTTCGGGGGCGAAGGTCGGCGCGTCGTTGTTGCGCGCTTGGCGCACTCCTGCCCTTGGCCGCAGCGGTCGCCAAGCAGGGACAAAGAAAGACCGCTAACGCTGCTCATCACGCCCTGTCCCTTTGCCTCTCGCTGGAAGCCGCATGCGTTGACTGGGAGGGTGATTGCAGCGGCCGTCCCCGGCGCGACGGCGTTTTCCGGTTGGGATTTGGCGCGCGGCGGCCCGAAACCAACACGCTTCGCCGCCGCCGCCGGAAGTGTGTACTTCCTTGATGAGGCCCCGCCGATGTGGCCGGCGTCGCTCGCCGAAAGCAACGAAGACGCTGCGCTGGGTTGGGGCGGCTACTTGAAAGGAGTGTGGAACGATGTCTGAACCTGCCGCGACCAACGGCCGCGCCGGTGTAACGCAGGCGGCGGCGTTGTTGTTCATCCATGCGCAGACCAGTTTGCATCCGGGGTCAGGGACGGCGCTGGGCGTCGTGGACTTGCCTGTCCAGCGCGAACGCCATACGCAGTGGCCGGTAATTCCCGGTTCGACGCTGAAAGGCATTGTCCGGGACGCCTGCACCCGGCGGAACGGCGACCGGGAAAAGCTTCAGGCGGTGTTTGGCCCTGAAAAGAGCAACGCCGCCGACCACGCCGGCGCGCTGAGTCTGACGGATGCGCGTCTGCTGGCCTTTCCGGTACGGTCGCTCAAAGGCGTTTTCGCTTGGGTCACCTGCGCAGCCGTTCTGGAACGACTACGACGCGACGTGCAGTTGACCGGGGCCGGCGAGTTGGATTGGCGACCCCCAACGGCTGAGCCTGACAAGGCGCTTTGTCCAAAGGAGAGTCCACTACTGACGGACGGCGACAAGCTCATCCTCGAAGAGTTTGAGTTTACGCGCGTCGGCGAAGCGGACGCCGTCGCCGCGTGGGTCGCCGAGCGTGCGACGAACGACGATTTCACACAACAACAGCTCAAACAGCGCCTTGTCGTCCTGCACGACGACGATTTCACGCACTTCGTCCGCCATGCAACTGAGGTAACGGCGCGCGTCGCGCTGGATTACGAACGCAAGACCGTCAAGCGCGGCGCGTTGTTTTATGAGGAGTTTCTGCCGCCGGAGACCGTTTTCTACGCCGTGGCGCTGGCCGGCGCGAGCCGTCGGAAGGGACACGAACTGAACGCCGGCGACGTGATGGAGTACGTGCGCGCCCATCTTCCGCCGGTACTCCAAATCGGCGGCGATGAAACCATCGGCAAGGGCCTCTGCGCCGTACGGCTGACATAGCCTAAGGAGGTGTTTCAGATGCCGCTCGTCGCTTCCAAATCACGGACGCTTGACCAGCGCCGCGCTGCGCACGCTTGGGACGCCGTCCAACGCGCTAAACAGCTTGGCGCGGACGACGCCAAAAAGTACGGTGGACAGGCAAAGAAACTACCCGTTCGGATTTTGACTTCCGGTTTAGGGCCGGCGCTAGCCTTTCTCAAAGCCAAGGCTTACGCCCCGACTTTGAAGGCTTACGCCCCGACTTTGGTTGATGATCTTTCCGCATGGCTTGAGGAGCGCATACCGCCGAAGAAGGACGAACCGCACGATCTACTTGAACGCATCGTGAGGGGCGACAGCCACTTTCTGCGCCGCGCCACGGACGAGGCGCTGGCTTATTTGGACTGGCTCAATCGCTTCGCCGAAGCGGAGGGACTAACCGACGACGAGCAGGCGCAATGACGAAGATGCTGCCCAAATCTCTTGGCAAGCTGCTGGAACGACTTCCGGTGGAAAGCCGTCATCCGGGTCTCCAACTCGACAAGTTCAGTGCAGCCGGGGACCAGAAAGCGCAACGGGACGCGCTAGATGCGGTCGTTGAGGCGAACAGCGGCGCAGCGAAGTCGAGTGATTACGCAGCGCGTTACCAACGCTGGCAACAGACACTGCATGCCGTCGGCGCGCGGACATTCGAAGCGACGACGACCACGCCGCTGACGCTGCACCTGTCGCGCGCGACGGCGCTGGAAAACGCCGGATTGAGTTTGCATCCGGTGTACGGCTTTGCCTATCTCCCCGGCGGCGGCTTGAAAGGGTTGGCGCGCGCCTATGCCGAAACCGTTTGGCTGCCCGCGCAGCCCGACCCAGCAACGGCCTGGCGGACGATTGAAGACGTGTTCGGTTGGGCACCCAATCCTGAACGACGGCAAAGGATTCAAGACCAACGGCATCCGGCCCGACGACGGTACGCCGCCTACTACGACGAAGCCGATCCGAACGCGCCGGAAATCACGGCGCAGGTTGGCGGCGTCATATTCTACGACGCCTGGCCAAAGGTGTGGCCGACGCTGCTGCTGGACATTGTCAACAATCACCACCCGGATTACTACCAGCCGCCCGGAAAAGACAAGCCATACGCGCCCGGCGACTGGGAAGCCCCAAGGCCGGTGTATTTCCTGGCGGTTGCGCCGCAGGCCACGTTTCTTTTCGCCCTTGCCAAGCGCCGCGCCGACGTAGCCGACGCGCTAGTGGCGCAGGCGCAGGAGTGGCTTCGGGGCGGTTTGTGTACGTTGGGCGTTGGTGCCAAAACCAACGCTGGGTACGGCGTTTTCAGGCCGCTGGAAGGCGGACGACCCGATGTCGTCGCGCCGGAGACAGAGGTGTTTGAAACCACGCTGACACTGACGACGCCGGCGTTTTTGGCCGGCGCGCGACAGCAGGCGGAAGACTGTGACCTGCGCGCGGCGACGCTACGCGGTCAACTGCGCTGGTGGTGGCGGACGCTCCACGCCGGTTCTTTAGACGCCAACCAACTCCGCGCCCTAGAAGCTGCGCTGTGGGGCGATACGGCGGCAGGCGGCGCGGTGAAAATCGTCGTCGAGCCGGTCGGTGGCAGCAAGACTCATCCTTATGAGAAGAGGAACAAAGCGCATTTCAGCGAAGAACAAAAGACGGGCGACTATGGCATTCCAAGTAAAAACAGTGGTCGAGATCGAAACAAAGAAAGAGCGAAAAAAATCACACAGGGTTTGTGGTATGTCTCCTACGGCATGGATGAGTCCAAGGGACGCCGCTACTACCTCGAACCCGGCGCACAGTGGCGGCTGCGGCTGATTGCCCGCCCAACCGCCTTTTATCCCGACCGAAAAGCTTTGTCCGATCCGAAGGCTGATGCGCAGCGCGCAGGGAGAGCAATTTCAGCGGCGCAGGTCATGGCGCAGGCGAAGGCGGCGCTGTGGCTGCTGTGCCATTTCGGAGGCGTCGGCGCGAAGGCGCGTAAGGGCTTCGGTTCGCTCACAACACCCGACTTGAACGACCACAACCTTGACGGCTGTAAGCAAACGGCGCAGAAACTTCGAGCGGCGTTGGGACTGCCGACGCAGTTTGTCCAAACGCGGGCGCAATCATCGGCCTTGGAGCAGATGTTGCCGGTCGTCGAAGTGGGCTTCAACTGGCCGGACATATGGCAAGTTCTTGACCAAGTAGGCTTTGCCTATCAGGCGTTTGCGAAGCAATACGCGCACAAGTTAGAAAAGAAGGCGCTGGGGCTGCCGCGTAAAATCCCACCGCCTTGTCAAGGCGCGTTCAAGCCCTTGTCTCCAGTCGAAGACCGTCATGCTTCGCCGGTGCACATCCACCTTGACCGCCGCGATGAGCGATGGCTTGTTCGGGTGACGGCGTTTCCGGCCGCCAAGCTGCCCAACCTCACCGACAGCCAAAGCTTTCTCAAAGAATTTCTGAAAGAAGTCGAACGAGATCTCCAGCGCCGCGCCGCTCTGCCACCGCCGCTTCAAACCGGCAATCAACATCGGCCGCCGACAGCCCAACCTGCCCATCAGGGGGGCGCCGTACCGCTGGCTTCCGCCGCTGCGTTGGAGCAGCCGGCTTCGCCGGCGTTCCCCAAAAGCCCTAAAAGCGGCGAGCAAGTGGAGGCGGTGCTGCTCGAAGAAAGGACCAAAAAGGGTGGCTGGAAGGCGAAGCATGAACCGTCCGGTCTCTCCGGCCCGATCCAGAACAGCGACGCCGTACCGGGCGACAAACAACCCGGCGACCGGCTGACGCTGATTGTGGCGTCGGCGAATGAGCGGGAGATTGCCTTCAAGTTTCCCACCGAAGCCGAACTGCAACGCGCCGCCAAAGTGCAAACAAGTCCGCCTCACAAAGGCGGCAAGCCATCTAGAGGGGTCCGCTGATGAATGCGTCAAACGCCTTAGTGTGTACGGTCGGCACCGGCGACAAAAACAGGATTGAAGAAACTTTGCTCAATCCACTCAAGCAGTCGCTGCGCACAGGGCAGTGGGAAACCATCGTTCTGTTGCCTTCACAGGGGACGAAGGTCTACGCAGAACGGTTGTGCGAAGAAGAGCAACCGGCAATGCCGGGCTGTTCCATTGAGATTCGGCCGTTGCCCGCCGCCGGGGAAGAAGATGACGCCGACGCTTGCTTTGCGCATTTCGACAGCGTACTGGCGTCGCTGATCCAAGCAGGCGTACAACCAAGGAATATCACGGCTGATTTTACGCGCGGCACAAAGGCGATGAGCGCGGCGCTGGTCTTAGCGGCGGTACGCCACGGGCTGCCGGTCGTGCGCTACCTTTCCGGCGCGCAACGCGATGAGCGCGGTATGGTCGTCGCCGGCAGCGAAAAGGTTTTGGAAATTCAGACGATTGTTGTAACCGCGCAGCGGCGGCTTGACGATGCAGTCCGGTTCTTCCGGCAGGGTGACTTCCCAGCGGCGGCGGATACGGTGCGCCCATCTGTGACCGAACAATGGCCGGAAACACTGCGGAATGAGGCGGAGCGATTGCGCACATGGGCGGATTTTTACGCCGCTTGGGACCGACTTGACTACAGGGAGGCGGCCCGGCTTGCCGACCAATTTCACGCTGTCGGCGCGGATCAGAACCTTCCTACCGACCTCAACAGCTACGCGCCGACGCCCAAAGTGATCGAATGGGTCAAATACTTGGCGGCGGACCTTCCAGATGAGCTACAGGGAAAGGCGCGGTCGCTGCGGTCGCTGGTGATTGATCTGTTGGCCAACGGCGAACGGCGACTGGCGCATCGGCAATATGAAGACGCCCTGATTCGCGCTTATCGCGTCCTGGAGTTGCTTGGGCAAGCGCGGCTTTTTGACAAAGGGTACGACTCGGCCGCGCTCCCCCCGGAGGATGAAAAAGTCAGGGATTTCCAAGATCATCTCACCAGAAAGAAAGACAGACCGCTTGAAGCAGATCAGCGAAGCGGAAAGCTCAAGGCGTCGCGTGAGCAAGTCGCTCGTTTTCTGAAGTTTCTCAACGATGACTTCGGCCAAAAGCTTATTGACACGGCCGAAGCCAAAGAAGGCGGGACAGCGAGCAAGCGGCGTAACCAGAGCGTCCTCATTCATGGCTTTGCCGTCGTATCCGACGCGGAAGGTCTTGCGAAGTTGTACCGGCAACTTGAAGCGCTTGTGCGAGAGGACGGCGGCGCGGAGGTTGACGACCGCCTCAAGACGGCGCGCTCGGTTCCCTACCCTTCGCCTGAGCTGCGCCAAAAAACCTAACCGGCGCGCGACATCCGCCGCTGGTGATACGCCAAGAACGCTTCGGCTTCGGCGCGGCCCATGTAGCGTTCCAGCGTCCGCCGGTCGCTGTCGAGCAAATCCACCATAATCAAACCGTCCAGCGCGTCCCCGAAGTCAGGATCTATGTTGAAGGCTAACACCTTGCCGCCCAGCTTGAGGTACTGCCGCAACAAGACCGGAACGCCCTTGGCGTCCGGCTCAATGTCGGCGACAAAGGCTGAAACTTCCTCGATGTCCGCCGCCGGAATACTCGGCGACTTCAACCCCAACAGCGTCTGCGCAATCGCCGCCGTCCGCGATTCAAACGGCATACGCGGACGCACCAGCCGCGCCAGTTGCGGCTGAAAGTTGTTGGCCTTGAGAAACTCAACCATCAACCGCCGCGACGCCGTACGGTACTCATTCGTAATGCTCACCGGGCCGAACAAAACGCGGTAGCGCGGATGCTGCGCAATGTAGCGCCCAATCCCCTTCCAAAGCAGCATCAACGGCGCGTAGCTTTTCTGGTACTCCCGCCGTACGAAAGACCGTCCCAGTTCCAGCGCCGGCCCGATGCTGCGCAGAAAGGCCGTACCGTAGGCGAACAGCGTGTTGGTGTACAGCCCACGCTTACCGAAACGGGCGACAATTTCATCCGTCCGCCCAAAGCGATACCCGCCCGCAATCTCTCGCCGCTCGTGGTTCCAAACGAAAAGGTGCTGGTAGTAGGCGTCA
Source organism: Chloracidobacterium sp. (assembly GCA_025057975.1). NCBI lineage: Bacteria > Pseudomonadati > Acidobacteriota > Blastocatellia > Chloracidobacteriales > Chloracidobacteriaceae > Chloracidobacterium > Chloracidobacterium sp. The sequence continues at coordinate 126,216 of JANWUV010000002.1, forward strand.
AATGTGTCCACGTCCAGCGACTTGCCTGTCCCTTCACCCGCCTCTCGAAAGGTGATTTCCCGTAGGCGTCCGATCTCGTGCAAGGTGTGCGGAATCTGTTCGGCGTCGGCGCACCAAACCGTGAACTCCCCCTGCTCAACCAGTCGCTGACTTGCAGGCAGCGCCTTGATTTCAGCTTCCAGCAACGTCACGTCGCGGGGCGCGGCAATCATCATCGGCGCACGCGGTCGGCGCGGCGTCAGCATAGCGGGCAACTTTGGCAAACGCAGCGGCGCCGCTAGGGCGCGTGGGAAGCGTGAGACAGGTTCGGTGCGCGACGCCAACAGGTAAGTCCGTTGCCGGAGATGCGCCGTCAGCGCCTCGTCGTCCAAAGCCCTGAGCTTGCTCCACGGAATCGGATGCCCAATCCGAACCTCAATCTCACGGTTGCGCTTGTTGAGCAACTCGTGCGGCAGCATCGCCGTGCGCAGGCGCGGATGCACAAAGCCAGCCATCTGAAACAGCGCGCCGTTACGACCATCAAAGTACACGGGTACGACCGTGGCCTCGCCGGCACGCACTAAACGGGCGACCGTCGTTTTCCAAGCCGGGTCCGTCACAACTCGCTTGCCCGCCTGCCAGTGCGCGACTTCGCCAGCCGGAAACATCCCGATTGCGCCGCCCTGCGCCAACAAGCGCAACGCTGCGCGCAGCGGGCGCAGGTTAGCATAGGGCGAGTCAGGCCGCTCAAACGGGTCAACCAAGATAAAGTAATCGCGCGCTTCAGGAATGCAGCCGAGTAAATAGTTTGCCATCACCTTGGCGTCGGGGCGTACCGAGCGCAGCATTGAGGTCAAAATGATGCCTTCAATGCCACCGAACGGATGGTTGGCGACCACCACAACGGGACCGGTCGCCGGTAAGCGCGCTAGGTCGCTGTCAAGGACATGGTATTTGACGTTGAGCGCCTCCAGCACCGCCTCAAAAAACGCATGTACGTCGCCGCCGGTCGCTGCGACGACTTCGGCGTAAAGCTCGTTGAGCCGGTGAAACAACAACCAACGTTCAAGCAGGCTTTTAACGGGCGCAAACATCCGCTGGCGGAGCGGATCACGAAACGGCGTTGGCAGTTGAAAAATCCGACGTGACATGAGCGCGCGCAAAACTCCCTACGAAGGCTGGCACGGCCTATCCAGCGTTCGTAACGCCGATGTGAAAAGCGTCTATCTTAAGTCTTGCTTGTCGCCTGCACGAAAAAGTCCTTCACCGCTGCAATCACATAGTTTTGTTGCTCGGTCGTCAACTCGGCGTACATCGGCAGCGACACAATTTCATCCGCCAGCCGCTCGGTGATGGGGAAGTCGCCGCGCGTGTAGCCTAAGTCGGCGTAGGCGGCTTGAAGGTGAATCGGGACAGGGTAGTGGATGACAGTCGCAACGCCGCGCTCGGCAAGGTGCTTTTGCAGCGCGTCACGGCGTCCGGTGCGGACAACGTACAGGTGGAACACATGGTCACCGTGAACAACACGCGGCAGCCTCAAGTCACCGACGCCTTCAAGCGCGTGCGTGTAGGCGGCGGCGTGGGCTGCCCGGCGGGCGTTCCAGTCGTCGAGGTGGGGCAGCTTGACGCCCAGCACAGCCGCCTGCATCGTATCAAGCCGCAGGTTGTAGCCCTTGACCACGTGCTTGTATTTGACTTCCTGCCCATAGTTGCGCAGAAACCGCACTTTCTCGGCGAGCGCGTCATCGTCGGTGACAAGGCCGCCGGCGTCGCCGTACGCGCCGAGATTCTTGCCCGGATAAAAGCTAAAACAGCCAGCGTCGCCAAAGGCGCCGACGCGCCGCCCGCGATACCGTGCGCCATGCGCCTGCGAGGCGTCTTCAATCACGCGCAGACCGTGCCGTCGGGCGATGGCGAGAATCGGATCAAGATCGGCCGGCTGCCCATAGAGGTGAACCGGCATGATGGCTTTCGTCCGCGATGTAATGGCGGCTTCTAGGCGCGCTGGATCGAGGTTGAAGCTGTCTTCCTCGACCTCGACCAGCACCGGCCGCGCGCCCACAGCCGACACCGCTAGCGCTGATGCGATGAAGGTATGCGCCGGAACAATGACTTCATCGCCGGGGCCGACGCCAAGGGCTTCCAACGCGAGCTTGAGCGCGTCCAGTCCACTAGCGACCCCAACGCAGTGCTTCGCGCCGATGTAATCCGCAAAGGCGCGCTCAAAGTCGCTAACTTCCTTGCCAAGAATGAAGTTGCACTGCTGCATCACGCGCAGTACGGCGGCGTCCAACTCGGTTTGGAGCGACCGGTACTGCGCCTGTAAGTCAACAAAGGGAATCTGCATGGCGCGCCTTTCTGTTTGCGGCGTTATTTTTTCAGGCCAAGCCCAAGGTAAATCACAGGACGAAGAATACTCCACCAGCCGGAGAAGGGTTTCATCTTTGTGTAGCCAAGCTCCTTCGGCGGATAAATCTTTGTTACCGGCACTTCTTTGAAGCCATAGCCAAGGCGAATCGCCTTGAACAGCAGGTAAGGCTCAAGTTCGTATCTGTCAAGCCAATCTTGGTCAATGTTAATGCGTGGGTCGTCAAAGATGGACAATCGAATAGCGCGAAAGCCGTTGGTGCTGTCGGTAACACGCCGCCGCACTGCGAGGGAAAACAGCAGTGGGTGCACGAAGCGCGTCGCCAGTTGGCGATAGAGCGGCATGTTGCCGAAGTCGCCGCCCGGTAAGTAACGTGAACCTTGAACAAAATCGCACTCGCCGCTGATAATTGGCTCTAATAGGCGCGGGATTTCCGCCGGTCGGTCTTTATCATTGCCGGCGAGAATGACAATGACATCGTAGCCCTGTTCTCGGGCATAACGAATCGCCGTCCGAATAGCTGCGCCGGCCCCTAACCGTCGTTCGTGGCGGAGGTGAATGACGCCTTTCTCACGGATGACCCGCGGCGTGCCGTCGGTTGAGGCGTCGTCCACAACGGCAATCGCGTCCACAATGTTTGGTGGAAAGCGGTCAAGGACGCGCCCAATTTTCTGCTCCTCGTTGAAGGCAATTGGGACGGCGAGCACTTTGAGCGTCGCACGCCGATTACTCAATGCGGAGGACGCCGGTTGAGGTTCGGCAGTACCGGTCGCCACATTCACAGCACGTCGTTTCCTCTCCTTCAAAAATCAGGCGCGCACCGCAGCGACAGACCCAACCACGCACCGTCGCCGGGTTGCCAAAGCAGAGCGCATGAGGCGGCACGTCTTTGGTGACGACCGACCCCGCGCCGATCATCGCATACTCGCCGATGCGGACGCGGCAGACAATCGTTGCGTTGGCCCCAACAGTCGCCCCGCGTTCAATGTAAGTGGGATGACACACCCAATCAGGCTTGCGACTGCGCGGCAACAAGTCGTTGGTCAGCGCGACATTAGGGCCAAGAAATACGTCGTCGCCAAGATGGACGCCGTTCCAGACCGAAACGCCGTTTTTGATGGTGACGCGGTGGCCGACGACCGCGCCAGACTCAATGTAACAGTGGTCGCCAATGTTACAGTCTTCACCGATGATCGCGCCGGGCAAGACATGGGCAAACGCCCAAATGCGCGTGCCGCGCCCGATCCGGTCACTTTCGACCAGCGCCGTCGGGTGCTTTCGGTAAGGCAGCGCTTCGCTCATACAAAACAAAACGGCGAGACAAACTTCTTTATGCCCCCATGCTATGCCGCTTGAGACTTTTCGCCAAGTGCCTCACAGGCGGACGCTGTGACCGCTTACGCAGCAGTCTCGCTCACTGTTCCGGTTCTCCCTGTCTAGTTAGGGATGTGGCGTGGCAGGTGGAGCCGCTTCGCCCTCTCCCGTCCAAACAAGAACCATATCATGAGGCTTGACCAAGCCCATTTCGCGCGCCGGCCGCTCAATAGCGCGTGGGTCAACTTCTAAACGGCGCAACGCTTGACGGAGTTGGTGATTTTCAGCCGCCTGTACGGCGACTTGCTCCTGCAAGCGCCGGCAAGTCTCCGTCGCGGTCCGAAGCTCCGCGTGCGTACGCAGGGTGACTGTAACGCACACGCCAGTCAGCCCGATAAACACCATTGCCACCAACGCATACAGCGGGACGCCCAGCGTCAGAGCGCGCGGTTTCGGCAGCGCCAGCACTTGCTCCCGGCGGAGTCGCTCGTTACTGATGAATAAAACTCTTGCCTGACTCAAGCAGCACCTCCACTTCCGCTTCCGTCTGCGCTTCGGCGTAACAGCGGGCCAGCGGCTCGGTTCCCGACAGACGAATCAAGACCCAGGCCTCATTTTCCAGAAAAAACTTGACGCCGTCGGTGCGGTCAATCCGTAAAACGCGCTTACCGCCGAAAGCCTCCGGCGGCGCTTCTTCCAACCTTCGTTGCAGATTCAGCCGTCCTTCCGGCGTCAACCGCACTCCGATGCGCCGGTTGACTAGCGCCCCGACCTCTTCCGCCAATTTGGTCAGCATCGCGCCAATGGATTGTCTCCGCCGCGCCGCCATCTCCGCCGTTAGAGCGCAGGCCAGCAGGCCGTCCTTCTCCGGAATGTGTCCCTTGATAGACAGGCCGGCGCTTTCCTCGCCGCCAAGGAAAATTTTCCCTTCCAGAATCAGCTCACCGAGAAACTTGAACCCAACCGGCGTCTCGTGAATTGGGATGCCGCGCCGTGCCGCCACACGATCGAGCCAGTGCGAGGTTGCCACGCTTCGCCCGACGCCTTCCCGCCACCCACGTGACTCGTGCAAGTAATCCACCAGCAGCGCCAGAATGGCGTTAGCCGGAATAAACCTTCCATCGCGGTCAACTACGCCGAACCGGTCGGCATCGCCGTCCGTCGCCAACCCTAAGTCATAGCCGTCGCGGACAACAACTTCCTTGAGTTCCAATAAATTGGCTTCAGACGGCTCAGGGCTGCGTCCGCCGAAGTATGGGTCGCGCTGGTCATGCAGGGTCGTCACCTCACAGCCGTAAGCGCGTAGGAACGCATCAAGGTAGCCGCGTCCTGTCCCCCACAGCGCGTCATAGGCGATGCGCAGCGGCCGTGAATGCAACACGTCACCGTCAATCTTTTCAGCCAGTACACTGAGGTACAGCTCGCACAGGTCCACCGTTTCCACTTTCCCCGCCGGAACAACCGAGACGGTCAGGGCGTCGCCCGCAAGGCGGCGCTGAATAAACGTTTCAATCCGCTTTGTGACTTCCGGTAGGGCCGGCGCGCCGTTGGCCGTCGAGAACTTCATCCCACCGTACTCCGGCGGGTTGTGGCTGGCCGTAAAGTTGATACCGCCGCGTGCGCCGTAGGTCCGAATGGCAACCGATAGCGCCGGGGTCGGCGTGTCACGAGCGGTGACATGCACGTCAAACCCGCGCTTCGCCAGTTCTTCGGCGCAGACGGCGGCGAACCTTTCCGCCATAAAGCGGGGATCATAACCGACAATAAGCAAGCCGCCCGCGCCTGTGCTCTGTAACTCGTCGGCGATGGCTTGCGTGACAAGCCGAACGTTGGTGAAGGTGAACTCATCCGCCAGAATCGCCCGCCAACCGGATGTGCCGAAGGTAATCATGGACACTTTGCCGCCGCTCGAAGCGCGCTTCGAGTCTTTCCAAAGACACTGGAATCAACCACTTGTCACCGGTGGGAAAAGGACGTTCCAAAGAAGGTGCGCCACACTACCATACGCCAACCCACGGGGACAATGCTTTTTTCAGCCTACCAGGCAGCGGACATACGGTGTCGTCTCTCCTTGCGCTGGAAGAAAACACTATGAATACTCGCCAATCAGCCCCGCAACAACCTCGGCGCCTGCCCGGCTGCTATGTTCGCCGCGCGCCGACAGATTGTGCAGCATGTGTTAGGTGTCCCCATGAAGCGTAAGAAGCCGACCAAAATTCTCTACACGTTTTTGGCCGTTATCCTCGCTTTGACTATTGCGCCGCTGGCGACCGTCAGTTGGAAGCTCATCGGTCTTGGACGCGAGGCCATGCGTCGCAATGAGCGTGTTGAACAGCTTCGTTCGGTTCTGCTAGTGGCGAACGAATTGCAAACCTACATCGGCGGCTACCGGCAGCAGGTGAGGGGGCTGGCGCACACGCTTGAGGTGACCGGTGGGGTAGAGACGTTACTCAAACAGAGTGGAACAGCGCGCGATCAATATTTGGAGAAGTTTCTGGGTAATGATCCCAACCTTATTCTGCTAGGGATTGTCCCGCAAAGCGCCGGTCAGGACACGCAGCTTGTTGCGAAATGGAACAAGGACAAAATTGCCGCTGAAGAAGTCCGAGGCGCTGTCAGTGAGGCCTTGCAGGCGGTCAATCTGCGTCCCAACCAAACTTATGTGGGCAAGCCGCAGTACATTCGCTCAAGCAGCGAATTTGCGATTGTGTTGGCGCAGGCGCTACCCAGGCCAGACGCCCCGCCGGTAGGACAACAGGAGATTATCGTCGCTGTCGTCAGCTTGGAGCCGATTTTCAATTTGGTCAATGTGACCTCGGCCAGCGGCAATCTCGATCACGAAACGCTGATGCGTAATGGGAGTCGCGTCGTGCTCTTGGTTGACAAGGAAGGGTACGTGCTGGCGCATCCCGACCGGAAGATGGTGTATTCCCAAGCCAACTTGGCCGACTGGAGTATTGTCACTAAGTGGCGGGGTACCATCGAGGTGGATTTTTCCGCGCCGCTGGCCGAGCCGTTTGAGATCAATCTGGGCGGCCAGCGCCTCTCCATGCTGGGAAGCTGCGCGACGGCGCGGATTGCGCCTGATGTCCCGTTGGGTGTCATCGCCGTCATCAACGAAGCGGCGGCTTATTCATCGGTGACAACCATGATCTGGCAGGCGGCGGCAATGACACTTGTGACAGCACTCATTGCCGCTGTGGTTGGGGTACTACTCGCCTACTGGATTGCCTCCCCAATTGCAGCCGTCGCCGCCGGCGCGCGCGCCATCGCCGAAGGTGATTTCTCACGGCGCATCACCGTGCGCAGCCGCTCCGAAATCGGCCAACTCGCCGACGACTTCAACACTATGGCCGATCACATCCAGCGGTACATCAACGACCTGCGCTTCGCTGTCAATGAAAACCGGGAGTTGTTCCTTGGGACGGTCAAGGCGCTGGCGGAAGCGATTGACGGCAAAGACCCCTACACACGTGGTCATTCCGAGCGCGTCAAAATGTATTCCGTGCTCATGGCGGAGCAAATGGGCCTAAGTCAGGAGGAAATTGAGGACATTCGCGTCGCGGCGCTTCTGCATGATGTGGGCAAAATCGGGATTGAGGATCGCATTCTGAAAAAACCGGCGGCGCTGACTGAAGAAGAATACGCCATTATGAAGACGCACCCAGAAAAGGGCGCCAAAATTATGGCAGAGATTCCGCAGATGAAAAAATACATCCCCGGCATGTACTACCACCACGAATGCATGGACGGCCGCGGTTACCCACTTGGTTTGAAAGGTGACCAGATTCCGTTGATGGCGCGCATCATCAGCGTCGCCGACACGTTCGACGCTATGACGACCAACCGTCCCTACCAGCGCGCGATGCCGACCGACGTGGCCGTACAAAAGATCTGGTCGTTTGCCGGGACGCGCTATGACCCAAACGTGGTGGCTGCCCTTGAAAGCGCGCTCAAGGCTGGCAAACTAGACGAAGTGATCCAAGGCTACCAAGTTGCGCTTGCGGCCGGCAAAGCCTGATATACTCTTTGTTGGTTCTCAACCGCGCCGGACCAACCGGCCCCTACGACGCCCATGCTGTTGAATCGTTACTTTGCGCGCTTCGCGCTGCTGCTCATGGTTGTCTCCGCCGTTGGCGGCGGACTGACAATGCGTTTCAGTTCGGCGGGCCGAGGCCATCAGGTTGGGCCGCCGGAACACCAGCAGCGCGCTGAACTGGAGCGGCTGATGCGCGAGGCGCAGGAGGTGGTCATGGCGCACTACGTCGCGCCGACATCGCCGGAAGCGCTGACGAAAGCCGCCATTCAGGGCATGCTCCATGTACTGGATCCGCACTCGAACTTCTTCGACAGCAAAGAGTTTCAGGAGATGCGTACGGAGCAGCACAGCCGTTTCTACGGCATCGGCGTCTCGATTGCGCGGCGGAATGACCGGGTGTACGTCCTCGCCACCATCCCGAACACGCCAGCGGCGAAAGCCGGTCTGCGCGCCGGCGACGCCATCCTCAAGGTCAATGATGAAGTCGCCGTGGAGTGGACGACCCGTCAAGTGCTTGAAAAGGTGCGCGGCGAACGTGGCGAGCCGGTCTCAATCACCGTTGAGCGATTAGGCGTCCCGAAACCCCTGACCTTTTCAATGGTCCGGGACGCCGTACCACTGCCTTCGATTCGGACGGCGTTTATGGTGCGTCCCGGCATCGGCTACATTGCGCTGTCGGGCGGCTTCAACACAACGACGGAAGACGAACTGCGCCGCGCTATGAACGAGCTGACGGCGCAGGGGATGCAGTCCCTGATTCTCGACCTGCGCGGCAATCCTGGCGGCTTGCTGCCGCAGGCGGTCAGCGTGGCTGACATGTTTCTGCGGCGCGACCAAAAAATTGTCGCCGTCCGGGGCCGCGCCGGCCACGGCGGCGAAGAAGCGCGGGAATACCGCGCCAAAAACACGGCTCCGTTTGAAAAGCCGCTGGTCGTGCTCATTGATCGTCACTCGGCTTCGGCTTCGGAGATTGTCTCTGGCGCGTTGCAGGACCATGATCGCGCCCTCATTGTCGGTGAACCGAGCTTTGGCAAGGGGCTTGTGCAGCGTGTGTTTGAACTGCCCTTCGGGGCTGGTCTCACTCTGACAACGGCGAAGTACTACACGCCCAGCGGGCGCTGCATTCAGCGCTCTTACGCCGGTGGTTTGCTTTACGCCTACTACACGCACCAGTCCGCCGAGTCCGCGCCGGTTGGTGAAGCAACGGCGACCGATATGGGGCGGACGGTTTACGGCGGCGGCGGCATTACTCCCGACATCATCGTGAAATCGGAGAGCTTCACCGCCGTTCAATCGAAGCTCTCTGACGCGGCTTTTGAATTCGCCCGGCATTTGGCCGCCGGACTCGTGCCGGGACTGGTGAACTACCGCATTGAACGCACCGAGCACCACCGTCAGTTGCGCGACAGCGATTTCCCAATCACAGACAAGGTGACGGCGGCGTTTCGTGAGTTTCTCAAAAACGACGCCCGGTTTGCTGGGCTTGAAAGCGCCGTGATACCCAACTTGGAGTTTACAAAACGCCAAATCCGGCAACACTTGGTGACGGCCGCCTACGGTACGGAGGCTGGTTTTCGCCTCCAACTGACCGCCGATCCACAGCTTCTGCGTGCGATTGAGGCTGTCCCACAGGCGGTGGAGTTGGCGCAGCGCGCTTGGTTGGCCGCCGGACAGCGCCGTGAGTGACCGCCTGCGTGTTCTTCGCCCGGCGGCGCAATGTTTTGGAAGGAGTTATCCCTCGTTATGCCTCAAACGGATTTCTTGAATTTCGACAGTTTGCTGGCTCCGGAAGAGATACAGATTCGGGAGGTTGCCCGACAGTTCGTCCGTGAGCGCGTGTTGCCGGTGATAGAAGACTGCTACGAGCGCGGCGTCTACCCGACTGAACTCATCAAGCCAATGGGGGAACTTGGCTTTTACGGCTGTACTTTGCCGGAAACCTACGGCTGCGCCGGCCTCAACAATATCGCTTACGGCCTCATCATGCAGGAACTGGAAGGGGGCGATTCAGGAGTGCGGAGCTTCGCCTCGGTGCAAAGTTCGCTGGTGATGTACCCGATTTATATGTACGGCACGGAGGAGCAGAAGCGCAAATGGCTGCCGGCGCTGGCGAAGGGCGAGAAAATCGGCTGTTTTGGTTTGACCGAGCCGGATTACGGCTCAAACCCGGCTGATATGGTGACGCGCGCCGAGCGGACAAAGTACGGTTGGAAGCTCAACGGCGCGAAGATGTGGATTACTAATGGCTCTATCGCCGACGTGGCTGTTGTCTGGGCCAAAACCGGCGCGGACGCCCGTAGTATTCGCGGCTTTTTGGTCGAGAAAGGAACGCCCGGTTTCAGCGCGCCGGAAATCAAAAGGAAACACTCGCTGCGGGCCTCGATTACGTCGGAACTGATCTTCCAAGACTGTGAAATCCCGGAAGAAAACATTTTGCCGAACGTGGAAGGATTGCGCGGCCCGCTGTCGTGCCTCAATCAAGCGCGGTACGGCATTGCGTGGGGTGCGGTGGGGTCGGCCATGGCGACCTACACGACGGCGCTAGAGTATTCGCTGTCACGGATTCAGTTCGGCAAGCCCATTGCGGCCTTTCAGCTGACACAGCGCAAGCTGGCGGATATGATCACAGAAATCTCAAAGGCGCAGCTATTGGCCTATCATGTCGGCAAGCTCAAGGACGCCGGAAAGGTCACGCCAGCGCAGATTTCCATGGCCAAGCGCAACAATGTGGCGATGGCGCTGGGAGTCGCCCGTGAAGCGCGGACGATTCTTGGCGCAAATGGCATCAGCGCCGAATATCCCGTCATGCGGCACATGAACAATCTTGAATCGGTGTTGACCTACGAGGGCACGCACGATATCCACACGCTGATTATCGGCGCAGAAGTCACCGGCATTCAAGCTTTCAAGTAGCCAAGCTCCGCATAGAAACGCTGAATTTGCGCCGCATCTCCGGCGTCATTGCGCCTCGGCGCGAGCTTTGATCATGCCGTTTGAACTTGTTGCACCCTACGCGCCCTGCGGCGACCAGCCGGCGGCGATTGAAACACTGGTCAAAAACTTCCAAAACGGCGCCAAACACCAAATTTTGCTCGGCGTCACCGGGTCGGGCAAAACCTTCACCGTTGCCAACGTCATTGCCCGGCTTCAGCGCCCGGCGCTCGTCATGGCGCACAACAAGACGCTCGCCGCGCAGCTTTACCAAGAGTTCAAGAGCTTTTTCCCACACAATGCAGTCGAGTACTTTGTCAGTTACTACGACTACTACCAGCCGGAGGCTTATGTTCCAGCGACCGACACCTACATCGAGAAGGAAGCCACCATCAACGACGAGATAGACCGGCTGCGGTTGTCGGCGACGCGGGCGGCTTTTGAGCGGCGCGACTTCATTATCGTCGCGTCGGTGTCCTGCATTTACGGCATCGGCGATCCTGACGCTTACTTCGGTATGATCTGTTTCGTCGAACCGGGCCAGACGATCCGCCGCAACAAGCTCATCGAGCGGTTGGTCGAGTTGCAGTATGACCGTGACGACGAAGACTTTGCGCGCGGGACGTTTCGCGTCCGAGGCGATACGGTGGAAGTGCATCCGAGCTACGCCGAGCAGGCGCTGCGGATTTCCTTCTGGGGCGACGAAATTGACGCGCTGGAGCTGTTTGACCCCCTGCTGGGCGAAACGATTGAGCGGATTACGCACAAGTACCCCATTTATCCCAAGTCGCATTACGTTACGCCGAAACATATTGTCCAGCGGGCGATCGAGACCATCCAGCGGGAGTTGGATGAGTGGGAGGCAGTGCTGCTGGCGCAGGGTAAGACCGTTGAAGCGCAGCGCCTGCGCCAGCGAACAACCTACGACCTGGAAATGATGCGGGAGCTGGGTTTCTGTCGCGGCATTGAGAACTATTCACGGCATTTGACGGGGCGACGGCCGGGCGAGCCTCCGCCGACGCTGTTTGACTATCTGCCGGATGATACGCTCATTGTCGTGGACGAAAGCCACCAGACCGTGCCGCAGGTACGCGGCATGTATGCCGGCGACCGTTCGCGCAAGCAAACCCTAGTGGATTTCGGTTTCCGGTTGCCCAGCGCATTGGACAATCGTCCGCTGAACTTCGCCGAGTGGGAACAGCGCGTCGGACAGGTGCTGTTTGTGTCGGCGACGCCGGGGCCATACGAGTTGGCCTGTACCGGGGGAGAAGTCGTTGAGCAAATTATTCGTCCAACAGGTCTGCTCGATCCGGTCATCAGCGTTCGTCCAGTACGCGGACAGATTGACGACCTGTTAGGCGAGATTCGACAGTGTAAGGCGCGGGGCGAACGGGCGCTGGTGCTGACGCTGACAAAAAAGATGGCCGAGGATTTGACGGACTACTACGCCGAGGTCGGCGTCAACGTCCGCTACCTGCACGCCGACATTGAAACGCTCGACCGCGTCAAGATCATCCGCGACCTACGCCGGGGCGATTTCGACGTATTGGTAGGCGTCAACCTGCTACGCGAAGGGATGGATTTACCAGAAGTGTCGTTGGTGGCGATCCTCGACGCCGACAAGGAAGGCTTTCTGCGCAGTGAAGCCTCGCTTATTCAGATCATTGGACGCGCCGCGCGGCATGTGAACGGTAAGGCGATCCTCTACGCCGACCGTGTGACCGACTCAATGCGCAAGGCGATGGATGTGACGGCGTACCGCCGCCGCGTTCAGCAGGCGTACAACCTCGAACACGGCGTCACGCCGCGCAGCATCGTCAAGCCTGTTGAAGCGACGCTGGTGACGGCGCACGAGGCGGCTTATTTCAAGACGACGCTAGATCTGGAGCAGTTCGAGGCGTATGCGCCGGAGCGTTTGGAAGCCACCATTGCGCAACTGGAAGCGGAGATGCGCGCGGCGGCCAAGGCGCTTGAGTTTGAAAAGGCGGCGGCGCTGCGCGACAAGATCAAGTACTTGAAGTCGCGGCAAGTGTTCGCCTGAACCGAGGCGTTGCCCGCTTCGGGCGAGCGTTGCACCGCGCTCGTTTTGCGCTGTTTGATGCCTACTCGTTTGTGGCTTGTGCGGCACGGCAAAACGGACAATCCCGAACAGCGGTGCTACGGCTGGCGGGATGTGCCGTTGCATGCGGAAGGTCATGAGCAGATGCGCCGGTGCGCGGCGAAGCTCCGGCAGGTGGCATTGGCGGCGGTTGCGACGAGCGACTTTACGCGGACGATGGAAAGCGCCCGCTACTTTGCGAAGCCACGGGCGCTGGTGGTGCAACCGTACGCCGCGTTGCGTGAGATTCATTTCGGCGCGTTGGAAGGGCTGACGTTCAGCGAAGTCGAAGCGCGCTACCCGGCGACGGCGCGGGCGTGGGTTTCATCCCCGGCGACAGTTCACTTCCCGGATGGTGAGTGTTTCGCCGACGTACGGGCGCGGGTGACGCCGTGGGTGGAAAACTGGCTGCGCCGCTGGGCGGGGACGACGACACTGCTGGTCATTCACAGCGGCACAATGCGGGCGCTGGTGCAGTGGATGACCGGCTGTGACCCGCACGCGACCCTGATGGTCAAAATTGCCTATGGAGACGCCCTGCTTTGTACGCAGGACGCCGCCGGTTCACCATGGCGGATTGAGCATATCCCGTACGAGGAGACGACCGGCGTCAGGCTTGTGCTCCAGTAGTTTCAGGAACGGCCAAGAAAACCGTCCCCTGGCAGGCGTCCATGTCTCCGGTGATGGCGCACTCGGCGGTACGGCCTATGCCTTCTCTAAAAAAAAACGGCGCACGTTACTCAACCGGCGGCGGCGCGCTTTCAGTCGGCGACGTTTCTCCTACCGGCAAATCCGCTGAACCCTTTTCTGCTGTCGCAGCTAGCGATGCCGCTCCCTTCAGCCGCGTGTCCAGTTCACGGATGCGCGCCGCTTTACCGCGCAACTTGCGCAGATAGTACAGCTTGGCGCGGCGGACGCGCCCACGACGCACCACCTCAATTTTGTCAATGCTAGGTGAATGCAGTGGGAAAATGCGCTCGACTCCAACCCCAAAACTCACCTTGCGCACCGTGAAGGTTTCGCGGACGCCGCCATGCTTGCGAGCAATCACAATGCCTTCAAAAACCTGAATCCGCTCCTTTTCACCTTCCTTGATCTTGACATGGACACGCACTGTATCGCCGGGACCGAATGATGGATGTTCACGCAGGTAAGCTTGCTCAACAGCCTGCAGTTCGGGCTTGATCATGGTCTCTGGTTTCCTCGCACGCTAAGATTGATGGGGCTTGACGCGCCGGCGGCGTCGCCGACGCAGACAGCAGCTCCGTCAGCAACCGCCGGTCGGTGTCGTCCAGCCGCGTCGGGTCAGTTAAGAGGTCGGGACGGTAACGGAGTGTTTTTCGCAACGCCGCCCGCCGTCGCCACAGTTCAACTTCCGCATGGTTGCCGGTGAGTAGTTCGGCAGGGACAGACCAACCACGATAGGTCGCCGGACGGGTGTATACTGGATAGTCAAGCCGTCCGGTCTGAAACGACTCATGCCGCGCCGAAGTCGGACTACCCAGCACTTCTGGGACAAGCCGGATGACGGCATCCATCACCACCATCGCCGCCGGTTCGCCGCCGCTTAGAACATAATCCCCAATTGAAAGCTCCTCCGTCGCCACATGCTCGGCGATACGCTCATCCACGCCTTCGTAACGCCCGCAAATTAACACCACCTGCGTACGCTGGCTCAGGCGCAGCGCCGCCGCCTGATCAAAACGCCGTCCTTGGGGCGACAGTAGGATAATCGCTGGATCGGCCTGGCCATGGGTCAGCGCCTCCACCGCCCGAACAATTGGCTCCGGCTTAAGTACCATGCCGTCTTCTCCGCCGTACGGTCGGTCATCCACAACCTGATGGCGGTCGTACGTCCAATCGCGTAGGTTGTGAATCCCAATAGCGACTTGGCCACGTTCGAGCGCACGGCGCACAATGCCATGCGTTAGGAAACCGTCGAAAAACGCCGGGAAAATGGTGAGTACGTCGAACCGCATGGCTTACTCTACCGCCGTCGGCGTCGGCCGAAGCGCCGGATGACGGTCACCCCTCTCTTCGCTATCAATCCAGCAGCCCCTCCGGGGGCGCAATCCGAATGCGCTTGGCGACTACGTCCACTTCCGTGCAGATGGCACGGACAAACGGAATGAGGTATTCCCGCCGCCGCCCGTTTGGATGCGCTTGCTCTACAACCAGCAAACCGCCTGCGTACGGTGCAAAATCCGTTACTGTCCCCACCAATTCGCCGTGCGCCAACTCGACACGGCAGCCGATCAGTTCGTCGTAAAAGAACTCGTCCGGCGGCGGTGTGACGCGCGCCGACAGCGGTACGCAGACCCGGTAACCCGCTAACGGCTCGACTTGACTGATGTGGTCGAGGCCGACGAACTTCAGAATAAGCTTAGTTTTGTGAAACCAAGCCGACTCAATTACCGCCGCCCGCTCAGTCCCCTGCGGTGGGCGTAGCCAGACTGCCACGCCGGGCGCAAAACGTTCCGGATAATCGCTTAGCGAAGTCGCTACCACCTCGCCGCGCAACCCACGCGGACGCCGGATGGTCGCAATCGTCACCCATGCTTCGTTGGGTTGCGGCGACGTTCCTCTCGGCGCGCTCATTCCTCTACCTCCAGCGTCACACGCCGCGCCGGGGCGCTGCCGATGGCGGACAACACGCTACGCATCGCTGTGATTGTTCGGCCATGGCGGCCAATGATTTTCCCGACATCTTGGGGTGCAACCGTCAGCCTGATTTCCAAGGTCTGCCCGCGCATTTCGGCCACCGCTGACACTGCTTCGGGGTTGTCCACCAACGCGCGCGCCATATGCTCCACCAAACGCACCGGGTCCGCCATTGCCGCCGTCCTCACTGCGTCGCTCTCGCCGCTCCGGCGAGCGCCGCTGTTACGACTTGGATGCGGCCGAAGCGGCCGCCTCAGCTTCCCGGCGCGCGCGCGCAATCAATGCCCGAACCGTGTCGGACGGCTGCGCGCCGCACTTGAGCCAGTAATCCACCCGATCCAGCTTGATGACCAACTCTTCAGGATCAGTTAGTGGATTGCGATAGCCAAGAATCTCAATAAAGCCGCCGTCGCGCTTCGAGCGTTTCTCGGCGACGACAATGCGATAAAACGGACGCCGACGTTTACCACGGCGCGTCAGACGAATGGAAAGCACGGCTGTTTTTCCTCCACAGGTTGGAAAAGTTAACCTTCCGTTTTTGTCCCAAACAGTTACCCCTCTTCGCTGGATGCAGGTTATCTGCGTTTTTTCTTCTTTTTTGGCGGAGTATGCTGCTTACTGCGTTTGCCGCCACTCAACCCACCACCGGGCGCAAAACCACCGCGCAAGGCGGCTGGACGCAAACCGCCGAGAGCTCCACCGCCACCTAACCCACCGCCAAAAAGCCCACCCAAGCCGCCAAACAGCCCGCCGCGTGTCATTTCCTGCATCATGCGGCGCATCATCGCAAACTCTTTGAGTAGCTCTTCAACTTTACTGACGGTCGTGCCGCTGCCTTTGGCGACTCGCCGACGGCGTGATTTGCTGTTCGCCAGCAGCGTGTAGTCCTCCCGTTCCTGTTTCGTCATCGAGTTGATGATAGCCTCGGTTTCCTTGAGCTTCTGCTGCATCATTTGGGCTTGCTGTGGCGTCAGACGCAGATTGAGACCGCCGAGCAAGCCGTCCGGCAACATTCCCAGCAACTTATCGAGTGAACCGAGTTTACTCACTTGCCGCAGTTGCGCACGGTAGTCTTCCAAGGTGAAGCGATTTTCCAACATGCGCTGCTGTAGGCGTAGCGCCTCCGCTTCGTCTACCTGCCGCTGCACCTGCTCAATCAGCGACAACACATCGCCCATACCGAGGATGCGCCGAGCGATGCGGTCAGGATAAAACGGCTCTAAGGCGTCATACTTTTCGCCGACGCCGACAAACTTCACCGGGCAGCCAATGACGCTGCGGATGGAAAGCGCCGCCCCGCCGCGTGTATCGCCATCCATCTTCGACAGCACGACGCCGGTCAGCCCGATGCGCTGGTGAAACTCAGTCGCGCTCCGTACGGCGTCCTGCCCAATCATGGCGTCGGCGACAAACAGCGTCTCAACAGGGTTGAGTTCAGCCTTGAGCTGCGCCAACTCAGTCATCAGTTCGTCGTCAATGTGCAGCCGGCCTGCTGTATCCACCAGCAACGTATCAAAGCCGCGCAACTGAGCGTCGCGGTAGGCGGCGCGCGCCAGCGCCAGCGGGTCGTTTGTCGTCGCATCCTCATATACCGGGACGCCAATCGCCTGACCGATCACAGCGAGTTGTTCGCGCGCCGCCGGACGGTACACGTCCACCGAGACCAACAGCGGATGACGCTTGCGCTGCTGCGCCAGAAAACGGGCGATCTTACCAGTCGAGGTCGTTTTGCCTGACCCTTGCAAACCGACCATGAGAATGACATTGGGGTTCTGGGCGGTGAAGGCAAGGTCCGCCGCATCGCCGCCCAGCAGGGCGACCATTTCATCAAAAACGATCTTGAGCACTTGCTGTTCGGGTGAGAGCGCCAGCCAGACTTCCTGCCCAATAGCCTTTTCCTTGACGCGCTCTACGAACTGCTTGACGACGCCATAGTTGACATCGGCTTCCAGGAGGGCGATACGAATGTCGCTCATCGCGGCATTGATGTGCGCTTCCGTGAGTTTGCTCTCGCCGCGCAGCGTCTTGAGCGTTTTTTTCAGTTTTTCCGAAAGCGCCTCAAACATGGCGATCCTCCTGCATTTGACCGGTTCACTTACAAGCCGACGAAGCCGATGAGGGCCGATGCTTCCACAAAGGAAAGCAATGAGCATAGCCATGAGCGTTACAAGCGTCAAGCTTGGGTAAAATCAACGAGGAAACCTGCGGAACTTCTTCTGAGTGAGGCGTCTCGTTGCGACCGTCGGCTTGTCCTCACACCGGCGAACGCTTAGGATGACGGCATAATTCAGCCGCCGCCCGTGTTGCGTTGCCCTTGGCGCCTGTCGCCTGTTTGTTTCGCGTGGAAAGCCAATCGCTATGAACCGTTACGAAATTCAGGAAGCCCTCACTTTTGACGATGTTCTCCTTGTGCCTGCCAAGAGCGATGTCCTGCCAGCGGAGACCGATACGACAACGCGGTTTTCACGGCGCATTCGCCTGAACATTCCGGTCGTCAGCGCCGCCATGGATACCGTTACCGAAGCGGCGATGGCTATCGCGCTCGCCCAGCAGGGCGGCATTGGCGTCATCCACAGAAATATGTCCATCGAGGCGCAACGCAGTGAAGTGGACAAGGTTAAACGTTCGGAAAGCGGGATGATTGTCGACCCGGTCACGATGACGCCCGACCGTCCGATTTCCGAGGCGCTGGCGATTATGGCGCGCTTTCACATTTCCGGCGTCCCGGTTGTCCGCCCGGAAGACGGGCGGCTCGTCGGCATCCTCACCAACCGCGACTTACGTTTTGAGACGCGCTTGGAACTGCCGATTGGAGAGGTCATGACCAAGGACAACCTCATCACCGTTCCGGTTGGGACGACCTTGCAGGAAGCGCGCGGCATTCTGCAAAAGCACCGCGTTGAAAAGCTTCTCGTAGTGGATGAAGAGTTCCGCCTCAAGGGCCTTATCACGGTCAAGGACATCCAAAAGGCGATTCGCTACCCAAACGCTACTAAGGACGATCTGGGACGGCTACGCACTGCCGCCGCCATCGGCGCAACCGGCGACTATCTGGAACGGGCGGCCGAACTGGTCGCTGCCCATGTGGACGCCCTTGTGATTGATACGGCGCATGGACATTCGACGCGCGTGCTCAACGCCGTTCGTGAAGTCAAACGCCGCTTCCCGGACGTGGATATCATCGCCGGCAATGTCGCCACCGGTGAAGCAACCCGCGAACTGATCGCCGCCGGCGTGGACGGTGTCAAGGTCGGCATTGGTCCCGGCTCGATTTGTACGACCCGCATCGTGGCCGGCATCGGTGTTCCGCAGGTGACTGCCATTCTTGACTGCGCCGAAGCGGCCCGAGAAGCAAACATACCAGTTATCAGCGACGGGGGCATCAAGTTTTCAGGCGATATCACAAAGGCGCTGGCGGCTGGCGCCGATTCCGTCATGATCGGTTCGCTCTTTGCTGGCACGGACGAAAGCCCCGGTGAACTGATTCTCTACCAAGGCCGCAGCTTCAAAGCCTATCGTGGGATGGGTTCGTTGGCTGCAATGAGGGAGGGGAGCCGCGACCGCTACGCGCAGGATGGAGAAACCGTTGAGTCGAAGCTAGTCCCGGAAGGTATCGAGGGGAAAGTGCCCTACAAAGGGTCGCTGGCAGCGCTGGTAACCCAACTGGTCGGCGGCGTCCGCGCCGGAATGGGCTACGTCGGCTGCCGGACAATCGCCGAACTCAAAGCTAACGCCCGCTTTGTCAAAATCACGGCGGCGGGTCTGCGTGAGAGCCACGTCCACGATGTTATTATCACGAAGGAAGCGCCGAACTACCGGCTGGAAAGCCTGCCATAGCCGCCGGTCACGTCCCGCGCCTAGCCGGCGCATCCGTTTGCGCCGGATTGACGACGGTTCGTAGGGCGGGCGTAAGTGGTTGCTGTCGTCGGCGCACACGCCGCCGCCAAGCTGCTTCGACAGCGCTTCCTCCTCGGTCGCGCGCTACAGCAGTTCACTTGCTGCAAAGAAGAACGCAATCTCTGAGACGGCGTTTTCTGGGGAGTCCGAACCATGAACGGCGTTTTCGCCGACATCCGTTCCGAAATCGCCTCGAATCGTCCCCTTGGGCGCGTCCTTCGCATTGGTCGGCCCCATCAAGTCGCGCCAAGCGCGCACCGCGTCTTCCTTTTCCAACGCCATAACGACAACGGGACCGGAGCACATAAAATCCACCAACTCGCCAAAGAATGGACGCTCCCGGTGAACTGCGTAAAAGCTTTCAGCCTGCGGACGGGTTAGGCGCATCATCCGCAGGCCGCGCAACCGAAAGCCGGCGTCGGTAATGCGTTGGATGATGTTGCCAATGTTGCCGGCGCGGACAGCGTCCGGCTTGATGATGGCTAGAGTCATTTCAAGTGACATCGTCTGAGTTAACTCCATAAAGGCAAGAATGAAACGGGTTCGCAGGCCGGCGACGCCCATCCCTAGGCGCTGGAACAAGCAACCTGCCGAATGATGCTGGAGGTTGTTACGCCATCCGCCCAATAACCTCGGCGACCTTTGCGCCAATCTCCGCCGGACTCTCAACTACGTGCATCCCGGCTGCGCGCATCGCCTCCATCTTTTCCGCCGCCGTACCTTTGCCGCCAGCGATAATGGCGCCGGCATGGCCCATCCGACGGCCGGGAGGAGCGGTACGTCCCGCGACAAATCCAATCACCGGCTTAGTCATTGACTGCTTGACGAACGCGGCGGCCATTTCCTCATCCGTTCCACCAATTTCGCCGATCATAACCACGGCGTCCGTGTCAGGATCATCCTGAAACAGGCGCAGGACATCCACGAACCGCAGGCCGATGATCGGGTCGCCGCCGATGCCGACACAGGTGGATTGCCCAAGGCCAAGTTGTGTGAGCTGAAAAACCGCCTCATACGTCAGCGTCCCGCTGCGGGAAACGACGCCAATTCGTCCGGGACGGTGAATATGCGCGGGCATAATACCAACTTTACACTCGCCGGGCGTGATGACGCCCGGACAGTTCGGCCCAATCAGCCGAACGCCCCGCTTTTTGACGAAATCAAAAGCCCGCATCATGTCCACCGTCGGGATGCCCTCTGTGATGCAAACAATCAACGGCACGCCTGCTTCAGCAGCCTCCATGATCGCGTCCGCACCAAAGGCGGGCGGGACGTAAATGACGCTTGCGTTGGCCCCGGTGGCAGCGACGGCCTGCGCAACGGTGTCAAACACTGGAACGCCCTCGTGCGTCGTACCCCCCTTGTTGGGGGTCACGCCCGCCACAATCTTCGTGCCGTATTCCTTCATTTGTCGGGCGTGAAACGTGCCTTCGCGTCCGGTGATGCCCTGCACCACAAGACGAGTTTCTTTGTTGACTAAGATACTCATAAGCGCGGATGTCAGCCTTCCGCCGCGCCGACCGTTGACGTGCGCGGCGGAGCGAGAAAGACTCAAAACTTGAGTCGGATGTACTTGAACGGCGAGAGCCGTACGTCATAAATGGTCTTCGTTAGTTCCGCCGTGAATTCAGCCAGTTCGCGCCGGAGGCGTCCGTCGTGAAGCCATTTCCCGGCAGTGCCTTCGGCGCGCTCCAATCGTCCACGGACAGCCGCTGCGCCATCACGCGTCGCCTGCAACTTTCGGCGGAAGGCGGCGTCCTTTGCCGCCCGTCCTAGGGCGCTTTGCTCGGACGCCCGCCGCAGTGCGTCAAAGCGCTCCGCCAGACGGTTATAACGTGCTTGAAGCCGCGTCGCCTGCTCACGCCACTTCGGGTCGGTTAGCAACTTCCCTGTCGCACCGCGCCCAGCTTCCAGATTGACGCGCAGTTGGGCGGCGGCGGTCTGAAGCGCGGCCACGCGCGGGCGCAAGCGGCGTCGCGCCGATGCAGCGAAACCCGACCCCGTGCGAAGCGATTGTTCAAGTGCTCCTAGCTCGGCCTGCAAGGCGGTAAGCTGGTCGGCTAGTTCACGGCGTTTGAGTGCTGCACCCAGCGTGCCTTCACCGCGTTCAAGCCGAGTCTGAACCCCCACAAGCCGCTCCCGCATCGCCAGTAGATTGGCGTTGACTTCGGCACTGCGCAGGGCAATGGTACGCGAATCGCCTTCGATTCGTCCGGCAATGAAATCGCCCTCCGCAACGGGCGGCGCGGCAGCGCTGCCCGGCAGGATGTCCACAATCCGGTCAGCCAATGTCCCTTCGCGCTTGAGGACGGCGACGGCGTCCCGGTGGATGAGCTGCGTTACGCTGAAGCCCGTCAGCCGCCGGTCAATACCGAGCGCCACCTGAACCTGCGGAGTGTCATTTTCAACACGCCCGCGAGCATCCAACAACGTGAGCCGCTGCACCGCGCCGACTTTGACGCCGGAGAGCCGTACTTCCGCGCCGGGACGCAATCCGTCCACGTCGTGAAACACCACGTAGAGCGTGAAGCGGTGGCGCGCTTGGTACGACTGCCACCCCAGCGCCGCCGCCACGATTGCGAGCGCCAGCGTCACCAGCCAGAACGTGCGTCGCTTGGCCGGCTCGTATCGTTCGGCGCTGCGGGTCGGCGCGATTTCTCCAACGGGCGGGCGGGAAGCCATGCGACGGGCACCAGGCTGGGGTCAACCGTACGGCCGCAGAGCATAGTGCGCCGGACGACTGTGAGGCAACCGCCGACCTCATACAAAACTTTTCTGGAACACGCTTCCCCAAAGGCGGTATAGCTGCGTGCGATTGAAATTAAACCGGCGCGTAAACCGGTGCGCGGCGGAACCCGCCCCCAGCCCGCCGCACGTACGCGCGTTTCTCCAGACTCCAATGACACGTATGCTTCGCTGTTTCCATTGCCTACTGCTTGGCCTGCTGCTTGCGGCGGTGATGACCGTTTTGAGCCAAGCGCAGGAAACCACCCGCCCGTTGCTCGCACGCACGCCGACCGCCAACCGTACGCACATCGTCTTTGCCTTCGCCGGCGACCTGTGGCGCGTCCCACGAAGCGGCGGTGAGGCCGTTCAACTCACCAACCATCCCGGTGTTGAGGCGGACCCTATCTTTTCACCTGACGGAAGACTGATTGCCTTCACGGGGCAGTATGACGGCAATACGGATGTTTATGTCGTACCAGCAACGGGCGGCATCCCGCAGCGCCTGACCTATCATCCCGACGTAGATCGTGTCGTCGGTTGGACGCCGGACGGCAGGCGCGTCTTGTTTGCAAGCGCCCGGTTGAGCGAGTCGGGACGGACGCAACGCCTGTTCACCGTGGATAAAAACGGCGGCCCGGCCGAGCCGCTGCCGTTGCCAATGGCCACGTACGGCAGTTTCTCGCCGGATGGGTCCAAACTGGTCTATGAACCCCTCCCGCGCGCCTTCGCAGCGTGGAAACGCTATCGCGGCGGGCGGGCGTCGTACCTGTGGGTGGCCGAACTGGCCGATTCAAGTGTGACGAAAATTCCGCGCACCGACGCCAACGACTTCAATCCGATGTGGATCGGGAAGACAATCTACTTCCTCTCCGACCGCAACGGCCCTGTGACGCTTTTCGCCTATGATCCGACGACCAAAAAAGTAACGCAGGTGCTCAAACATGACGGCTTGGACATCAAATCCGCTTCGGCGGCGGTCGGCGGCGACGAGGCGATTGTGTACGAGCAGTTTGGCGGCCTGCATGTGTTCGATGTGAAAACCGGCAAACATGCGCCGGTCAACATCACGCTCAACGGCGACATCAGCAGTATCCGCCCACGCTTCGAAAAGGTTGGAACGCGGATAACGGACGCCGCCGTATCGCCGACCGGCATGCGCGTCGCGTTTGAAGCGCGCGGTGAGATTCTGACCGTCCCCGCGGAGAAGGGCACGATTCGCAATCTGACGGCGACGCCGGGCGCGGCGGAACGCAATCCGGCTTGGTCACCAGACGGTCAATGGGTCGCCTATTTTTCCGATGTTTCGGGAGAGTATGAACTGCACCTGCGGGAGCAGACCGGCGTCGGCGAACTCAAGACAATCAAGCTGGAGCCGTCGTTTTACTACTCGCCCACGTGGTCGCCAGACAGCAAGAAAATTGCCTTCACCGACAAGCGGCTCAACTTTTGGCTGGCCGATGTAGAAACCGGAACGGTCGTCAAGTTTGATACGGCGCAGCGCACCGGCGGCGCAGGCTTCCGGCTGCGCGCGCCGGCGTGGTCGCCCGACAGCCAGTGGCTCGCCTATACGAAGCCGATGCGTTCGGCCTACAGCGCGGCCTTTGTTTACAGCCTCGAAAGTAAGCAGGTCACACAGATCACTGACGCCGCCAGCGACATCACCGGCGCGGTCTTTGACCGCAACGGCAAGTACCTATACCTGCTTTCCAGTACGAATATTGGCCCGGCGCTCAACGGCTTTGACATGTCGAGCTACGCGCACCGCAACGACACCGTTCGGTCGGTACACGCCGCTGTGCTGCGCAAAACCGACCCATCGCCCGCCGCCCCGGAAAGCGATGACGAAAAGGTGGGCGAAGAGAAAAAAAGCGGTGACGGCACGGCGGCCGGCGGCGGGACGGGACGACCGGGCGACAAGCCCAAGGAAACGCCGAAGGTCGTTATTGACTTCGATGGGCTAAGCCAACGCATCGTCGCCCTGCCGATTCCAGCGCGCGCTTTTGTCGGCTTTGACGTAGGGAAGTCGAATACGTTGTACCTGTACGAGTCTAGCGGCGGCGGACCCGGTGGTGGGCCAAGCACAGCGGGACTCATCGTGCACAAGTTCGACGTGGAGAAGCGGAAGCTTGAAAAAATTCTGGAAGGCGTTGCCCGCTTCCAGCCGACGGCGAACGGTGAGAAGTGTCTCTACCAGCAGGGACAAAACTGGTTCATCGCCTCCCTGAGCGCCCCCATCAAACCGGGTGAGGGCAAGCTGCGGACGGAGGAAATGGAAGTCAAGGTCGAGCCGCGCTTGGAGTGGGCGCAGATGTACCGCGAAGTGTGGCGGCTGGAGCGCGACTTCTTCTACGACCCGACGTACCACGGCTTGGATTTGCAGGCGACGGCGCGGAAATACGAGCCGTATCTCAAGGCCGTTATGCACCGGGCGGATTTGAACTATCTCTTTGAGGAAATGCTTGGCGAACTGAGCGTCGGGCATCTCTACGTACGCGGCGGCGACTTGCCGGAAATCAGACGTGTATCGGGCGGGCTGCTCGGCGCGGATTACACGGTTGAGAACGGCCGCTACCGCATCGCCAAGATTTACGAAGGCGAGAACTGGAACCCGCAGCTTCGTGCGCCGCTGACGCAGCCGGGCGTCAACGTCAACGTCGGAGATTACATTCTGGCCGTCAACGGCGAAGAAGTGACGGCGGCCGAGGACATTCATCGGTATTTTGAAGGGACGGCCGACAAGCAAATCGTCTTGAAGGTCAGCCCGACGCCGGACGGTTCCAACGCCCGGACAGTCACGGTCGTGCCGACGGCGAGTGAGTCAAGTCTCCGCAATTTGGCGTGGATTGAAGGCAACCGGCGGCGCGTCGCCGAACTGAGCGGCGGGCGGCTGGCCTACCTCTGGCTGCCGGATACGGCGGCGGGCGGCTACACGAACTTCAACCGTTACTTCTTCTCGCAACTCGACAAGGAAGGGGCGGTTGTGGACGAGCGGTTCAACGGCGGCGGACAGGCGGCCGACTACATCATTGACTACCTGCGCAAGCCGCTGCTGAGTTACTGGGCGGTACGCGACGGTGAGGATTTCCGCACGCCGTTTGGGACGCTGCCAGGGCCGAAAGTTATGATTATCAACGAGTACGCCGGTTCGGGCGGCGATTTGATGCCGTGGATGTTCCGGCGACTTGGCATCGGGCCACTGGTTGGCAAGCGGACATGGGGCGGGTTGGTCGGCATCGGTGGCTATCCGGCGTTGATGGACGGCGGGACGGTTACGGCCCCGCACTTTGCGTTCTATTCGCCGGAAGGCAAGTGGGAGATTGAAAATCACGGCGTTGCGCCGGACATCGAAGTTGAGCTTGACCCGCAGGCGTGGCGCAACGGGCGCGACACCCAGCTTGAACGGGCGGTGGCGGTCGCTATGGAAACCCTGACGAAGAATCCGCCGCCCGCGAAGCCGAAGCGTCCAGCGTATCCAAACTACCACCCTCGGAAGTAGTCGTGGAGTACGGGCATCTTGCCCGTACTCCAAAACTTGCCCGTACTCCGAGCTTGTCCCTACTCCAACTTGCTCGTACTCCAAGGCTCTTCCGCCTGTCGGTCAGTGGATGGCAAGCAGGCGCGGACGCCTGCGCTCCAATGGCTACTTGCGTCCGACGCCAAGGTAACGAAATCCGGCGCGCCGGGCTTGCGCCGGATCGCAAACGTTGCGCAGGTCGGCGATGGCCGGCGTCCGCATCACGGCATGAAGCCGTTCCAAATCCAGCTTGCGGTAGAGATTCCACTCAGTGGCGATGATGAGTAGGTCGCAGCCGGCGGCCGTCTCATAGGGGTCTTCACAAAACGTCACATCCGGCAGCAGCGCTTGGGCTTCGGGGATGGCGACGGGATCGCTTGCTCGGAGCGTCACTCCCAACGCCCGTACGCCCTTCGCAATCGCCAGCGCCGGCGATTCGCGCAGGTCGCTCGTTTCGGGCTTGAACGTCAATCCCAGTAGCCCGGCGACCTTTTCGTGGTACGGCTCGCCCAGCAGCGTTTTGATTTTGTGCAGCATGGCGTCGTGCATGCCAGCGTTGACGGCAATGCCGGCTTCGACAATCCGCAGCACATGGCCGTGGCTGCGCGCCAGATGCGCCAGCGCCTGTGTGTCCTTGGGAAAACATGAACCGCCGTAGCCTGGCCCCGGCGACAAAAACTTGTTGCCAATGCGACTGTCTAGGCCCATCCCATGCGCGACATCCACGACATCGCAGCCCAGCCGATCGCACAACAACGCCATGTCGTTGATGAAGGAAATCTTGACGGCCAGAAAGGCGTTCGAGGCGTACTTGATGAGTTCCGCAGTCTCGACTGTCGTGGCGACGAGCGGGACGCCCGTTTGCAGCAGTGGTGCATAAAGGTCGCGTAAAATTGCGTTCGCCTGCGGGTCTTCACAGCCGATGATGATGCGCTCCGGGTGCATAAAATCGTTGATGGCGTCGCCTTCGCGCAGGAATTCGGGATTTGACGCCACGCTGAAACTCGCTCCGGCCGGACACCGTTCCTCCATTACGCGCCGAATGGCCTGGCCTGTCCCAGTTGGGACGGTGCTTTTCGTGACGATAACCTTATAGCCGTCCAGCGCCTCGGCGATCTGCGCGGCGACGGCCTCAACCTGCGATAAGTCGGGGCTGCCGTCAGGGTTAGGCGGTGTCCCAACGGCAATAAACACCACCAGCGCCCCCTGAACGGCGGCTTTCAGGTCGGTTGTGAAGTGAATCCGGCCGGCGCGGCGGTTTTTCGCAATCAGCACGTCAAGACCCGGCTCGTAAATCGGGACGCGCCCCTCTTTCAACATGGCGATTTTGGCGACGTCTTTGTCCACGCAGGTGACGTGGACGCCGAATTCCGCAAAGCAGGCCCCAGTGACGAGACCCACGTAACCTGTACCCACGATAGCGATGTGCATGGCGATGTTTGCGTTCTAGCCGAGGTCGCGCGGTCTGCTTTTTGCGACTCTGGCAAAGCGCCGATAGGCTGTCAAACCGGTTGGTTCGTACCGACGGGTGGGACAGGCGACAGGACGCCCCAGAGGTCATGGAGATGCACGATCCCCTCAACGCGGTCGGCGGCGTCCACGATGATCAAAGACGTAATCCGGTGGTCTTCCATCGCGCGCAGCGCCGCCACCGCTCGGTCGCCGGCGCGCGCCGTACGTGGTCGCGAATGTCGGGAACGGCGTCCAGCCAGCGCCTGCGTCGCCGTCAACTGCAAAAACACGTCCGGTTGATGCTCCATCAGGCGTCGCAAGTCGCCGTCGGAAATCACGCCGACCAGTCGCCCTTCAGCGTCCACGACGGTCGTTATGCCGAAACCCTTGCGCGAAATCTCGTGGATGATGTCCGGCATCAGCGTCGTCGGCGCGACGCGGGGTACGTCGTCGCCGACGTGCATTACATCGCGCACCCGCAGCAGTTCGCGTCCAAGCTTGCCGCCGGGATGCCGGGCGGCGAAGTCTTCGGGAGCAAAGCCACGCGCCGCACCGACGGCGACGGCCAGGGCATCCCCTAGCGCCATAGCCGCCGTGGTGGAAGCCGTCGGAGCAAGGTTGAGCGGACAGGCTTCACTGTCCACCCACGTGAGCAAAACCGCCGTCGCCGCGCGTCCAAGCGTCGAATCGTCACGCCCTAGGACAGCGATGAGCGGCAACGCCATCCGCCGAAAGCTAGGCAGCAGCCGAACAATTTCGTCCGTCTCGCCACTATGGGAAAACACGAGCAGCACATCTTCTTCGGTCACGCGCCCAATGTCGCCGTGCGCGGCTTCCGCTGGATGCAGGAAAAACGACGGCGTACCTAGACTGGCGAGCGTCGCCGAGGTCTTGCGCGCAACGAAGCCGCTTTTGCCCATCCCCAGCGTCACGACATGCCCACGTCCGGCAAGAATAATCTCCACGGCGCGGTCAAAGTCGGCGTTCAAGCGGTCTACCAGACGCGCGACGGCTTCCGCTTCAACCCGCAGCACCTGCCGTCCACGTTCGAGATGTGTCATGCGTTGTCCTTCTTGTCCTTGTCCGCGTCATGACGGCCAAGCTCAATCATGGCTTCGGCGCGGGCGTAGCGTCCGCCGACTTTGCCGGCCATTTCACCCAAGTCAGTGTCCAGTCGGTCAAGCTCGCCGAGCATTCGCGCCAATCCGGGACTGAGATTCGCGACTTCAGCCGACGAAGCAGGGGCGTCGCGCAAAAGCTGAAGTTGTTCCATGAAGGCGCGCTCTTCGTCGGTCAGTGTCCCCTTGTACTGCTTCAACAGGAGGGCGTTGTACTGGGCTTGTTGTTCCGGGGTCAGCATCGGCGTTCTCCTCGAAAACGGCGGCGCTCAGTGTGGTCATTTAGCCGCCGATGATAAAGACTTGGCTGGCGCCGCGTCCATTCGGTCTAACCTCAACTCGGTAGCCAATCCGCTCAGTCAGTTCTGGGATGTGGGAAATCACTCCAATCTGGCGGCCAGTCGCCTGCAACTGGTCAAGCATCCCCAAGGCGACTTCAAGCGATTGCGAATCGAGCGTGCCGAAGCCTTCGTCAATAAACAGCGACTCAACCACCACTCTGTTGGCGGACATCGCCGACAGTCCCAGCGCGAGCGCGAGTGAGATCAGAAACGTCTCGCCGCCCGACAGCGTGGTGATGGGACGAACAGCGTCAGCCATGGCGTGGTCAATGACCTGTAGCTCCAGCTCTGCCCCTCGAACCGGCGCAAGCCGGTAACGCTGACGAAGCTGCTGCAAATAGTGGTTGGCGTGGTCAAGCAAAGTTTGGAAACGTAGGCTCTGAGCGAACAGGCGAAACTTCTTGCCGTCCGCCGAGCCGATCACGTCATTGAGTTTCGCCCAAACTTCGTACGTCGCGCGCTGTGCTTTGATTTTTTCGGCTAGGTCCAAAGCGCGGCGGCGGAGTTCGTCATCTTGCCGGAGCCGTTCGGCAAGCGCGCCAATTGCCTTGTTGGCTTCGGCGATTTGCACATCCAGTTCTGCAAGCCTGGATTCAACATCGGCATGCAGCATGGTCAGTGGGTTTGACGCTAAGTGCGCGTCAAGCTCGCGTTGTTTGCTTTCAAGCGCGCCCTTGGCGGCGACACAGGCGTGATCAAGCGCCTCGATGCGCGCTTTCAATGCCTGTCGTTCAGCAACTGGAACAGACAACAATGCATTCAGTTCTTCAACGTCTAGGCCGGCAGCGGCGAGCGCCGCATCCAGCGCCATACGCGCGTCGGCGGCCTCTTGGGCAGCTATGGCGCACTGCGCTTCGGCTGCCTTAAGAGCGGTTTCGGCGGCGACTTTGCGACTCGCAGCTTCGGTCAATTTTTGACGCGCGTCATCCAGCCGACGGTCGGTTTCGTGAAGCGCGTCGTCAAGCGCCTTGACCACTTCCGCCGTCGGCTTTCCATCGAGTAGCGCGGCGCGTGACCGGCGATGTTGCTCAAGTTCGGCGGCGACGGCGGCGCGTTCGTCTTCAGCTTGTTCGCGCGTTGTTTGAGCCGCGTGGTACGCCGACTGCCGGCCGGCGATGTCGCGTTCGATGTCGCTGCGGCGCGTCAAAGCGGCCTGCCGGCTTTGCTCCGTGGCCTCCCACGCTTTGACAAGCGCCTGCGCCCATTCAAAGAAGGCGTCGGCGTCCGCATCCAGCTTCACCCGCCACTCGGCTTCCCACGCAAAAGCCGGCTCAAGCGCCTGAAGCGCCTGTTCACGTTGCGCCGTTTGCGACTCGCGTCGGGTTCGGCAAAGCCTCCAGTCGCCTTCCAGGCGTTGTTTTTCGGCTTCGAGGCGTTGCAACGCTTCCTGCGCCGACTGCGCTTGGGCGCTGAGTTGGTTGACGCGGTCTTGAGCCGCATCGCGTTCGCTGCGCGCCGCTTCGTAGGCGTTTTCATCCTCGTCAAGCTTGGCTTTTTCGGCGGTGAGCCGCCCAAAAGCGGCTTCTAGGCTCGCCTGCGCACGAGGGTCGAGCGGCGACGCCGGGAAGCCGGATGGGCGCAACGTCTCCCACTGTACGCATTGGCTTTGCCGACGGGCTTCGGCTGCGGCAAGACGTTCCTGCCCAGCCTTGGCGCTGGTTTCCTCGGCGGCGATATGTTTTTCAACTTGTCGGAGCTCGGCGTCGCGCGCAGCAAGCGCCTGCTGCGCTGCGTCAAGCTCACTTTTGAGGCGGGCGACCAACTCGCTCGGTGGGGCTGGTTGGTCAGCGTCCGGGTGCTCGGTTGAGCCGCACAACGGGCAGGGTTTTCCGGGGAACAACAGGTCGGGGCGGCGTGCAGCCAGTTCTTCCGTCGCTTGCGCCAAGCGCAGTTCTTGTTCGCGCGCGTTCCTCTCCGCTTCAAGCGCCCTGCGACCGCCGGTTAGTTCAGCGTGTTGTTGCTTGAGCCGGGCAAGGGCGTTTTGGGCGGCGCGGACATCGCGTTCAGCGGCGGCGCGGTCGGCTTCCGCCTGGACAGCTTCCTCCCACAGTCGCTTGAGTCGTTCCAGCCTCTTTTGCTGCTCCTCAAGTTGACGCCGTGTTTCCTGTCGCGCCGCGGGCGACCGCACTGCCTGAAGCGCCTCAAACACCTGCGTCGCAGAGGAGAGCGCCGCCGTCGCTGCTTCCAGTTGCACGTTCGCTTCCCGAACGATCTGCCGCGCCTGCTCAAGCGCATCCGTGAGCGTCCCTATCGCTTCGCCTAGTTGCGCTTCTTCGTCCGACAATCGAACAATTTCCCGACTGGCGGCGGCGTAGGCCTGGATGTCGCGCTCCCACAGCGACGATTGTCTGACCAGTGTTTCCAAATGCCCCTGTGCGGCAAGCCACTGGTTGGCCCGTCCGATGGCTTCGTCAACTTCAGCTCGTTCAAGGACGGCCTCTTCAAGCTTGGCATGTGCGTCCCGTTCCCGCCGAGCGGCTTCTTCGCAGCGGCGCTCGACCTCCGCGTGTCGCTTGGCGGCTTCGGCAAGCCGCACGTCAAGCGCGCGCGCCTGCTCAAATTCCGGTTGCTTGGCTTCGCGCTCGGCTTGGATGGCGCGTAATTGTTCCTCAGCTTCCTGTGCTTGACTTTGCGCTTCAGCGAACGCCTCGCCTGCGGCGCTAAGCCGCTCCACAGCGGCGGCTTGCTGCGCGGCGGCCTCATCGTACGCCTCACGCGCCCGAAGACAGCGTTCCGAAAGATGACGCAAGCCTTCGGCCTGCTCGATTCGCGCCAGATACGCAGCGTCTCCGTCAGCCTCCTGGCGCGCTTCCACGGCGGCTTGGTGCGCAGCTTTGGCCTCCCGGAGATCGCGCTCAAGCGTGTCCCGCCGCGCGCACCACTGTCGCGCGGCTTCATAAGTTTGCCGCTCATCTGTGAGCCGTCGGCGTTGTTCTTCACGAGCTTCTTTTTCCGCCTGCGCCGCCGCCCGCTCATCGTCAGAAAGCAGCTGAAGCCCACCCGCTTCGGCTTCCAGCGCAGCGAGTTTCGCCTTTTCGGACTTCTCGCGCTCGTGGGCGGCTTTGGAGAGATCGGCATAGAGCTGAGTGTTGGTCAGTGCTTCCAAGATTTGGGCTCGTTCGTCCGCGCTGGCTTTGAGAAACGCGGCGAAGTCACCCTGCGCCAGCAGAACCGACCGACAAAACTGCTCGTAGGTCAGCCCGACCTCGTTGGCAATCAAGGCGCGAGTCGCTTCTTTTTGATGCTCGGTTTTTGATTCACCTTTGGTCAGGTCAAAAAACTCGCTCTTTACATCCTGAAACTTGCCTGTCGCTTTGCCGCGCGCCCGCCGGACACTCCACCTTGCCCGCCAGCAACGGTTGTCGTAGCCGACGAAATCCACTTCGGCAAAGGCTTCCGCTGCGCCGCGTCGGACGATGTGACGAACGTCAGTGATGGTCAGCCCATCCTCCTCCGAGGCGTCTGCGTCGTCGGGTACGCGGTAGCCGCCGCGTTCGCCCTTGACACGCGGCACACGGCCGTAGAGCGCCAAACACATGGCGTCCAGCAGCGTGCTTTTGCCCGCTCCGGTCGGCCCTGTAATGGCGAATAGTCCGGCTTGGGCAAGCGGGCCGTCGGCAAGCGACACATCAAATTCGGTCAGTGAGGCTAGATTGCGGCCGCGAATGGCGAGAATTTTCATAGCGTCTTCAGAGTGACAGCGAGGTTTCCGGCGCACACTCCCGCTGCGTTTGCTCAAGAAGTTCCCGAAAGGCGTTGCACAGCGCCGGCGGCGGCTCGTCTTTGTACTTTGTCCGATAGCACCGAAGAAAAACGTCGCTTGGCTGAAGATCGTGCAAGTTTTGAATGGGCGCATCGGCGGGCGGCGTGTCACCGCGCTGCGGATAAGCGACGTGGATGGCGACGATTTCCACTGCTTTGTCTTCAACGGCTTTATCAATGTCCGCCTTTAGGGTTGGCTGCGGCTGATCAACCGCAACGTGGACCTCCACAAGCGGCGGCAGGCGACCATCGTCATCCGACTTTTGCGGGAGTTGACGCAAAGCCTCCAAGATGACCTGAAGCGGGGCTGCACCCTGCTTGGGAATTCGGTGCAAATCGCGCGCGCGCGGAATGGGCAGCGGCGTGATGCGGACACGCTCGCCGTCCAAGTCAACGAGAACAACTCGGTGTTTGTAGTGACGTTCGTTCATCGAAAGCGGCAATGGTGAGCCGCTGTAGCGGACGTGCTTTTTTCCGGCGACGCGCTGCGCCCTGTGAAGGTGGCCCAGCGCGACATAGGCGACATCAGGTGGAAACAGCTCAACCGGCAGGGCGTCCAGATTGCCACGCTGGATGGCCCGCTCGGTGTCAGAAACCTTGCCGTTGACCATGAAGGCATGCCCCATGGCGACTAACGCCTGTCCCGCTTGGCGTTTTTGGCGGGCGACGTCAAAGCATTCGGCGTAGAGCGCCATCACACCCTGGACCAAATCGCCCGACGCGCCGACATCGAACGGACGAACGAAAGGCATGGCGACACACCACGCAGCGACCTCGCCATTGGTATTGGTCAGCGGGACGAGCAGGCGCTCGAAGTCGAGGGTTTTGTCGCCGCGGCGCGGGACGCCTCCGACGACCCGTACGTTGAACGCCGCCAGCAAATCAGCCGGCGCGTCAAGGCGACCGGCTGAATCGTGATTGCCGCCGATGACGACGACATCCAGCTTGGGCAGCCGGGCGCGGCACTTGGCAAGGAAGTCATAGTACAGCCTTTGCGCCGCAGCGGGTGGGTTGGCGGCGTCAAAGACGTCGCCGGCAATCAACAGCGCATCCACCCGCTCGCGTTCAAGGACACCAAGCAACCAGTCGAGAAAACAAGCCTGCTCGGCGTCGCGCGAAACAACGCCCAGGGTTGCGCCAAGATGCCAGTCTGCTGTGTGCAGCAAGCGCATGGCTCGCCGGCGTCACACGTTCGTTGGTGAACTTGGGGCAGTTGCATACTCAAACTTATAGCCCTGCCCCCAGACCGTCTGGATGTAAACCGGACGGCTTGGAACCGGCTCAATCTTAGCCCGCAGCCGCGCAATATGAGGGTCAACATTGCGCAGGTAGCCTTCTTCGTTCCGCAACTCGTCCAGCAGTCGGTCGCGGGAGAAGACCTGCCCAGGCCGCCGCGCCATTGTCAGTAATATGCGGAACTCCGTCGGCGTCAGATCAATCGGTTTGCCGTTGCGAATGACGCGGCGGCGAATCACGTCAATCGAGAGATCACCGCGCACGAGGATTTCCTCAAACTCTGGGACGAAGGCATGCCGCCGCAGAATGGCTTGCAGCCGTGCGCCGAGTTCCAGCATGTTGAACGGCTTGGTGAGGTAATCGTCGCCGCCGTACGCAAAGCCGCGCAGGCGGGTGTCCAATTCGCTGTCTGTTGATAGAAACAGAATCGGCGACTGAATCCCGCACTCACGGAGTTGACGGCAGATTTGCAGACCGTCAAGGTCAGGCATGACAACGTCGAGAATAATCGCCTGCGGTCGGTGCCGTGTCGCTAACTCAATTGCTTCCCGTGCCGTGGCCGCTTCCATCACGGCGAAGTTCTGTCCGCTTAGGTAGGCCCCAATCGTCAGGCGAATCGTTGGGTCGTCGTCAACAATCAGCACGGTGGGTTTGGTGATGTCGGTCTGGGTCATTTCGGTCATAAGCGTCTCGTTTTTGGAGTTTGGATAAAGGGCTGTCTCGCCGCTTTCGAGCGGTGGATTGAGCGTTCGGCTCACGTTGTCGCCGCGCCGCTTAGCACTTGTGCTACAAAGCGGCTGTACGTTCTGGGGGTTACCCTGCCTTATTCCTTACGCCCGGAGGTCTTTCTGTCATGATCGGAGAAATTGAGCGCCTGCTCGGCGACGAAGCGGAAGCATTGCTGACCTATCGCGCCAAAGGCATTCCCGCCGAACATTTACATCTACCAGGCCCGGATTTTGTAGATCGGGTTTTCGCCCTATCCGACCGTTCGCCGCAAGTATTGCGTAGCTTGCAGCAACTCTTCAACCATGGCCGATTAGCCGGAACAGGTTACATGTCCATCCTGCCGGTTGACCAAGGGGTTGAGCATAGCGCTGGCGCTTCATTTGCGCCCAATCCGATCTACTTCGACGGTGAGAACATCATCAAACTCGCCATCGAAGGCGGTTGTAACGCAGTGGCGACGACGTTCGGCGTCCTTGGTTTCGCTGCGCGCAAATATGCACACAAAATCCCCTTCATCGTCAAAATCAACCACAATGAGTTTCTGTCCTACCCGAACAAGTACGACCAAGTGATGTTTGGGCAGGTCAAACAAGCGTGGAATCTGGGCGCAGTGGCGGTCGGCGCAACCATTTATTTCGGCTCGGCGGAATCCAGCCGTCAGATTCAAGAAGTTTCCGAGGCGTTTCAGGCGGCGCATGAACTGGGGATGGCGACGATTTTGTGGTGCTACACGCGCAACGCCGCATTCAAAACCGCCGAAAAGGATTACCACGTCGCCGCCGACCTGACCGGGCAGGCCAACCATTTGGGTGTGACGCTTCAAGCCGACATCGTCAAGCAAAAACTACCGGAAAACAACGGCGGCTATGAGGCGCTCAAATTCGGTAAGACACACAAGAAGGTCTATACCGAACTGGCGACCGATCATCCCATTGAATGGACGCGCTATCAGGTGGCGAACTGCTACATGGGGCGGGCCGGTCTCATCAACAGCGGCGGCGCGTCAGGCGACAACGATTTTGCGGAAGCCGTTCGCACAGCCGTTATCAACAAACGCGCTGGCGGGATGGGACTTATTTCCGGGCGCAAAGCGTTCCAGCGGCCGATGGCGGAAGGCGTCAAGCTCCTGAACCTCATTCAGGATGTTTATCTTGCGCCGGAAGTGACCATTGCGTGAGCCTAGCGCCTTATCTCAGTTTCGTCATCCCAGCCTACAACGAAGCCGAGCGAATCGCGCCGACGCTGACCGGCGTCGGCGCATATTTCCGCCACCAGCAGGGCGGTGTGGAAGTCATCGTCGTGGACGACGGCTCAACCGATGCAACGGCGGTGATCGTCGCCAAGATGCAGCCTTTACTTGCCGCTCAGGGCCTGGCGCTTTACCTCCTACGCAACCCTGGCAACCACGGCAAGGGGTACAGCGTTCGTCGCGGTTTTCTACAAGCGCGCGGCGACGTGGTGGTGTTTTCGGACGCTGACCTTTCAACGCCGTTAACCGAAACGCCAAAGCTGCTTGGTCCGCTTGAGCGCGGCGAGTGCGAGGCGGTCATCGGTTCGCGCGACCTACCCGACTCGCAGATTGGCGTTCACCAGTCGCCGTGGCGCGAGTTCGCCGGGCGCAGCTTCAACCGCTTTGTGCGCCTGCTGACCGGCTTGCCCTACGCCGACACCCAGTGCGGCTTTAAGGCGTTTCGGCGCGAGGTCTTCACGCCCATCTTTCGCGCGCAACGGACAACGGGTTTCGCCTTCGATGTGGAGATTCTCTACCTCGCCCGTAAGGCTGGCGTGCGCGTTCTGGAAATTCCGGTCGTCTGGAACCATGCCGAAGGCTCGAAGGTCGGGTTGAACTGGCGTTCCATCAAACCGTTCTGGGATGTCGCGGCGCTTTGTTGGCGCGACTGGCGGGGGGGTTACGCCGAACTGTCGGCGACGCCCTTCCCTTCCCTGTCAGGTTGCACAAAATGATCGTAGCCGCCGGCTCGTAACGGGCGTAGTTCATCGGCGAGGCGCAACGCCACAGTTGGGCCTTCTGTGATACGGCCGATACAGGTCAGCAGAAGGCCCTCGGCGGCGAGCGCTTTACGCAGATCAAGGACGGCTGGAACCTGCCTAGGTGCGACCGTAAACAACAGTTCGTAGTCTTCGCCACCGTCAAGCGCCAGTTGTCGCGCACCGTCGGCGTCTCCGGCGACAGCGACGGCGGCCGGTGCAACCGGGAGCGCCTCAGCCTCCAGCACGGCACCGACCCGACTTGCTTCACACAACCGAATGAGGTCAACCGAGAGGCCGTCACTAAGATCAATCATCGCCGTCGCCAGTTGACGCTCGGCAAGGTAACGCCCCAGCTTGAGACGCGCTTCAGGGAACAGAAAGCGCGCCCGTGCTGCGGCGTCCGGCGGCGTAAGCCCCTGCTCGAGGGCGCGGAAAGCCGCTGCCGCTGCGCCCAGCGTCCCACTCACAAACAGGTAGTCGTCCGGCCGCGCCCCGGCACGTGTCACAGCGCACGCCGGCGCAACATCGCCGATAAGGGTGACGGCGATGAACAAGCCATGCGGAGAGGCGATTGTGTCGCCGCCGACCAGTGCAACCTGTGTTCGGTCGGCCAGCGCCAGCAAGCCGTTCACGACGCCTTCTGCAAAGGCATGAGCGTCGGACGGTATTGCTAGGGAAAGCAGACAACAGCGGGGAGTCGCCCCCATTGCGGCGCAATCGCTGAGGTTGGCGGCCAGCGCTTTGTGCCCCACCGCTTCCGCCGGCACATAACGCCGACGGAAGTGCACATCCTCCACTAACGCATCGCTCATGACGACTAGTTGGCGGTTCGGGGGCGGCGTCAGGATGGCGGCGTCGTCGCCGATCCCAAGCAAGATGTCAGAGCGCGTTTGGGCCGCCCGTTGCTGAAGCCAGCGGACAAAGTCACGTTCGGAACGCATAGCGTTTCGCGTCGCGGTTGGGGGCGCGCGCAACCCCATTCCTTCGCGGACTATGCTACAACAAGACATCCAGCGTCATACGGTGGAGCGCCATGTCGGCTGAGCACCCGGTAAGCATTGTTGATCCCCAAGAAGCGACACGGGCGCTGCGAGCGTATCGCTTGCGGCGCATTCGCACGTTGTCGCTGCTGATGCTCGTCATCGTCTTGTGTGGGGCGCTGGTCGTGCAGGCGGCGTTCAACGTACTGCCGTTTTTATCCCCGCGCAGCGTCTCTGGGACGCTGCTGCTGTACGCCCTTTCAGCGTTGAACTTTCTGGCGCTCATCATCCTGCTGGCGCTCCTCATTCGCAACATCGTGAAGTTGCAGCAGGAACGACGGCAGCGGACGCTGGGGGCGTCCTTTCAGACGCGCCTCGTCACCGCTTCACTGGTGGTTTCGGCGTTGCCGCTTCTAATGCTGTTTTTCTTTGCGTATGGTCTCCTCAACCGCAGCTTGGACAAGTGGTTTAACCTGCCGGCGGAACGCTACCGCGAGGACGCGGTCGCCATCCAACGCTTGGTACTGACGCGCGAAATGCGTGCGCTGCACGATGATGGGCGGGCGGTCGCCCGCCGCTTGGCGGCGTACGAACAGCAAACTGCTCCGTCGCGCACGTCCGCCATAGCGGCATTAGCGCCGAGTCTCGCCGCACGAGTCTTTACTGAAGAAGCCCGTGCGCTGGGAATTGAAGCCGGTCAGTGGTTTGACGAACAAGGTGGTGTCCGAGCCTCTTTTGGCGACTGGTCGGCGTTGCCGGCGGCGTTCGTGGCGGACCTGCGGCGGCGCGCCGCCGATCCGTTTCCCACCGGCCATCTAGAAAGCGAACTCAGCACGTACATCGCCGCCGCCGTCCCGCTCGAACAGAACGCCGGCGTGTTGGTCGTCATTCGGACGATGCCGCCGGTGCTTGATCAGAAAATCGCTGAACTGACGCGGGTCGCCAATCAGCGCGCCACCCTCATCGCCGAATCACGGACGATCAAGCTCAACTACTTGCTGATTCTGGGCTTCGTGACATTGTTTTTGATGTTCGGGGCGATGTGGTTCGCCGTCACGACGGCGCGCGTCGTCGTCGTCCCGCTGCGCGCCTTGGCGGAAGCGACGGAAGCTGTCGCACGCGGCAACCTTAACTATGTTGTACGTGTTGAGGCGCATGACGAACTGGCCGTGTTAGTGGAGTCCTTCAACGCTATGGCGCAGCAGCTGCGCGTTCAGCGCGCACAGTTGGATGAGCGCCGCCGCTACATCGAAACGATTCTGGGCAGTTTGTGTACAGGCATTGTGTCACTCGACATGCAGGGACGGGTGACAACCGTCAATCCGGCGGCCTGCAACATGCTGGGAGCGAGCATCGCCGTTGGTGACGACTTTCTAAGCTATGTCCCTGCACCCAACCGAAGCGATTTTGAGCGGTTGCTGAGGCGCGTGCGACGGGTACGACAAGCTAGCTTGGAAACGGAAATCCGCCTGCCGGAACGGCCGTCATTGCAGGTGGCGCTGACGGCGACCGCCCTTTCGGACACGGAAGGACGACCGACCGGCGTGGTGCTCATGCTTGACGACATTTCACCGATTATGCAGGCGCAGCGAAGCGCCGTCTGGAGCGAAGTCGCTCGGCGCATCGCCCATGAAATCAAAAACCCCTTGACCCCGATTCAGCTCTCCGCCGAACGGATTGCGCGCAATGTCGCCCGTCATGCCGGCCATTTGCCGCGTCTGCAAGCAACGGTGGAGGAATGCGCGGCGAGTATCATCGGCGAAGTGGCGACGCTTCAACGGTTGGTGGATGAGTTTTCCCGCTTCGCTAAGTTGCCGGACGCCCGCTTGGAACCCGGTTCACTGGATGAGATTGTGGAACGGACCGTCGTTTTGTATGCCGACCGGTTGGGCGCGATTCAGCTGACGACCGACCTTGCCGGAGACCTGCCGCCGGTGTTGCTTGACGCCGAGCAGATCAAGCGATGCCTTGTCAATCTGATTGACAACGCTCTCCACGCGATTGAGGCCGGCGGCGAGAAACCGGCGCGCGGTGAAATTCACATCAAAACCTGTCACTTGCTCGCGACTGAAAAGGTTCAGCTGCGTGTGGCGGACACCGGGGTTGGCATTCCTCCGGAAGCCCGAGACCGCCTGTTTGAGCCGTACTTTTCAACGCGCGAGCGTGGTACAGGCCTAGGCTTGGCGATTGTGGCGCATATTCTGTCCGACCATCAGGCGACGATTCGGTATGAGCCGAATCATCCCCGTGGCGCGGTGTTTGTCATCGAGTTTCCGGTGGCTGAAGCCGCGCCGCAGCGAGTTCCGGCGGAAATCGAACCGGCGCCGCCGGCGACTTCCCACGTCGTTTGAGGGGCGGCTAGGAACGATTCCTGAACGAGGAGGCGTCATCAATGCAATGTCTGAAACCCTTGATACGCTTGATGTTGAACTTCGGCTTGGCGCTTGCGTTGGTTGGGCACTTGGCCTGTAAGAAGCAGGAGCGCCCGGATGAAGCGGTGGTCGCCGCCAGTCAGTCGTCGCGGGACAACGCAACGCGGGCAAGTATGCTCACTATCGCCCGCGTGCAGTCATCGTTCCACGCCGCCCACGGACGCTATGCATCTATGGCTGAGTTGGTGGATGCTGGTTTCTTACCCAACGACCCTTCTGACGCCCGAATGTCACAATTTTTCATTGAAGCTTCGGAAAATGCCTTTGCCTGCTATAGTGTCCCCACTGACTACCCGGCTTCAGGCCGGATGTCGTATTTCATTGACCAAACAGGCAAACTACGCGGGAGCGACCGGCGCGGCGGACGCGCTTCCGCCACTGACCCAATTATCGAGTAACCAACTTCCGAACCGGCGATTGGTGCACTGGCGTCGTGACACGCCGGTGCAAAACATTGACGCTGACACCATTACAACGGCTGCAGCCTGAAGAATTGCCGCTTCTCTGGCTGGGCCACAAGCGGAGTAGCGAAAACCGAGGAGCTAGGATGAGAGCATGATCGGCGTCCCCCTGAGACGCTGCGCCGGCTAGTCGCCATGTCCAGCAGACAACGGCGGGCGGCCAAACGCGCTGTTTTTCAAATTCCCACTTAGTGGTTCGCAGGAACCACCTACAACGCCAGTATTTTTCACCCTTTCCCGTGCTTGAGGGAAACGATGGCTATCACGATTCAAGATGTTGAAAAAATCGCCCAACTGGCCAACTTGCGCCCGACGCCCGCCGATCTACCCCGGCTGGCGGCGCAAATGGGCGCAATTGTTGAGTACTTTGATCGCTTGAATGAGTTAGACACGACGGATGTGCCGCCGATGGCCCACTGTACAGCTATTGGCGATACGGCGTTACGCCCTGACATTCCCCACACGCCGCCCGGCACGGAGATCGCCTTGGCGAATGCGCCGGAAGCCGGTTATGGGCACTTCAAGGTGCCCCGCGTGCTCTGACACTTCAGGACAACCCCCACAGGGCGCAGCATCATGAACTCGGACGGCAAGGAAAACTTGGGTTGGCGCGCCGTTCTCCGGTGGACGCTCTGGAAGACGGTCTGGTGGCTGACGCTGGTTGCGGCAATTCGGGCGCAGGTTTCCCAACCCCAAACATTGTCTAACAACCGGCGTTCGGCGACGGCGGACAGGCGTCCCCGATGGCGTTCTTGCCGGGGTCGCGCACCTTCACCGACGCCGACGGCCTACCGCAAAACTCCGTTATGACAATGACCACCGACGCCGATGGCTATTTGTGGGTCGGGACGCAGGACGGCGCGGCGCGGTATGACGGACATCAATGGCAACGGTTCAACATGCCCAGTGAAAGGGGGTCAAACTGGGTACGGGCGCTGTTGCCGGCGACGGACGGGCGGCTCTGGTTTGGCACCGACGCCGACGGCGTTTTTGTTCGGAAGGAGGGGCGGTTTACCGAGCACTACCACGCCGGCCAAGCTGGCTTTCCACACAACACGGTCACGGCGCTGGCGGAACTGCCGAACCGGGGCGGCCGTCCAACAATCTGGGCCGGGACGCTGGGCGGCGGACTGACGCGCTTTGACGGCGAGCGGTGGCATACATTCAAACAGTCCAACGCCGGTTTACCAAGCGACCGCATCCGCGCGCTGCTTGCTTCCGAACGGGACGCACAACCGCTGCTGTGGGTGGCGACTGAAGCAGGGTTGGTCGAGTGGCGGGACGACCGTGTGCAGCGCATCCACTCAACGGCGACCGGACTTCCCGCCGACGACATTCGGGCGTTGGTTGAAGTGCGCACGCCGGACGGCGACCAAACCCTCTGGGTCGGCTTCGCCAACGGCGGCGTCGCCGCCTACCGCGCCGGACGGTGGACGCTGCTGCGCGCCGACTTCAACGGCACGCGACAAATCCGCAGTTTGACGGCGACCTATGCGCCGAACGGCGAATGGACGCTCTGGGTCGGCACGAACGGCGGTGGGCTGGCCGCCTACTGCAAGGGCGAGTGGACGCTCTACAACGTGGATTCCAAGGTCATTCCCAACAGCGAAGTTTCATCGCTGTACGAGACGCGCCAGGGCAACGGCCCGCCGCTGTTGTGGGGCGGAACAAACGGCGGCGGCTGGGCGCGTCTGCGGCTGGGCGCATGGCATCGCGTTCAACTCATCCCGGATGTGATTCCCACGGTGGGCGTCAAGGCGCTGCTGGAGTACGCGGAAGCCGACGGTTCCCGTACGTTCTGGATCGGTACGCGCAACCATGGCGCGGCCTGTTTACGGGGCGGTCGGTGGGAAGTGTTTCAGCTCGAAAACAGTCCGCTGCCCAGCCGGTTTGTATCCTGCTTATACCGAACCGACAAAGCGTCCGACGGCCCGGCCGTGTGGCTTGGGACGGCGACCGGTGGGCTAGCCCGCCTGCAAAACGGCCGGTGGACGATTTTCAACCGTGACAACAGCGTCCTACCGGACAACGGGGTTTGGAGTATGCTCGAAACCGAAGACGACGCCGGACGGCCGCAACTTCTGATTGGAACGGAAAAGGGCATGGCGGTATGGCGGGACGGCGAACTGCGGCGCTTTGCGGACGACACACGCCTGCCTAACCCGTATGTGACGGCGTTGTTGGCGACCAACGAGCCGACCAGCGGCAAACGCCTGTGGTTCGGCACGTTCGGCGGCGGCGTGGCCAGTCTGTACCGTGGTCAATGGACGGTCTATGACCGCGCCAACGGCGCGCTGCCCAGCGACGTGGTGCGCTCCCTACATTGGATGGAACACAACGGCGAACGAACGCTGTGGGTTGGTACGTACGGCGGCGTCGCCGTCGGCGATCTACAGAGCGGCGCTCCAACGTGGCATGCGTTGCGTGACAACACCGACCCGGCGCTGCCGAACAACGTCGCGTACGAAGTTCGTCACGACCGGCAAGGGCGCGTGTATGTGTTTACCAATCGGGGCGTGGCGCGACTGACGCGCAGTGCGACATCCGGCTGGCGACAGCCGACAGTGGAGACATTCACCACCGAGGACGGCTTGCCCAGCAACGAATGCAACGGCGGTGCAGGGCTGTGCGACACCGAGGGACGACTCTGGATCGGGACGGTCGCCGGACTGGCGATGTTCGATGAGCGCAGGGAAATCACGGAGCGGATGAGCGCGCCGCCGCGTCTGACGCGCGCGCTCATTCGGGATCAGGAAGGCCGGTTTGACCAGCCGTTGACGCTCGCCTACGACCAAAACGCGATGACGTTTGAGTATGAGTTGCCGGGCTTTTTCCGGTGCGCTGAGACCCAGTACGCCACGCAGTTGCTCGGCTATGACGCCGAGCCGACGCCTTGGACGACCGACCGGCGGCGAACTTTCGCCAGTTTGCTGCCCGGAACGTATGCCTTCCGCCTGCGCGCCCGCGACTATCTTGGACGGGTGCAGGAAGTGACGACGGCCGGTTTCACCATCCGGCCGCCGTGGTGGGCGCGCTGGTGGGCGTTCGTGTTGTACGCCTTGGCGTTTGTCGGACTGGGCTTTAGCGTCATGCAGTGGCGCGTGTATCTCCTACGGAAACGGACGCTCGAACTGGAGGCCAAGGTCGCCGAACGAACGGCCGCGCTCGCCGCCGCCAATCAAAACTTAGCCGAAAAGAACGAGAAGCTCGCGGCGGCCAACCACGATCTGGCGCG
Source organism: Chloracidobacterium sp. (assembly GCA_025057975.1). Classification (NCBI taxonomy): domain Bacteria; kingdom Pseudomonadati; phylum Acidobacteriota; class Blastocatellia; order Chloracidobacteriales; family Chloracidobacteriaceae; genus Chloracidobacterium; species Chloracidobacterium sp. The sequence goes on from JANWUV010000002.1 coordinate 169,482, forward strand.
CAAGAACGAAGAACTGGCTGAGGCGCAGCGACGCACAAACTTGGTGTTCAGCGCCTTGGCGGAGGCGTTGCCCGGTACGGTGCTCGACGGCAAGTACCGACTGGATGTGAAAATCGGAGCGGGCGGCTTCGGCACCGTGTACGAAGCCACCCAGTTGACGCTCAACCGCAAGGTGGCGGTCAAGGTGTTCCGGCCGTCGCCCGGCAACGACTCACCGCAGGCGTTGGAGCGTTTTCGGCGGGAGGGCGTCTCCGCCTGTCGCGTCAATCACCCCAACGCGGTGGCGGTGTTGGGTTCGGGCGTCTCAGCCGAAGGCATCGCCTACATCGTCATGGAGTTGCTGCAGGGCTACACGCTGGCGGATGAACTCCGGCGGTGCGGCAGATTGCCGCCGGAGCGGTGCGCGGAGATTCTGATTCCCGTGTTGGATGTTCTCGAAGCCGCCCACGCGGAAGGCGTCATTCACCGCGACATCAAGCCGGACAACATCTTTCTGCACCAGACGAAAGACGGTGAAGTCGTCAAGGTGGTGGACTTCGGCGTGGCGAAGTTGATGGGCGAAGACCCGCTTGGTGAGCAAACCGTCAGCGCGCTGGGAACAGTAGTCGGGACGGCCGCCTATTTGGCCCCCGAACGGATCAAACACTTGGTTTACGATGGAAAATCCGACGTGTACGCCGTCGGCGTCACGCTTTACCAGATGCTGACTGGAGCGCTGCCGTTTACCAGCACGAGCGGTTTTGTCGGCATCGCTCTGCAGCACTTGACGCACCAGCCGCGCCCCACCCACGAAGTACGGCCCGATGTTCCTTACGAACTGAGTCAGTTGGTGGCACAGGCGCTGGAGAAGGACCCGGCGGCGCGTCCCACCCCGCGTGACCTGGTCTTGGCGTTGAGCTGGCGCCTATCTCAGCCGATGCTATACGACAGTCGCGGCTTTCCAAAAGTCGTACCGAGCGGCGCAGCGCCGTACGACGAGCACAATACACCGACACTCACCTTTGATGAACGCCTACCGTCGTCCGAAACCTGATGTCGTTCCGATGCGCCGTCGCCCCCAGCAGGGACGGGCGTTGACGGCGGCGTTGGTGGCGTTGCTGACGGGTGTGTGTCTAGTTGGTCTCTGGGCGACCTACGCCTTGCGCCATGCCTATGAGCGTGAAGCCGAAGGACGTGCGCAGGCGGAAGCACTCTTGGCGGCGCGGCGACTGGCCGCCGTCATCGGCGCTGTGAGTGAACTTTCGGCGGCGCATCTGCCACCGCCGCACACCCCACCCAACTTGAGTATGGCGGCGGCGCTCTATGATCTGACTGGCAAGCGCGCTGCCGCGACCTACGGCGGGTCGGCGGCGCATGAGTTGCCATTGCCGGAACGCCTCCCCATTGAACCAACTGGAATAGACGGCGAGCGAGTCAGCCGCTTATCCGGGGGAGAGTGGTTGGTGACCGTACCGTTGTACACGGCCGCTAGGTCGCCGGTTGGAACGCTGGGCGTGGTGGTGCGCCATCGCACCGTTCGGCTCTCCGCCATCGTCATCCGCTTGGCGTATGAACTCCCGTTGTGGCTGGCTGTCGCCGCCGCCGGATTCTGGCTAGTTCGCCATCTTGTTGCACCGTCCCGAACGCTTGCCGGCTCGTCCGACAGCCGTGCGCCAACGTCAGCGGCTTCGGTTGAAGTTGTCATGGCTGGCTATCAGGCTGTTATTGACCGCCTACAGTCGGCCGGGCGGGAACTAGAACGCCTGCGCAGCGACGCCGAAACGCGTGCCGTTGCCCAGGCGCAGTTCAGCGACCGGCTTGTGGCCAGCATTCCTGACGCGCTCATTGTAGCGGCGGCAGACGGCACAGTTGTGTTGGCGAACTTGGCGGCGCAGCGGTTGTTTGGTCGGTCGTCAGGCGTTGACTACCGTGTGTTTTTTGCGGACGCGCCGGAACTAGCTGAGATGATCGGCGCCGCTCTGATGGACGGCAGCCTGCGGCGGAAAGCTGAAATGGAAGTGGTGCTTGCCGGCCACCGGCGAACGCTTGATGTGAGCGTGGCGCCGATTCCCGGAGCGGCAAGCGTCCTTTGCTTGGTCGCCAATATCACAGAGTTAGCGGCCTTGCGGGCAACGATGCGAGCCAAGGAAACCCTCGCCGGCGTCGGCGAACTGGCGGCAGGCGTGGCGCATGAGTTCAAAAACTCCTTGGCGACAATAGACGGCTACGCGCGCCTGCTGGCGCAGGACGCGCCGCAGTCACCGGCGGCGGCGGCGTTGCGGGGGGAAGTGCGCCGATTAACGCAGGTCGTGACGGATTTTCTGACATTTGCGCGGCCGATGCGCGTCGCCTTCGCGTCCGTTAACCTGTCGGATATCGCAGCCGAAGTCGTCACCGCACTGTGCGAGACAGCCGAGCGACGCGGCGTGACATTGGAGGTTGCGCCGGACTTACCAATGGTCGCCGGGGATGCGGGCCTGCTCCGGCAGGCTTTGGAGAACCTTCTTCGCAACGCCATCGAAGCCATCCCGGACGACGCGCCGACAAAACGGGTGACACTCCGCGCGGAAACCGACCCGACTAAGACAACGCTCATCGTCGAGGATTCCGGCGGCGGTCTGCCGCCGGAGGTCGCCGCGAATCTCTTCGTGCCCTTTTTCACGACGAAAAAGCATGGGCATGGGCTGGGACTGGCTATTGTTCGGAAAATCGTCCTCGGTCACAATGGGCGCATTGAGGCTAGCAACCTACCCCAAGGCGGCGCACAGTTTCGCATCTCGTTGCCTCTGCAAACACCTGCTGAAACGCGAGGTTTCGCACGATGAGCCTGATGATCAGTATGCTGCTGGTTGGCAGCCTGGTCGGCGAGCCGATTGCTGCGGCTAGCGACCCGTGGTTGGCGGCGCAGGCGTCGTCTCAAAGCAAGAAGCAACCACGACGGCCCCCGCGTCGCTCGGCGCCGCCCACCGAGCCGACGCCCCTGCCCGACGACTTGCCACTTGGCGCACAAGAGCTTCTGGTAACCATCAAAGCTGGTGGAATGAACCCATTGGTTGGCGCTTCCCCCTCCGCTGCGGCGGCGCGTGAAGCAGTAGCGACGCCGAGTGAGAACAGCGAAAGCACCGAGGCCCCTCTCTCACCAGAGGAAGTGTGGCGACGTGCAGTGGAAGAGGCGCGTGAAGAACTGCGGGACGCCGAAGCGGAGAAACAGCGCCAAGACAACGCCGACAGCCCACCGCCACCCGGACAAGATGCATCTCTCCGTGTTTTCAAGGCGCGGGAGAACCTCCGTCGTCTGCTCGAAGAAGGCAAGGCTAAGCAGTACCGCGAGCGACCAGTGGAAACGCAACCGTAGCGCACCTTCCAATCAGGTTTTGGTATAAGCCGCCGCTGGCCATACCCTGTTTGTTGTGACGCACCACCTCACTCACTGTGGCCGGTAACGTCTCTAAGCGTGCGCTAGGTGTGCGGTGTCGGTACGCGGCGGCGTGTCCGAGGCGTGGCGACCCAACTTACGCCGGATCAGGTCGTGCAGACGGTCGAAATCAATCGGCTTAGTCAGGTAATCCGACTCTCCAAGCGGCAGGCCTTCTTCGCGGACGTACTCAATGTTGGATTGCGCCGAGATAATGATCATCGGCACATCCCGCAGCTCGCGGTAATGATCCTTTTCGCCAATCAACGTCATCACCGCCGGCCCGCTGATCTGCGGCATCATAATGTCAATGATGACCAAATCGGGCTTAGACCGCTTGAGGGCGCGGAGGCCAGCCAGACCGTCTACCGCCGTTTCAACCTCATACCCTTCGGCGGTGAGTTCGTCCCGTAACAGGTCAAGTACGTCTTGATTGTCATCAATAACCAGAATTCGCGGTTTTTTTTCAGATGATAAACGTCCCATGCAGCTTGCCGACGGGGACGAGAAGTGTTGCAATGCGCCGGCCACGCCGGCCACAACAGGTGGCGTCAAAACTTTCTACGATTTGGCGCTGTTTGTCCACTGTCCAGCACGCTGTCAGCTGTACCGGGTTAGGCGTCCGACGGACTGGAGGGTGCTGGTCGTTGCGCCTGCTCTAGAAGTTGGCGAATCACCTGCAACACGTCTTCCGGGTTCGCTGGCTTCGCCAAGTACTGGTCGCAGCCGGCCGCTCGAAAACGCGCCTCATCCCCGGTCATCGCATGGGCGGTCAGCGCCAGGACAGGTACGGTCGCCAAAGCTGGCTGCGCCTTGATGCGGCGAGTCGCCTCAAGCCCGTCAACCGTTGGAAGGGAGATGTCCATGACGATGACATCCGGCCGAAAAGCCGCCGCCGCTTCAACCGCGCTGAGGCCGTCACCGACTGCGTACACCTCGAAGCCTTCCGCCTCCAACTCAAACGTGAGAATCTCACGGCTGTCGGCGTTGTCCTCAACGACCAGCACGCGCGTCATGACGACAACGTTCCCACCGCGCCGGCGGCTTCGATCTGACGGCCGGACGTTTCCTGCTCGATTTTTTGCAGGTTGTTGAGCAGCCATGTGCGGTCAAGCGGCTTGGGGTGGTAGCCGATGACCATGGGGAACTCAAAAGCCGTTTGCGCCATCCGGCGGTCGGCTTGACTGACGACAATCACCGGAATCCCGCTCAAGGTTGGGTCCTCCGCCAACCGCTCCAAATACGTCAAACCGCTAACGCCGGGGAGAATCAAGTCAAGAACAACCACGCGCGGCCGCAACACCGTCGTTAACTCCAATCCTTCGGTCACATTGTGGGCGCTGATGACCGTGTAGCTGGTCAGGTCCAGCATCGTTTTCAACTGCTGCGCCAAATCCGGCTCATCATCAATACACAGAATGATGCGGTTGTCCGGGGACGGGCGCGGCAACAAAATGGGCTTTTCACTGGCCTCCATCCGTTCGTGCTCCCGCAGACGCACCGGCAAACGCACGCGAAACACCGACCCCTTGCCGACCTCGCTTTCCACTTCGATGACGCCATCCAGCAGGAGAATGTTTTTCCGCGCAATTGCCAGTCCCAACCCTGTGCCACCGTACTTACGGGTGGCCGAGCCGTCCACCTGCCGGAATTCTTCAAAAATATGCGGCAGGTCTTTTTCGGCGATGCCGATGCCGGTGTCCCGCACTTCGATGGTGAACGTCTCGGCGCTCGGCTCAAACTGAAGCGCCACAGTGACGCCGCCCTGCTCGGTAAACTTAAGCGCATTGGACACTAGATTCGTCACTGCCTGCCGCAGCCGCGCCGGGTCGGTTGCCACAGGCGGCGTCTCTGACGGCGCTTCAAGGTTGAGCGTCAACCCTTTTGCGCGCGCCAGCGCGTCCAGCGGCGCGATAATCTCCGACAGGAAACGCACCGGATCAATTTCGCTTACTTTGACCTCCATTTTGCCGGCTGCGATCTTCGAAAAATCAAGGAAGTTGTTGATGAGTTCGAGCAAGTTCGTCGAGTTCTCAGCGATGCGCGTCAGCGCGCGGGTCTGCGCTTCGGTCAGCGCGCCGTAGCGCCCACGTTGGAGCAACGACGTGTAGCCGATGATGGCGTTGAGCGGCGTCCGGAGTTCGTGTGACATGTTCGCCACAAACTCCGACTTGAGCCGATTGCTCTCCATCACCGCCAGATTGGCGCGGCGTAGGTCTTCGTTGATTTTGCGCAGCTGACGCTGGTTCTCATAAAGCTCGGAGTTCGCCAGCAAAAGCTCCTGATTGGCGTTCATCAAATCCATTGAACGCTCTTCGACCTTCTCTTCGAGGGTCTGCGCAAACGACTCCAACTCAGCGACGTAGTGTTGAAGCGTTTCGCGCATTTGGACGAAAGCGCGCGCCAGAGCGCCGATTTCATCCTTGGCCTCGGTGCAGATAGGGTAGGTGTAGTCGCGCCGCGCCATGGCGCGCACCGCTTCCAACAACCGCCCCAGCGGTTGCGTGACGAAGTACCGCAGGATGAGCGAGAAAAACGCCACGATAAATAGCCCCGTCAGGGTGACTTCCAAAAACAACAGCTTGAAGTGCTCAATGATGAGGAAGTTCATCCGATCAGCGCGGGCGCTCACCGCGACGATCCCTGTCGCCGGCCCTGCCGGCGTCGTGCGGAACGGCGCATAGGCCGAAATCCACGTCCCCCGCTCGTCCACATACAAGTCTGTCGCCAGCGCTTCCTGCCGCTCGACCGCCTGCCGGGCCTCAGGACGCAAAAGATGAACCGGTGGCCTGTCCATCAGCGTCTCAACTGGGACGAACTGACCATCCCGCCAGTAAAACAGGCCAATTGGCTGATCCAGTTCGTTGACGCGCTGGACAGCGCGCAGCTGCGCCGTCAGGGTCGCTAGCGCCTGCAAGTCGGTCGTCGGTTGCGGCAGCAGCTTGGTAACATCCAGCAATGTAGCGGTTGTGGCGGCGATGTGCTGCAGCTGGCGGCTTTGCTCGGCGATCTTGTCGCGGCGCAGGTTGCGATAAAACAGGTAGTCCACGCCGAAAATGAGCGGCGCAGCGCACACCAACGTGGCTAGGAGAATCTTGTAGTGCAGGCGTCCGTGAAACAACGGCTCGTCGTTTGTCGGCGCAGCCTTTTCGCCCATGGCTTCACTCTGAACAACCATCAGCCCAATCGCGTCAGTCCGCCCAGATAGGGACGCAGCGCCGGTGGGATGACGACCGAACCATCCGCCTGCTGGTGGTTCTCAAGTAGGGCCAGCCACGTCCGCCCGACCGCCAAACCCGACCCGTTAAGCGTGTGCACAAACTCCGGTTTCGCGCCGGCTTCGCGGCGGAAGCGGATGTCGGCCCGCCGCGCCTGAAAGGCCTCAAAGTTGCTGCATGAGGAAATCTCCCGATAGGCTTGCTGACTGGGCAGCCAAACTTCTAAATCGTACGTCTTGGCTGAGGCAAAGCCCATATCGCCGGTCGCTAAAACAACCTTGCGGTAGGGCAGCTCTAGCCGCTGGAGCACGACTTCTGCGTTAGCCGTCAGACGTTCCAACTCAGCGTAGCTTTCCTCCGGTTTCACAAAAGCCACCAACTCCACCTTGTCAAACTGGTGCTGGCGGATCAGCCCGCGCGTGTCGCGCCCATAGCTGCCCGCCTCGCTCCGAAAGCAGGGCGTATAAGCGACATAGCGGATGGGCAACTGCGCCCCATCCAGAATTTCACCGCGATGCAGGTTCGTTACCGGTACTTCCGCTGTCGGAATCAGGTACAAACCGCGCTCGTCGGTCAACTTGAACAGATCTTGCTCGAACTTGGGGAGTTGTCCCGTCCCAAACAGCGCGTCGCCGTTGACAATGAAGGGCGGTAGCACTTCGGTGTAGCCGTGCTCGGTCAAGTGCAGATCGAGCATGAAGTTGATGAGCGCCCGCTCCAGCTTGGCACCCAAGCCCTTGAGGACGGCGAAGCGCGCGCCGGAGATTTTGGCGGCGCGTTCTAGATCGAGGATGCCGAGCGCTATTCCCAGTTCGACGTGATCTTTCGGCTCAAAGTCGAAGCGGCGCGGCTCACCCCACCGTGCAACTTCCTGGTTGGCGGATTCATCGCCGACTGGGACGGAGCGATGAGGAACATTGGGTATGATGCGTACTAGCTCCTGCAACTGCGCCTCAACGCTTTCCCGCTCGGCTTCAAGGGCTTCAATGGCGGCTTTGAGCTCCCGCATTTCCGCCCGTTTCGCCTCGGCTTCGTCCCGTTGACCAGCCTTGAGCAGCGCGCCGATTTGCGGGCTAATCCGATTGAGCGTGGCTTTGCGCTGTTCGACCTCCCCGATCAGCCGCCGACGTGCGGCGTCAAGCTTAATGAAGTTGTCCAAGGTCAGGTCGGAGCGGCGGTTGACGAGGGACTGACAAACAAGGTCAAAGTTTTGGCGGATGAAGTCGAGTCCAAGCATAGGCTACAGGCGTTTTAGTACCGCCCTGAACGAGAAGCCGGCGGGAAAGGGTTGTGAAGCCGTCCTAAATCACGATGGTTTCCTGATACTCGCCAAACACACCCCGCAGCCGGTCGGAAATCTCGCCGACTGTCGCATAGTTCTCCACGGCGTTGAGGATGTACGGCATGAGGTTTTCTGTGCCGCGCGCCGCGGCCTCCAGCGCATCGAGCGCCGCCGTCCACGCGGCTGCGTCCCGCCGCGCCCGCAATGCGCGTACCCGCTCAATCTGCGCCCGTTCGGCTTCGGGGTCAATCCGCTGGATTGGAATCGGTTGCTCTTCCTCCACTTGAAAGCGATTGACGCCGACGACAACGACTTCGTTGTGTTCCACAGCGCGCTGGTATTCGTAAGCCGCCTGTTGGATTTCACGCTGTGGAAAGCCCTGCTCAATTGCCGCCAGCATCCCACCCATCGCGTCAATCTTTTCGATGTAGGCAGCCGCGCGGCGTTCCAGTTCATCAGTCAGAGCCTCGACAAAGTACGACCCGCCCAACGGATCGGCGACATCCGCAACGCCGGATTCATACGCCAGCACCTGCTGGGTGCGGAGCGCAATGCGCGCCGATTCCTCTGTCGGTAGACCCAAGGCTTCGTCTTTGCTGTTGGTGTGTAGGGATTGCGTGCCGCCCAGTACGGCGGCGAGCGCCTGAACGGTGGTGCGAATGACATTGACTTCGGGCTGCTGCGCCGTAAGCGTGCTGCCAGCCGTCTGCGTGTGGAAGCGCAACATCCAGGCCCGAGGGTTGGTAGCGCCGAAGCGTTCCCGCATGATCTTGGCCCACATGCGCCGAGCGGCGCGAAACTTGGCGACTTCCTCGAACAGGTTGTTGTGGGCGTTGAAAAAGAAAGACAAGCGCGGGCCGAACGTGTTGACATCGAGACCGGCGGCGATGGCCGCCTCGACGTAGGCAATGGCGTCGGCCAACGTGAAGGCAATTTCCTGAGCGGCCGTCGCGCCCGCTTCGCGGATGTGGTAACCGGAAATCGAAATGGTGTTCCAGTTGGGCACTTCGCGGGCGCAGTAGGCAAACAGGTCGGTGATGAGTCGCAGCGAGGGACGGGGCGGATAAATGTACGTGCCGCGCGCGATGTACTCCTTGAGAATGTCGTTCTGCACCGTCCCGTTGAGCTTGTTCGGCGGAACGCCCTGCCGTTTGCCGACGGCGATGTAAAGCGCCAGTAGAATCGGCGCCGTGGCGTTGATGGTCATCGAAGTCGAAACTTGGTCGAGCGGGATGCCGTCGAACAACGTCGCCATGTCTTCGATGGAATCAATGGCGACGCCGACTTTGCCGACCTCGCCCAACGCAAGCGGCGAATCTGAATCCAAGCCGATCTGGGTCGGCAAATCAAAGGCGACGCTCAGGCCGGTCGTCCCCTGAGACAGCAAGTAGCGGTAACGCGCGTTGGATTCGGCCGCCGTTGCAAAACCAGCGTACTGGCGCATCGTCCACAGTTTGGCGCGGTACATCGTAGCGTGAATGCCGCGTGTAAAAGGGTACCGGCCCGGTTCTTCGTCACCAGCGGCCGGGGCGTCGGCGGGTAGGTAGTAGGGCTTTAGCTCAATGCCGGACGAAGTAAAACGCTTGGCTTCGACTTTTGGAGACATAACGCCGTGTGGGGAACGCGGAGTAACGAAGTTCAAGGGCGACACAGGAGCTTACGAGTGCGTGACACGATGATAGTGTGTCAAACGGGCGTTTGCTACATTGCCGGCCCGCAAAGCGACATCCTTTCCGCCTGAAGCGGTGGCTCTAGGCTGATTCGCTGAGGCTTGCGTATGCCGTCACGCTTGACCCGAACCCCCTTTGGTTTCCCCTACGCACTGCTGGTTTGGGGGCTTGGGACGCTCTTTTGGCTATTGGTGGTCGTTCTCGAACTCAAGACGCTAGGAGCGATACGGGGCGATGTACGCCATCTGTTGAGCGGGCGGGATGGTGTGGCGGCGGGTGTGTTCTTGCTGCTGTTTGTCCTGTGCTCATTTTTGCGCCGGCGCTCGGAAACCTACCTCTACACCCCAGCCGAAGACGGCCTGACGGTGCTGTTTGTCTTGGTCTTTCCCAAGGAAGTCACCATTCTCCTGCTTGGGATAGCCGGCATTCTGGAAGCGGTTAGTCAGCAGGCCGAGCGCTTGCAAAAAGGGCTGCCCGTTGGGGGCTGGCTCATTGCGCTTGGGGAAGTGCTCTTCCATGGCTCGGTGGCAGCCTTCATCGGTCTGACGGGCGGCACGATGGAGCAGGCGTTGCATCTGACTGAGTGGCATACCCGTCCGCAGTTTCATCTGCGCGAACTGCTGACCATCCCGCTAATTTACCTATCAGTCTTTCTCATGCGGGTAAGCGTGTCGTTCCTCACCCTCTGGGTGCGGGGCGTTTCGTTCGCGGCGTTCTGGCAGGAGGTGCGCGCCACGCAGTCGGTCATTACCTTTCTCGCCGAATTCGCCACCGTCGTCCTCTCAATCATGATTGCGGTGGTCTATGCGCGACTTGATTTCCCACCGGTGCTCGCGCTGGGAACGGTGTTGGTGGCGTTGGTGGCCCTGCTGAGCCAGCAGGCGGCGGCGCTTGCGCGTCAACAACGCACCATCGCCGAAATGAAAATCCTCGTCGGCGTGGGGCGGGCGTTGAGCAATCCGGCGCAAACTCGCCGTGAACTGCTCAAAGCCCTGTACTATGAGGGACGCGATTTGTTTCAAGCCGACTCCCTGGCGGTTTATCTCTTTCCCGAAGACGGTACAACGCCGCGCACACTGGAGTGGCAGCCCATTGCAGCCAACCAGCCCAAGCGGGAGCGGCGCGGCGTGGAACGCGATTCCCAGCAAAGCGACCTGTGGAACATCACTGGTGAGCGCGAGAGGCTTCAGCCAGAAATGGACGCGCTGGGGTTGGCGGAGTGGTGCGTTCGGCACAAGCAGGCGCTGCGGATCGGCGATTTGGAGCGCGAAGCGGCTGCGTACGGCTACCGCTGGTTGACCGAACGACTGCCCTATCGCTCGTGGATGGGTGTACCGCTGGAAGCGGAAAAGAAAACCTTAGGCGTCATCAGTGTCGCCAGCCATCGGCCGCGGGCGTTTTCCGAGCAGGACGAGACCATGCTACGAGCATTGGGACAGCAACTGGTTGGTGCGCTGGAAAACGCCCGACTCTATGAATTGGCGACGGTGGACGGACTGACTAGCCTTCTCAACGCCCGTACCGTCCGAGCGAAACTGGCCGAAGTGTTCGCCAAAACGCTGGCGTCAAACAGCCAGATGGCCGTCCTGATGTTCGACATTGATCACTTCAAGAAGGTCAACGACACCTACGGTCACGAAGTCGGGAACGAAGTGCTACGCCATTTGGCGCAGTTGGTACGAAGCAAACTGCGCGACACTGACATTGCTGGGCGCTATGGCGGCGAAGAGTTTCTCGTTGTGCTGCCGCAGACACCGGCCAAAAACGCCGTAGAGGTCGCTGAACGTCTCCGCCGTCACATCGAGAGCCGTCCGGTCGCCACCGCCGCCGGGGAGTTGCACATCACGGCCAGTTTCGGCGTGGCGGCCGTTCCAAAGCTGCCTGTCGCCACGCCGGAAGAACTCATTGCGGCGGCCGACAAGGCGCTTTACGCCTCCAAGCGCGACGGACGCAACCGCGTCACAGAAGCGTCACTGTCGGCGTAAGCGATGCACTTGACGCGGAGCTTTGTTAGCCCGCCGCGAGATCGCTCTCGGAGATCGCGCCTGTACAACCCCGGCAACCCCCGCCCAGGCCGGGGCGGGCGTCATGACGCCGTTTGGCACGCTGGGTCAAGCGCCGCAACGTACGGCAGGTTGCGGTATCGCTCGCCGTAGTCTAAACCAAAACCGACCACAAACTCGTTGGGAATTGTGAAGCCAACGTAGTCCACATCTACCGCTCGTCGCCGTCGCTCCGGCTTGTCCAGCAGCGCTGCTACACGAACGGACGCCGCTTCGCGCCGGCGGAACATATCTAGCAGGTAGGACAAGGTGAGGCCGGTGTCCACAATGTCCTCGACGATGATGACATCCTTGCCCTTGAGACTGGTATCGAGGTCTTTGAGCAGGCGAACTTCGCCGGACGATTTCGTTGACGCGCCGTAGCTTGATACAGCGATAAAGTCCACCGTGACCGGCAAATCAATCGTTCGGAGCAAATCTGCGCCGAACGGCACGGCGCCCTTCAAAACAACGACCAGCAGTGGCGACCGTCCGGTGTAATCCTGCGTAATGGCGGCGCCCAGTTCTCGAATGCGCGCTTGAATGCGCGCAGCCTCAAACAGTACGGTAAGTTGTGGCTGATCAAATTCGGGCATGGCGCTTCCTCCTTTGTCGGCATCTCCTAACTAACGCGGACCGGCTGGTGTGCAAGCTATCAACTAAGGCGATGATGAGGGAAGCGACCGGCTTCCGGCCGCCGTGGGGAAAAAGGGCTGTGGTGCGACGAGTGGTTTGGTTGGTTCTCGTGGTTTGGTTGGGGAGTTGGCCGGCGTCCGTTGTGGGACGGACGCCGCCAGCCGACGCATTGTTTTTCAACGGCGTCATTTACACGCTGGACGAACGCCAACCGCAGGCGGAGGCTGTCGCCGTCCGGCGTGGTCGCATCGTCTTTGTCGGTACCAAGTCCGAAGCTATGGCCTATCGCGGCGCTCGGACGCGCCTCATAGACTTGGGTGGAGCCGTCATGTATCCCGGCTTTACCGACGCCCATTGCCACCTGTTTGGAATCGGTGAACGAGAACTAACGCTCAACCTTGAGGGGACGACCACCCGCGAGGCTTTTTTGGCCGCCGTCAAGGCCCAGGTCGCTCGGACGCCGAAAGGCGAGTGGGTGGTCGGACGCGGCTGGATTGAGACCTTCTGGACGCCGCCGACCTTTCCGACCGCCGCCGAGTTGGACGCCATCGCCCCGGAGCATCCGGTGTATCTGACGCGCGCCGACGGCCATGCCAGCGTCGTCAACTCACGGGCGCTAGCGTTGGCCGGCGTCAACGAAAAAACGCCGAATCCGCCGGGCGGCGACATTCTCCGCGATCGCGCGACCGGCAAACCGACCGGCATGCTGATTGACGCCGCCCAAAGCTTGGTCGGACGGCTGTTGCCCAAGCTGTCGCCGGAGGACTATGAACGGGCAGCCGTGGCGGGGGCGCAGCGTGAGCTGTCACTAGGGTGGTGTACGATCCACAACGCAGGCAGTTCACTGTTGGAAACTGCGATTTTGCGGCGGCTGTGCCGGGAAGGAAAAATCAAGCTGCGCATCTACAACGCCGCCGCCAACCGTCCAGCGGAAGTCGCAGCGCTCTTCCGCAGCGGCCCGATTATCGGCGAAGCCAATGGACGTTTCACTATGCGCGCCATCAAGGCGTACATGGACGGTGCTCTGGGGTCGCGCGGCGCGGCGTTGCTTGCCCCGTACAACGACGCGGAAACTTCGGGACTGTTCCTGACGCAACCGGACGACTTGCGCGCGCTATGTCGGCGGGCGCTGCGGGCGGGAATTCAGATTGAAACACACGCCATCGGCGACCGTGCTAACCGGCAGGTATTGGACATTTACGAGCAGGTTTTTCGTGAAATTCCGGCGGCGCAGCGGCGCGTCCGCGACCCGCGCTGGCGCATTGAACACGCCCAAGTGCTGCATCCCGACGACATCCCGCGCTTTGCCAAACTGGGCGTCATTGCCTCGATGCAGCCGTCGCACGCCATTAGCGACTTACACTTTGCGCCGCGCCGACTGGGGTTGGAACGTCTGGCCGGTGCTTACGCTTGGCGGTCACTGCTGGACACCGGCGCCGTCATTGCCGGCGGTTCAGATGCACCGGTTGAGCGCGGTGAGCCGTTGATTGAGTTTTACGCCGCCGTCGCGCGTAAGGACTTGACTGGTTTTTCAGGCGAAGGCTGGCATCCTGAACAGGCGGTTGGGCGGCTTGAGGCGCTCAAAATGTTGACGCTATGGCCAGCCTATGCCGCCTTTGAAGAACGCGAAGCAGGCAGCATTACTGTCGGCAAGCGCGCCGACTTCACCGTGTTGTCGGCCGACTTATTCACTGTCCCAGAAGCCGATATTCTCAAGGCGCGCTGCGTGATGACCATTGTCGGCGGCGAAGTGGTTTTCGCTGCTGGCGCTTTTGCTGAAAAAGCCGTCGTCTCTCACTGAGAAGCCGCTGCTTCGATGAGAAGCCGCTGCTTCGAGAAGATCAGCCCCAGAAGCATAGCGCCATGCCGATCACGCGGCGGCGCACGCCGCCAAAGTGCGTAAACACCCCTAAGCGCACCACGATGCGGGGCCGCCGCCCAAGGGGAGACAAACTGTTACGCCGTTCAGAACAAGCCGAAGTTGTTGCTAATGAAAGACCTCATATCAACACCCGGCCTTACTGGCCGGCTGGTGCGATTTCCGAAGACAATCTAGCGGGTCAACGCACCGGCCAGCGGCGGGAAACGGTCACAGTGCGTCAAACCAGACGGCCTACAAAGTGGGCGACATAAACTCCTGCCCGCTGCGGAGAAGGCAACCCGGCAACCGAGTAGCATTCCTCTCACGGAGGCGGCGGCACGTCTCTGACCAAAAGGAGAGGTTGGAGTGCGATACCTCTCCGGAAACAGCTCTAGGTCACGAGCCAAATGAGGGCAGTGCGCCCCAGCCGGACGACCGGGGCCGGCAACAACGCCCCCCGACTCGCCGGACGCTGAATGCGGGTGTTGATCATTGGGCGAAAAATCCGCCGGCGCAAGCGTACGCCGTCAAGCGTTTCCGAGACACCGTACGTGTTCCCATTGGACTCCGTCCCCGGCCCGCTCAGGAAACGAACGTAAAAAGGGCCGGAGTCCACCATGTACTGCTGGCGAATTGTCCACGTCTCACCGGTCGCCGGCAGGGTGATGCGTAAATGGTGTGGGTACTTTAGCCCCAGCCAGTTGCGCCGTTGAGCTTCAAACACAACCTCAATGGCGTCTGTCACCAGCTGCGGCTGCGCGCCGTCAAACACCGCCCCAAATGAAAATGCGCCTGGCTGACCGGGGAACGGCTCATTCCGGTAATAAATCAGCATCCGATCACCCCGCCAGCATCGGCCCCAGTGCCAACGATTGATGGCGCGCAACATCGGTACGGTGTCGTAGTTGTGGTCGTGGTAGCCGCGTCCTGTGAATGTCACGCGCCGCTCGCAACGGCCATTTGCGTCGGTGATTTCCAGCGCCCCGTGCGTGGTACAGACCGGCGCAACCAGATTCCACGTATGCGTTCCATGCGCCATACCCGGCGCACCCACACCGGACGCCGCCAGCGCCGGGGCAAACCAGTTCTCATTGAGGTTACGGAAGGTAAACGTCCCGGTCAGCCGGCGCCCAATCGCTACTGGAATCACGGTCGTGACTTCAGTCAGTTCAACATCAACCACAAGGTGGTAGGTCGCTGTCGCCGGATCGTAGGTAAAGGCGTTACGTCCCGTCCACACCGCCGGCTGAGTGGTCGAGGCTGTGAAGTCATCGTATTCAACCAAGGCGTAGGCGATCGGACGCCCGCGATGATACAGCGCAAACGAAAACGCCGCGTAGTCGCAGGGGTTGGGCGGGGCGGCGCAACCACGCTCGTAGGCCTCAAGGTGCGCGTTGTAGTCCGCCGAAAACGGCATGCCGCAAAACCAGATGGCAACCAGCCCGTATTCGTGGTCTTCGGAAAGCGCATCAAAATACCACCACTCGTAAGCGCCCGGCTGGCGCAGCGCATGCCACGCATCTTCCGCGCGGCTGGCGATCATTCGCATATGTTCCATTGTCCGCCGCAACCCAAAATAAAACAGCCTTTTGCCCTCGGCACGCAGCGCGCGCTGCTTGGGCCCCTCTACGGCTTGGGTTGCAGGGGTTCACCGTTGTTCGGCAAAGTGGGGACGCTTCGCCGTTGATCTGTTTTCAAGCCTCATAGGGGAAGGGGCGCATTGCCGCCCGGTTGGGCGGCGAAGCGCCGACTCACTTGTAGAAAAACGCTAAATACTGATGATCCCATCCTCGTGATGAGGAATCGAGCGTTCACGCGGCGGCAGAATCTCAAAGGGCACCAGCCCCTTGCTGACCTCCTCCAACGCAATGCGCGTCGGTTTGTGACTGGTCGAACGAATACGCGGCTCCTTTCCTTTCTGGAGTTGCTTACTGCGCGCCGCCGCCACCAGAACCAAGCGGTATTTGCTGTCTGGGATGGTACGGATTTGGGGTTTTTCTGTTTCTGGCGTCGTTGTCCCAGCGTTCGTCGTTTCAGCGTTCGTCATAGGCTGTATCCGTCTCCTTACCACTCACAAAGTCATCGCTTCAGGGCGGAACGTTTCCACAATAGCGTCTAGTTTTTTTTCCGACAGACGCCACCGTTCGCGCTCCGCCTCAATAATGCAGACTAACGCGCGTAGCGCGCGCTCTAGATCGTCGTTGACGACGACGTAGTGAAACTCCCGGAAGCGCCGAACCTCCCGACTGGCGTTTTGTAATCGCTGTGCAATCGCCGCCGGATCATCGCTGCCCCGCGCAAACAACCGCCGGCGCAGCACTTCATAGTTCGGCGGCATGATAAAAATCCGAGCGGCTTCGGGCATAATTGTGGCCAAGCTTTCCGCCCCTTGCACGTCAACATCCAGAATCAAATCCTGACCACGTTCGAGGGTGGTTTCGACGAATTTCCGGTGCGTACCATAAAAGTGTCCGTGAACAACCGCCGACTCTAAGAACTCGCCGTGTTCGCGCATGCGTTCGAAGTCGTCCGGTGAGACAAAGTAGTAGTGCTCGCCGTGTCGCTCGCCGGGGCGCGGCGGACGAGTTGTGTAGGAAATCGAGTAGTGAAGATTGTCCACTTCAGCCAGCAGACGGCCTAGCAACGTGGACTTTCCCCCTCCCGAAGGCGCAGAGATAACGACCAGCATGCCGCGACGTGCAGGCGTCAGGCGGTCATTCGACATTCTGGACTTGCTCCTTCATCTTCTCGACTTCGATCTTGATGGCGAGCGCCATGTCGTGAATCACAGTGTCGCCGGCTTTGGCAAGCATCGTATTCACCTCGCGGTTCATTTCCTGTAAGAGAAAATCCATTGCTTTCCCGACGCCGGGCGTCTCACTGGTGAGCAACTCACGCATCTGCGCCGTATGGCTGCGCAACCGGGCGATTTCCTCTGTGATGTCACAGCGTTCGGCCGCATATGCGGCTTCCTGCGCTAAACGCGCCTCATCCACCCCGCCTAAGTCGCGCAGTAACGTCTGTATCCGTCGTTCCAGCCGCGCGCGCTGAGCGTCAAAAACCGTCGCCGCCGCCGCTTCAATCGCAGGAATGCGCGCGGCGACGGCGTCTAGCCGAGCGGCGATGTCGTGCGCCAATACCTCGCCTTCGGCGCGGCGCATGGCGTCTAGAGCGTCTAAGGCCTGGCCGGCGGCGTCCAGTAGTCCTTCCGCCAAGCGCGCTATCAATGCTTCATCCAACGCTAAGGCGGGTTGAATGGCGCCAGGCAGGCGTGCAATGAGGCTCAAATCAAAATCGCCAGCGACGCCTGTCGCCGCCTGTGCTTCCCGCAAGGCGGCGACATACCCCTGCACCAGTGGGAGGTTGACGTGAAACTTGATCGGACGCTGCTGTACAAGGCCGACCGTCGCCTCCACCCGCCCGCGCTGCACACGCGACTGCACGAGCTTGCGGAAGGAGACTTCCATAGCCGCCAACTCGGACGGCAGACGAATCTGAATATCGAGAAACCGGTTGTTGACCGTCCGCAGTTCAACCGTCAACGAAAACTCGTCTGTAGCAACGGCGGCGCGGCCAAAACCCGTCATGCTTTTCATTGGCAAGACCAGCCCCCGCAAGCGGTCATTTGACGGCTGTACCACATGGCTAAGCCTAGCACTATACCAAAAAATCGAACCAAAAGTCCGACCGCTCCCGCTCCGCCGCTTTAGCCGGCGTCCTGTGTCCCCGGCGACAGTCGAGCGACCAGTTCCGGCAGCCGGCTTTGGAGGCGAGCTTCATCCAGCGTGAGCACTTGCTGGCCGTCGTAGATGACACGCCCCTGAACGACAGTCAGCATGACATCGCGGCCGGTCGCCGCTGTCGTTATCGCCGTCACCGGATCATAAACCGGCTCAAGGTGTGGGCCGACAAGCGTAATGCCGACAAGATCGGCGTCTTTGCCGACTTCCAGCGTCCCGATTCGGTCGTCTAATCCCAACGCGCATGCCCCGTCCAGGGTCATCCAACGCAAGAGCGCGTCCGCTGACAACAACTGACCATCCCCTTGCGCTGCGCGACCTAGCAGTTGAGCGAACCGCCCTTCGTCCAGCAGGTCGCAAACGTTGTTGGAAGCAACGCTATCTGTGCCCAACCCGACGCATACGCCCCGCTGGCGCATGCGGCTGACCGGCGCAATGCCGTGGCCGAACTTGGCGTTGGATTTTGGGCAGTGCGCGACACTCGCGCCGTAAAATGTCAGCAGCCCAATATCTTCCTCGGTTGCACGGACGGCGTGGATAAGCAACGGTTTTACGCGCAGAACATTGAGGTCGCTCAGGTAGCGGATTGGCGAGGTGCGCGGCGGCGTCCAAGCAATGCCGCGCTCCCGCAAAAACGCAGCGAACGGCCCCTGGCCGCTGCGCAGAAAATCATCCTCCGCCTGTGATTCGGCGCAGTGGATGGCGACCGGCAACCCTTGGTGTTCGGCGTACTCAATTACCAGTCGAAACAGCAGCGCTGAAACGGAATAGACGGCGTGCGGAGAGACGCCGAGGCGGACAAGATCGGTTTCGTCCGCCCGCTGTGCTTCAATCCGGCGTTTGAGGCCGGCAAGGCTCTTTTTCGCCTGCATTGGGTCAGGGCCAAACACTTCCTGATAGGCGACGCCGCGTAGTCCGCTCTGGCGTAGAGCGCGAAAACCCGCCTCGGAAGCGCCGACATCGGCGACGGTCGTGACACCGGCGCGGACGGCCTCGACCACTCCCCACTGCGCCGATAGCTCCAAGTCCTCTGCGCTCATCCGCTCGTTGCGCAGGCGCGTCAGTGTCCGAATCCAGTCAAAGAACGCTAAGTTTTCAAGGCGACCGCGAAACGCCGTTAGTTCCAGATGAGTGTGAACATTAACGAAACCGGGACAAAGCGCCGCCTGCCCCAGCGCTGTTGTCTCTAGTGCACCAAGCCGGGCCAGCCGTGCCCGCACCTCCATTTCCGGCCCGACGGCAAGGATGCGTCCGTCCTGCACCGCTACTGCGCCGTCCCGAATTGGCGGCGTCGCCACCGGCAAAACCCACTGCGCTGTGTAAAGTCTTGTCATTTCAGTGTGATGTCCCGACCATCGCCGACGTCAAAGTATGCCGCCGCACACAACGCGCCGTTTCAGCGGCCTATCATTGAACTGATGTCTCCATTGGATTGACCCTTAGCGTCGTACCCTAAACCCGCAACTGATGCGCATGCCAGACCGCCTCGTATTTTCCTGAAACTCCCGCGCCGGTTCCAGCGTAAGAGTGCGCGTCATGCCTTGGTACGACGCGACATTTAGCCTTCTCTGCGACTGCGCTTGATGACGGCTATGGCTCCCAAAACCTATGGCTTTGAGTCGAACTAAAAAACTGTTCATTGTCGGCGGCGCCACCTTGCTTGTCGTCGGTATTGTCGCCGCCAGCGTTTTCACACGCCGCACCGACGCCCTTAGCGTCCAAATTGAGCAGGTCAAGCGACGCGAGTTGTTGGAAGCCAAAGTGTCGGCTTCCGGCGAGGTACGGCCCGTGGCGCTCTACAACCTCACGGCGGAGGTGCCGGGGCGCGTCACTGATATTTTCGTCAAGGAAGGCGATGTAGTTCGGAAAGGGCAGCCGCTCGTCAAGGTAGATCCAACCCAGCAACTGACTTCGCAGCAAAGCGCCGAGGCCAACTACCGCGCCGCCGAACAGGACGCGCGCGCGGCTGAAACCCAAGTACTCAGCGCCCGCAACTTGGTGACGCAAAACCGCGCCCAGTTGATTGCCGCGGAGACCGACCTCAACCGTCTTAAGGCGCAGCTTGACTTGCAACAAATCCAACTCCAACGTACGACGGAGTTACTTGAAGCCGGCGTCGTGTCGCGGGCGGAATTCGACACGGCGCGCGCCAACTACGACGTGGCGAAAGCCGCCTATGATGCGCAGCTGGTGCAAATTGAGCGTCTCAAGCAGGTTGTCAAGGACGCCGAAATCGCTGTGCAGCGCGCGGAAGAGTCCAGCAAGTCCGCTTGGCAGCGCGTCAAGGCGGCCCGGGCGCAACTGACCAACGCCCAGTATTTCCTCGACCAAACCGTCCGCAAAGCGCCGATTGACGGCGTGGTGTCGAGTCTCCCTGTACGCATCGGTGAGTTCGCCGTTGCTAACCTCAGCACGACGCCGCTGATGACCATCGCCGACATGTCGGAAATCAACGTTGAGGTGCAGGTGGATGAAACCGACATCGCCAACGTCCAGATTGGGCAACCGGCCAAGGTCAGGGTAGATTCCTTAGGCGACACGGAAATCCCTGGACAGGTCGCCGAAGTTGGTCAGAGCGCCGTAACCCGCTCTGGTCAGACCATTGCTGCCAACACCACTTCGCAGGAGGCCAAAAACTTCAAAGTCAAAATCCGCCTCAATCCTTCTGAGAAAGACCGTGAACGACTGCGACCTGGCATGTCGGCCACGGCCGTCATCACGACGGCGACGCGCCGGAACGTGCTGGTCGTGCCGCTACAGGCGCTGGTCAGCCGCGACCCGGCCGAACTACAAGGTGGGACGCCTGCGGCTGCCGCCCCCCAGCAAGCTGCCCCGGCCGCTGGCGAAACCGATAAGAAGCCGACCAAGCGCGCCGAAGTTTCCGGCGTGTTCGTAGAAGAAGGCGGCAAGGCTAAGTTCGTCCCAATCAGGACGGGCATTTTGGGTGAAACGGAGATTGAGGTCATCGAGGGCCTGACGGAGGGGCAGAACGTTGTCACTGGGCCATACCGGCTTTTACGGACGCTTAAGCCGGGTGCAGCCATCACCCGTGACACCAAGATGGACGCCGCCTCGTCAAACAAGGGTTGAAACTCCACACAAGGTGAACATCTTATGTCGGTTCAAACCGCGCCGGCGGTGGTTGACGGCCTGCCATCAGCGACGCGCATCCGCCCTGTCATTGAAACCAAAGACCTCTGGAAAAGCTACCGGATGGGCGACGAAGTCATCCATGCGCTGCAAGGAGTGAGCTTCACCATTCAGCCTAATGAATACATTGCTATCGTCGGGCCGTCAGGATCAGGAAAATCCACTCTTATGAACTTGATTGGCTGCCTTGATACGCCGACCAAGGGCGAGTACTGGCTCAACGGCAAGCTGGTTTCCGCAATGGACGACGACGAGTTGGCGCGGATTCGGAATCAAGAAATCGGGTTTGTTTTCCAGACCTTCAACCTGCTGCCGCGTGCAACGGCGTTGCACAACGTTGAACTGCCGCTGATTTACAGCGGCGTTCGGGCGGCGGAACGCATCCAGCGGGCGAAACGGGCGCTGGAACAAGTTGATCTGGCGCACCGGATGTACCACCGCCCAAACGAGCTTTCCGGCGGTCAACGGCAGCGGGTCGCCATCGCGCGGGCGCTGGTCAACAACCCGTCAATCATTCTGGCGGACGAACCCACCGGTAATCTCGACTCGGCGACGAGTCGTGAGATTATGGAACTGTTCAACGCCCTGCACGAACGCGGCAATACAATCATCATCGTGACGCACGAGCCGGACATCGCCGCTTACGCCCACCGCGTTCTCACCATTCGGGATGGGCGGATTGCGACAGATACACGCAACGTCACTCGTCTACCTGCATCGCCCACCAACGGTCAGCCGGCAAGATAGCCGCTGTAAAGCAGGCTGTGTTAGCCTACCGTCGTAAGCAAGCCCTAAACCTTTGCCCCAGGACTCACACAGCGACATGGCAGGCCATTCCGTCAATCCGGCGCAGGCTTCTGACGCCCAACTCGACCGTTTGGAGTTTGTTATCCCCAGCGTTATCCCGCGCATGCATGACCTTTTGCAGGAACTGATGGACCTGCTAGAGGCGCGCGGCATCACAGAGCCAAACTCCAACATTATGCTCGCGCTTGATGAAGCCATTGCCAACGCCATCAAGCACGGCAATCACGAAGACCCGTCCAAAAACGTCCATGTCGTGGTTGAGTTTGCGCCAAACGAAGTCACCTTTGTTATTACGGATGAGGGTGACGGCTTTGACCTCAAAGCGCTCCCCGACCCGACCGACCCAAGCTGCCTGCTGCGTACCTGTGGACGCGGCGTGATGCTCATTTACCATCTGATGGACGAAGTCGAATACAACGCGCGGGGCAATCAGGTGCGCATGAAGAAGAAGGCCGAACGATGAGCGCCGCCCCGTCCTGTGTTCCTGCCGACAGCCTGCCCGATCTGCACCAACTGGCTGATCTGGAGCCGCTCTCGACCGGCGACTTGATTGACCGCGCCGTGTTCATTTATCGGGCGAACTTCGCGCCGTTGCTGGGGCTTTCCATCTTACCGGTGCTGACCAGTTGCGCCGGCGCGCTCTTGGTCGCTTATACGGCGACCGGCTTGCGAGAATCGGTCGCCACGCTTCCCGTCCAGATCGTGGGGTTCGTCGTCGGCTACTTTCTGACCTACTTTGTCAGTCCCTTGTTGTTGGTGCTGATTACGGGCGGGCTGACCCGAACGGTAGCCGATTTCATTATGCTCGACGTACCCATCAGCTTCCGGCGGACATGGCGTATGGCGCGGGGGCGGTTGTGGCCGCTGATCTGGTCGCAACTCATCGGCGCGATGCTGTTCTGGCTTGGGGTGTCGGGAGTCGCCTTGGTCGGCTTGTTCATCCTCTGGGTAATCGTGCTCGCAACCGTCCTTTTGTTTGGTTACTTGACCACAGTCTTGGCCGGCGGTTTCTACTTCTTGTTGACGGGATTCGTCATCGCGCTGGGGTTTGTCGGTTACTGCGCCGTGCTGGCTCAAGTCGCATTGCTCCCAAGCGTTGTCATGATTGAGGGCCGTTCAGTTTGGGACAGTGTTGTACGCGCCATGCAGTTGGCGCGCGGAACAATTTTGCGGATTGCGCAGATTACGCTCTTTGACATTGCCATCGCCTCCTCCGTGATCTCGGCCCTCGGCATCCCGCTGCTCGTGTACGTCCTGCTCAACGGCGAATTCGACGACCTAACGCGCACGCCGATGTGGTTCCTCCTGTCCTTCAGCGTGGCGGATCAGCTTGGCAAGCTGGTCACACTGCCGATGGCGACCATCGCCTACTGCTTGTTGTACTTCGATGTGCGCGTTCGGCACGAAGGCTACGATGTAGAGTTGCTGGGGGCGCGTCTCGAAAGCGCCGCCACCCGGTTGGCGGCGACTGCGCCAAGAGACCGCCGGACGCCGGAAGCAGCGGCTCCGTCACCAACCGGAGCCGCTTTGTAGGGCCGCGCTTGAGCACGCAGTCTGCTGAAACTCGCAGACGCCGAGCCGAGCAGGTTGAAGCCGCCCCCTAACCTAGCCTTGGCGCATGCTGCTCACCACCCTTATGTGCCGTGTTCCCAGCTGTTGATGTATTCGACCATTTCAGCCGTCAGCGTATCTATCTTGACGCCCATCGCTTCGAGCTTGAGCGAGGCAATCTCGATGTCAACTTCTTCCGGCAGGCGATGGATGGTCTTTGCAAGCGTACCGGCGTGCTTTTTGAGGTACTCGGCCGAGAGCGCTTGGTTGGCAAAGCTCATGTCCATGACGCTGGCTGGGTGGCCTTCAGCCGCAGCCAAATTAATCAGCCGCCCCTCGCCCAGCACGATAATCCGGCGGCCGGTCTCAGCCAACTCATACTCCTGTACAAACGGGCGTATGTCGCGCACGTCGCGCGCCATGTCCTTTAGCGCGACAAGGTTAAGTTCGAGGTCAAAGTGACCGGAGTTGCACACCACCGCACCGTCCTTCATGACGGCGAAGTGTTGGCGATCAATGACGTGGCGATTGCCAGTGACAGTAATGAAGACGTCCCCCTGCGGTGCAGCCTCGGCGATAGGCATGACGCGGAAGCCGTCCATGACGGCTTCAATAGCGCGGATGGGATTGACCTCGCAGACAATAACGTTTGCCCCTAGCCCCCGTGCGCGCATGGCGACGCCTTTGCCGCACCAGCCGTAACCGACGACCACCAGCGTCCGCCCCGCCAACAGCAAGTTGGTTGCTCGGATCACGCCGTCGAGCGTGGACTGCCCCGTGCCATAGCGGTTATCGAACATATGCTTGGTCTGGGCGTCATTGACGGCGATGACCGGGAACGGCAGCAACCCGTTGGCCTGCATCGCCTTTAGGCGCTGGATGCCCGTTGTGGTTTCCTCGGTGCTCCCCAGCACGTCAGCGACTAACTCGCTTCGTTCCTTGACCAGCGTGGAAACCACATCACCGCCATCGTCAATGATAAGGTGCGGCTTGGTATCAAGCGCAATCAGCACATGCTTACGATAGTCATCCGTGGATTCGCCCTTGCGGGCGAAGACTGGAATGCCAAAGTCGGCGACGAGCGCAGCCGCGACATCATCTTGGGTTGAGAGCGGGTTGGAGGCGATCAACACCGCCTCCGCGCCGCCCGCTTGAAGCGTGCGCGCTAAGTTCGCCGTTTCAGTGGTGACGTGGCAGCAGGCGACAATCCGCAAGCCCTCAAGGGGACGTTCCTTGGCGAAACGCTCCCGAATCAGGCGCAGTACGGGCATTTCCCGGTCCGCCCATTCAATGCGCTTGCGTCCGAGCGGAGCAAGCGTCAAGTCGGCAATGTCATAGTGTTTGACAGGTGCGGCACTAATACTCATTCGATAACATCCTCAAACTGAGAAATAACGTCCGCCACGGCGACCCAGGGACTTACAGCCCGGCTTCTCTTCGCAGAATGTCGGCCTTGTCGGTACGTTCCCAAGTGAAATTCTCCTCATTGCGCCCAAAGTGACCGTAAGCGGCGGTCGGCGAATAGATTGGACGCTGCAAATTAAGCATCTCGATGATGCCGCGCGGTGTCAGGGCAAAATGCGAACGAATCAGTTCAATGATAGCGCCCGACGAAATTTTGCCTGTCCCAAACGTTTCAACGTGAATGGAAACCGGCTCGGCGACACCAATAGCGTAAGCCAGTTGCACTTGGCAGCGGTCGGCTAAGCCGGCGGCGACGATGTTTTTGGCTACGTAACGCGCCATGTAAGCCGCCGAGCGATCCACCTTCGTCGGATCCTTGCCGGAAAACGCGCCGCCGCCGTGGGGCGCATAACCACCGTAAGTGTCCACAATAATTTTTCGGCCCGTCAGCCCCGTATCCCCCATCGGCCCGCCGATGACAAATCGGCCGGTGGGGTTGATGTGAAACTTCGTGTCGGCGTCGAGCATGGTCTCAGGAATGACGGCGCGAATGACATGGCGTTCCACGTCACGCCGTAGATCATCGGTTTTGACGGACTCGGCATGCTGGGTGGAAACCACAACGGCGGAAATCCGATGTGGCTTACCGTCGCGGTACTCGACGGAGACCTGCGCCTTGCCGTCGGGGCGCAAATACTCCAACGTCCCCTCCCGCCGCACCTGCGCCAAACGTTGAGTCAACCGGTGCGCCAGTTGGATCGGCAGCGGCATGAGTTCCGGCGTCTCGGTGCAGGCAAAACCAAACATCAGCCCTTGGTCGCCTGCGCCGCCCGTATCCACGCCCATAGCGATGTCCGGCGATTGGGCGTTGATGGTTGAGATGACCGAACAGGTTCTGGCGTCAAAGCCATACTCGGCGTTGTCGTAGCCGATCCGTCGGACGACTTCGCGCGCAACGGTAGGAAAGTCCACGTAGGCGGTCGTGGTAATCTCACCGGCAATCACCACCAAGCCGGTCGCCAGCAGCGTCTCACATGCCACGCGACCGTTTGGGTCGCGGCGGAGGACCTCATCGAGGATCGCATCGGAAATCTGATCCGCCATTTTGTCGGGATGGCCCTCGGTCACCGATTCAGAAGAAAAAAGAAAAGTACCGTTGTTCAAAACCTATCCTCCACAAAACACACGGGTTGATGCGCGCAGCAAGTTCGGCTCACGGCCAACGCTCACCAGCAGCGAACGACCTGTATGTCGAATGCAACCAGAAACCAGAGCGAAAGTCGGGCTGAGCATTGTTCAAAGCACCTGACTGTAACATATGGAACAAAAAATGCCAATCCACGACCAACCAAGCGCACTACCAATGTCAGCACAGGCTATTTCCACCTTACGCTGAAGGCCGGCTGAAAGCATGATGTTTTAGCGAATGTGATTCAGCTAGGCGGCGTGATTTGACCAGTTGCAAGGACTGAATACTATTTTCCGCAGCATCACCACCCAGGCGAAGCCTTGCTTTGCCATACGTTTCTGGGGCGCTTGGCTATGCCAACTGATATGCGCCGCTCACTCAGCGGGGCGATTTGGAAACCAGCGACGCCTCCAACTGAGGCCGTGCAAAAACTGGCAGCGGCGCTGGGGATTCATCCGCTGCTTGCCGCCTGCCTGATTAATCGTGGGCAGACGACGCCGGAACGCGCGGCTGCGTTTCTATCCCCTGATCTGACGCAGGTGCCGGACCCGCGCCCGATGTGGAATCTGGATGCAGCTCTACGCATTATCAGTGGGGCTGTCGCACGACGAGAGCGCATCCGCATTGTCGGCGACTATGACTGCGACGGCACAACGGGACTAGTGACGCTGCGTAACGTCCTTCGGCGGCTTGGGCCGCAAACGGACGAATTTGTGTCCTACTACGTTCCTGACCGTGAGCGGGAAGGCTACGGCCTGAACCCCGGTATCATCGAGCAAGCGGCGGCGGACGGCGTCCAGGTTTTAGTTTCAGTAGACATTGGCATTACGGCCCATCAGGAATGGGAACTGGCGCGGGCGCGCGGCATCATTGGGGTTTGTGTTGACCACCACACGGCGCTTGGGAGCCAAGCGCCGACCAACGCCGTTGTGGTGTGTCCGAAACAGGCCGGCGATCCCTACCCCGAAAAAGACCTTGCCGCCTGCGGCCTCGCTTGGCAGATGGCACGGGCGTTGCTCGCCGACCGACCCAACGGCGAGCTTTTTCTCCGCTCATTGACGAAGCTGGTGGCGATTGGGACTTACGCCGACCTTGTGCCGCTTTCGAGTCCGGCGAATCGCGCCATCGTAGCGGAGGGACTGCGCGGCCTCAACGACGGCTCAAAAAACCATGGCCTTGCGGCGTTAATTGAAGTCGCAGGGCTGGCGGAGCGAGTCATCAGCGCCAGCGACTTGGGTTTCCGTCTCGGCCCGCGCATCAACGCCGCCGGACGCATTGAAGGGACGACACTGGGCGTGATTGAGCTGTTTGACAGCCGCACCCCGGAAGAGGCCCGCGCGCGCGCAAAACGGATTGACGCTTGGAACACAGAACGGCAGGAAGTGCAACGGCGGCTTGTCCACCAACTGGAACGACAGATCGCCGACCAGGCGCGCGACGACCTGGTGTACGTTCTCGCCGGCAACCACGCCGACGGCTGGCACCAGGGCGTCGTCGGCATCGCCGCCGCCAAGGTCGTGGAAACTTATCACCGGCCGGCGCTGGTCTGCAGCATTCGCGGTGACATCGCCCATGGCTCCGGACGCAGCATTCCTCAATTCAACCTGATTGAGGCGTTGCAGGTCGTTGGGCAGGATGGTCTGTTCCTGCGGTACGGCGGCCATCCGGCGGCGGCTGGTTTCTGCCTGCTGGTTGACCGGTTACCGGAACTCCGCCGCCGCCTCAACGATTACGCGCAACAGGTGCTTGCCCCCGAAGACCTGACCCGCGCCTACGCCTACGAGGGGGTGTTGCCGGTCGCCGACCTCACGCCAGCCCTCATTGACAGTTTGGCGAAACTGGAGCCGCACGGCGTCGGCAATCCCGCTCCGCGCTTTGTTATCCGCGGACGTATTGTGGAGCAGCGCGTCCTCAAGGACGCCCATCTCAAGCTCGTTCTCAGCGACGGCGGCCACCGTACCGAGGTGCTGTGGTGGCAGCAAAGTGGGTACGCCGACCAACTGCCGAAGGATACGCTGGTGGAAGTGCTGGGACGGCCGGACATCAATGTGTGGAACGGCCGGACGACCGCCCAATTCATCGCCGCTGACATTCGGCGAATCGTCTAACAGGGGCAAGACGCTCCAACGCGGCACACAAAGACGCCGACAACCGCCAGCGGCTCTCCCCGCCGCCGCTTTCATTCAACCTTTAGCGGCGGACGGTGAAATTTGCCCTACCACCACGCGCCGCACCCGCTGCGGAAGGAAAAACGTCGTGAGCACAATCAGGCGGTTGAGGAGGCGGCGAATGTCGCCGGGGCCTTCCCAGTGTTCGGCGAGCACTTCGCTCGGCGTCCGATTCAGCAGGCGCAACAATGCGACGGCGATCAGGTAGCTGTCGTCTATCTGGCCAAAAAACGGAATCAAATCGGGCAACACGTCCAGTGGCGTGATGACATAGGCAATTGTCGCGGCTAAAACAATTTTATCCCCCTGCGGCACGCGCGGGTCACGCGCCAAGCGGTAGGCAAGCTTGAGGAGGTTCGGGAGAAAGCGGAGGGCTTCGCGCATGAGTTTGCGAAGCCGGCCGGGCGGCGACTCGACAAAGCGCGCAGCCGGTTCGCGGCGACCATTGACGATTTCAAACGCGGCGGTCTGTCCGTACTCCGTCATGCTCGTTGACCTCCGACCAAAGCAAGGATGTTGACACTAACGACAGCCATTGTGGCATGGCTTGCAGCCGCCTGCATCCGTTGAGCGTGTGGTTTTCAACACAACTTGGCGGCGGCTTATACGTGTATCGTAGCTTGATTTTTTAAGTCCGTGGCGGTGGTCATGTCTGCCTACCATACGATTGCCATTTTGCTGACGCTGGCCGCACTGGCGGCCTACGTCAACATCCGCTGGATTCGTCTCCCGACCACCATCGGTTTGATGGCCATCTCGCTGGTGATGTCCGTGGCGTTGCTGGCGTTGGGCGAAATGGGACTGGTTCCGCTGCGGACGTTCGCCGCCTTCGTCAGTGCGATTGATTTCGGCGACGTGTTGCTGCACGGAATGCTGGGCTTTCTGTTGTTCGCCGGGGCGCTGCACGTCCACGTCGAAGACCTCCGGCTGGCCAAATACCCGGTGGGTGTTCTCTCAACCATCGGGGTCGTCCTGTCCACATTTGTAACGGGAACGCTGTTTTACTCTGCGAGCAAGGCGTTGGGGTTGTCGCTCACCTATCTGGAAGCCTTGCTGTTTGGGGCGCTGATTGCGCCGACCGACCCGATCGCCGTCCTTGGCATCGTCAAGAAGGTCGGCGCGCCTAAAACACTGGAAACCAAAATCGCCGGCGAGTCGCTGTTCAACGACGGCGTGGGCGTCGTCGTCTTTCTGACGCTGCTGGGCGTGTATCTCCAACCGGAGTCGCTGAGCGCCGTCGGCGTCGCCAAGCTTTTTGTGCAGGAAGCGCTGGGCGGCGCGGCGCTCGGCCTCATGACGGCTTGGGCGGCCTACGTCATGCTCAAAACCGTGGACGCCTACCAAGTTGAAGTGCTGATTACGCTGGCGCTGGTGACCGGGACCTACGCGCTGGCGGAGGCGCTGCATTTGTCCGCCCCCATCGCCGTCGTGGTGGCGGGGCTGTTTATCGGCAACCGTGGGCGCATCAAGGCGATGTCGGATGAAACGCGCGTCCGCTTGGATGTCTTCTGGGAGCTGATTGACGAAATTCTCAACGCCGTCCTGTTTTTCCTCATCGGCCTTGAACTCATCGTCATTGCGTTGCAGCCGGCGTACTTCGTCGTCGGCTTGTTGGCGACCGTCGCTTCGCTGATTGGGCGGGCGGCGGGCGTTGGGCTGACCATCACGACGCTGCGCTTCAAACAGTGGTTGCCGCCGGGGACGATTCGCATTCTGACGTGGAGCGGCCTGCGCGGCGGGATTTCAATTGCCTTGGCGCTGGCGCTGCCGCCCTCTCCGGCGCGGGATGTCATTGTGGCGGCGACCTACGTCGTGGTCGTGTTTTCCATTCTTGTGCAGGGGCTGACGGTCGGGCGGCTGGTGGCCTACTTTGTCGCCGCACAGGGGGCGGCGTCGGACGATGCAGACGCCGCGCCGGCCGGAGAAACGACCTAAAAAGCACGCCGGCCTTCACCGACGGAGTTGGGCGAGAAGCGCGCTGGTTGAATGCGCCTTAGGATCGCCGACAATGGCGACTTCGCCGCCGTAGGCGCGCACAATCTCCCGTTCGGGAACGGTGTCGGGCGTGTAGTCCGTGCCTTTCGCATGAACGTCCGGGCGCAGCGTCCACAGCAGCGTTTCAACCGTACGCTCGTGAAAGATCACAACGGCGTCCACGCAGGCCAGCGCCGCGAGAATTTCGGCGCGCTCGACATCCGGCGTCACCGGACGGCCGGGGCCTTTGAGTTCCCGCACGGTTGCATCGCCGTTGACGCCGACAATGAGCACGTCCCCGCAGGCGCGCGCCGCCTGCAGGTAGCGGATATGGCCGACATGCAGCAGGTCGAAGCATCCATTCGCCAGAACGATTCGCCGCCCGTCGCGCCGCCACGCCGTGACGCGCGCCGTCAGTTCTGATAGAGAGCAGATTTTCCCGCCAACGTGGTCGCCGCCGCTCATACGGCGCAATTGACCAGAAGCCGAGGTGTGGTGCAACCAAGGCCGCGTCGGTGTGCATCAGCCCGATGGAGTCTCGCCGGTTGAAAGCGTCATGGCGTGTTGCATACGTAGCATCATCGTGTTGTCGGTTCTGGCGTGTGGGCTGTGGGGCGTCCGGCCGTCACATCTTCCGTTTCACGGCGGGCGTCTCGGCGCGGCCAATCGTATCGGCTTGGTCGTCCACGCGCAGGATGACAAGAAGGACAAACCCTCCGACGACAAGAAGGACGACAAGAAAAAAGAGCCGCGCTACATTGACAAAAAGCCGAAGGACGACAGCCGAAAGGACGACAGGAAGAAAGACGAGCGGCCGAACGACCGGTGAAGTCGTTTCATGACATTTGGCGATGGCGACCATAGACCTCAACGCCGACATGGGTGAAAGCTTCGGCGACTGGCGCATGGGGCAGGACGAGGCGCTGTTGCCCTACGTGTCTTCCGTCAATCTCGCCTGCGGCTTCCACGCCGGCGATCCGCATACGCTGCGAAAAAGCGTCGCACTGGCGCTGGAACACGATGTGGCGATTGGCGCGCACCCAAGCTACCCTGACCTGCTTGGGTTTGGTCGCCGTGAGATGGCGCTGACGCCGGACGAGGTCTTTGACTGCGTTCTCTATCAGGTCGCGGCCGTCAAAGGCGTCTGCGAGGCGCTGGGTGGGCGACTCCATCACGTCAAGCCGCACGGAGCGCTTTACAACCGGGCGGCGCGCGCGCCGGAGATCGCCGCCGCCATTGCGCGCGCCGTGGCCAAGCTGGACGCTGCGCTTATCCTCTACGGTTTGGCCGGCGGTTGTCTCATTACGGAAGCGGAGCGAGTCGGTCTGCGCGCTGTAGGTGAAGCCTTCGCCGACCGCCGCTATCAGCCGGACGGGACGCTCGTTCCCCGCTCTCAGGCGGACGCCCTGATCACCGACACGGCCGAAGCCGTCGCCCAAGCGCGACGGATTGTTCACGAGCAAGCCGTTGTGGCTCGCGACGGGCAAACCGTGTCATTGCGGGCGGAAACGCTTTGCCTGCACGGTGACGGCCCGCAGGCGCTCGCCTTCGCCCAAGCCATCCGGCAGGCGCTTGAGGCCGACGGCGTTCGCGTCGCTGCGCCATGACGAACGCGCACATCTTCCCGATTGCAGACGACGCTCTAACGGTCGAATTTGGGCAGGTAATTTCGCCGGTGCTGTACGAGCGCGTTCGGCGGCTCGATGCGGCGCTGGCGGCGCAGCCGTTTACAGGCTTCCGTGAAGCCGTTCCGGCTTACGCCGCACTGACTGTGTTCTATGCGCCGGACACCGTAAAGTGGGCGTATCCTGCCTTCCCGACGGCCTACGCCGCCGTGGTCGCCCACCTTGAGCGTTTGCTCTCGCTGCCCCTGGCGACCGACGACGCCCCGCGTCGGCTGGTTGAGATTCCGGTCTGCTACGACCTGCGCTGCGGCCCCGATTTGCCGCTGGTGGCTGAACAGCACGGGCTGTCAGTTGCAGAGGTCATTGCATATCACTGCCGCCCGACCTATCGCGTGTTTATGCTGGGCTTTTTGCCCGGCTTCGCCTACCTCGGTCTGGTTGACGAGCGGATTGCAACGCCGCGCCGCCCGACGCCGCGCCCACAAGTGCCGGCCGGAAGCATTGGCATCGCCGGGCGGCAAACCGGGATTTACCCTGCCGCCTCGCCCGGTGGCTGGCAGCTGATTGGACGCACGCCACTGCGGATGTTCAACCCGACGGCGGCGACACCGTCCCGGCTGGCGCCGGGGGATGAAGTTCGCTTTTATCCGATTGGTTACGAAGCCTGGTTAGCGCAAAACGAGTACGACCAGTGCATTTCCGAGAAAATGTAGCGATGCGGCCGCCGTTTGGCGTAGGCGGCGTTCCGCCGCTGCACGCCAAAAGCAGACCTGCACCCACTGGATTTGCTCGGAAAGCGCCTAGGCCGCGCTGGCCGCCGATTGGCTGGACGAGGCCTTCTTCAAAACCGCCCGCTTGCCTGTCGCCTGCGTTTCTGGGCCTTCCGCCGGCGGCGCGACTTCACCAACAACCACCTTGGCTTTCTTGGCGGTTTTGGCGGCGCTGGGGGCCTCGGTCCAACCGCAGCCCTCTTTGTCAGCGCAGTAGCGATATGCGCCATAGCGCTTGGTCGTCTTTTCAAGCGTAAACGGTGCACCGCACTGCGGGCAGCTTTCCATGACTGGCTTGTCCCAGTACACCACCTCGCAGCCGGGATAGTTCGTACAGCCATAAAACACCAAGCCGCGCCGCGATTTGCGCTCAATGATGTCGCCGCCGCAGCCCGGCCGCGGACAAGCCATGTGCTTGACGACTTCGCGCTTGACATACTTGCACTTCGGGTAGGTGGAACACGCCGTGAACGCGCCGAAACGACCCTGCTTGACGGCCAGCGGCTTCCCGCAGGTTGGACAGGGTTCGTCCAACAGGACATCCGGCGGCTTGGGCGCGCCACTTTCCGTCAACCGGCGCGTCGTCTTGCATTCCGGGTAGCCCGTACAGGCGAGAAATTCGCCCCAACGACCTTTTTTGAGCGTCATCGGCCGCCCGCATGTCTCGCAGGTCACGTCGGCGTAGGCCGCCGCCTCGCTCGTCGCCTCGCTTTCTTCTGCCGCCGCTCGCTGACCGTAATCGCGCGTCGCCTTGCACTCCGGGTTGGTGCAGGCCAAATACTTCCCGTAGCGCCCCAGCTTGAGCATCATCGGCGAGCCACACTTGTGACAGGTTTCATCCGTGGCTACGCCGGCCTTGGCTTTTTTGAGGTTCGCCTCCGCCGCCTTCAAATCCGCCTGAAACTTCTCGTAAAAGTCGTCCAGCGTGTCGCGCCAGTTGCGCTTCCCTTCCTCAATCTCATCCAACTGGGCTTCAAGGAGAGCGGTGTAGCCGGGATCAAACAGGTCGGCGAAGTTTTCCGTCAGTACGTCGGCGACGACCATCCCTAAGTCGGTTGGGTGGAAACGCCCGTCGCGCTTTTCCACATACTCGCGCGCCTGAATGACCGACAAAATCTGCGCGTAGGTGGACGGCCGCCCAATACCTAACTCCTCCAGCGTCTTAACGAGCGTGGCTTCCGTGTAACGCGCCGGCGGCTTTGTAAAGCTTTGGTTGGCCTGTAGCTCCCGGCATTCAACGACTTCGCCTGTGGTCACCGGCGGCAACTTCAGCGCCAGCGCCTCGTCGTCGGCGTCGCGTTCATCCTTGCCTTCTTCATACACCGTCAGAAAACCCGCAAAGCGCAGCACCGATCCGGTCGCCCGAAACACGAAGCCATCGCCGCCTTCAATGTCAATCGTCGTCGCGTCATAAATGGCCGGAACCATTTGTGACGCGACAAACCGCTGCCAGATCAAGCGGTACAGCGCCAGTTCATCGGCTTCAAGATATCGCGCGACCTGATCAGGCGTCCGCGCCACCGAGGTCGGACGAATCGCCTCGTGGGCGTCCTGCGCTGTTTGCTTGTTCTTATACTGATTCGCCTTCGCGGGGAGTTTGTCGTCACCGTAGTTGGCGGCGATAAACGCCCGTACGTCGTGTAGCGCCGAATCGGCGACGCGGGTCGAATCCGTCCGCATGTAGGTAATCAACCCAACGCTGCCTTCCGCCCCAAGCTCAACGCCTTCGTAGAGCTTCTGCGCGATCTGCATGGTCTTCTTGACGGAAAAAGACAACTTACGGGCGGCTTCCTGCTGAAGCGTCGAGGTGATGAACGGCGCGACAGGGTTACGCTTTTTCTCCTTGGTCGTCACCGACGCGACCCGCCATTCGGCTACAGCGCGCAGTCGTCGCTCGAGATCACGCGCCTCCGCTTCATCCCGAATGTGGCGCTCGTTTTTGCGCCGCTTGTCGAAATCGCTTGTTTTGAGTGTTGCGCCGGCGATTGAGAGGAGATTAGCGGTGAACTCCGGCGGCAGCTTGGCAGCGAAGCGCGCAGTGAACGTCCAGTATTCGGTAGGCTTGAAGGCTTGAATCTCACGTTCACGTTCAACCACCAAGCGGAGGGCGACCGATTGGACGCGCCCTGCCGACAGCGCCAGCTTGCCCCCGCCCAACCGCCGGTTGAGCATTGGGCTAACCTGATAGCCCACCAGCCGATCGAGGACACGCCGCGCCTGCTGCGCTTCTACCAGCGCCGTATTGATTTCGCGAGGTTGTTTGAGCGACGCCTGAATGGCGTCCTTTGTGATTTCATTGAACAGCAGTCGGTAAACCGGCTTGTCGTTCTTCGCACCGACCAGTTCCTCACGTAAGTGCTGGCAGATGGCCTCGCCTTCACGGTCGGGGTCGGCGGCAAGATAAATGGCGTCAGCCTCGCGCGCGGCGGCCTTCAACTCCCGGACGGTTTTGGTGTTGTTGCGCTTTTTGGTGTCGGGAATGAGTTCATAGGTCGGCTCAAACCCATGCTCAATGTCCACGCCTAGCTCTTTTTCAGGCAAATCCTTGATGTGACCGTACGAAGCGAGTACGGTGAAGTCCTTGCCGAGGTACTTGGTAATCGTCTTTGCCTTCGCCGGAGACTCAACAACAACCAGACTCTTTGGCATGACGTACAAAACCCGCCGGTGGAATGTCCCACTGCCGAGAATACCTCCATATCAGGGATGGCGGCGAACTCAACACCGGCCAGTGGGGAAAGATGGCGATTGTGGGCGTCCGGTCGCCGTTTGGCAAGCGCCGCACGACGAATACGCTCCTGAGATGCACCGGCGCTTCCCTAAGCCGTTGAAACCCAAGACGCAGAAATACTTTCGGGTCAACTGACCAAGAAAACACAGGGCGAGCCGTGGCGACGACCGACGATGAATTGTGGATGCGCTTGGCGTTAGATGAAGCATGGGTCTGCCTTGACCGCGACGAAGTGCCGGTCGGGGCCGTGCTAGTTGTCGGCGACCGTTTGATTGCACGGGCCGGTAATCGAACCCGTACTGACTGCGATCCAACAGCCCATGCTGAAATCGTTGCGCTTCGCGCGGCGGCGCAGCGGCTGGGCAATTACCGCTTGACCGAAGCGACGCTCTATGTGACGCTCGAACCTTGCGCCATGTGCGCCGGAGCGCTGATTCAGGCGCGGATTGCCCGGCTAGTCTTTGGCGCTTCTGACCCCAAGGCGGGTGCGGTCGTGAGTCATTTCGGGTTGTGTACCACCTCGGTGCTCAACCACCGCATCGCTGTGACAGGCGGCGTACTGGCGCAGGCGTGCGGCGACTTGCTAAGGGACTTCTTTCGCCGCCGCCGAGAATGATATGCTCTTTGAGCGCACGGTGAGGTGCGAGAGTGGCTGAATCGGTCGGTCTCGAAAACCGATGTACGGGCAACTGTACCGTGGGTTCGAATCCCACCCTCACCGCCAGTATTTGGGCTCGGTCGGAACGCCAACGCTTGTTCCGACCCATTGTCGGAGGGGTGGCCGAGTGGCTGAAGGCGCAGCATTGGAAATGCTGTATACGGGAAACTGTATCGAGGGTTCGAATCCCTCCTCCTCCGCCAGTCCTTATGAGATGCTGACTTTGGGGCGGATGGGACGGTCGCTGCCTGCGCCGCCGCGACCACGGCCGACGCAGGGAGAGGAAAGTCCGAACACCACAGAGCAGCGAGCCGGCTAACGGCCGGGCGCGTTCGAGGCAGCGGCGACGCTGCGTCGGGCGCGACGACAAGTGCAACAGAGAACAGACAGCCTGACTTATACGCTCTGGAGCGCGCTCCAGGCGTAGGAGTGGCGATGGTGAAACGGTGCGGTAAAGGCGCACCAGCGAGCGTGGTAACACGTTCGGCTAGGCAAACTCCTCGCGGTGCAAGACCAAATATGGAGGTGTTTGAGGGCTGCTCGTCCGAGTCCCGCTCCGGCGGGCGCATCTCCGGGTAGGTCGCTTGAGCCGGCGAGTAATCGTCGGCCTAGATGAATGACCGTCGCCGTCGTTTGACGGAACAGAATTCGGCTTATACATCCGTCCCAGTATCGGCACGCGGCGTCGTCGGTTCTCGACGATGCCGCGTGTTTGCCTTTATAGGCTCAAAACCGCTCGGCCTCTTCACGCCTGCGCTAACGGTACAGCGCCGACAATACGCTCAGCGGCTTCTGGTGTCGTAACGCTTCCTATTGGTCAGAGGCGCGCGCAGCGCCTGCATTAGGAGGCCTCAGCGGTCTCCGTAAGCCGTTCTAGGCTAATGACGCCGGACACGTTCCGAATCGCCTGCATCACCCGTGAAAGATGCTTAGCGTCATGAATGTCGAGCGTCAGGGTGATGCGTCCGAAGCCGTCCGCGCCGACATGAGCATGCGACTCGCGAATGTTGGTCTTGACTTCCGCGACGGCGGTGGTCACGTTGGCAAGAATGCCGGGGCGGTTTTCAGTCGTGGCTGAAAGCGTCACCGGGTATGTCGTTGTGCCTTCCGTCTCGATGACCCAGTCCACATCAATGATACGTTCCCGATTAATCATCAAGTTGGCGGCGTTCGGGCAATCAGCGCGGTGGACGGCGACGCCCTTTCCGCGCGTGATGTAGCCGATGATCTTTTCGCCTCGAATCGGCGAGCAGCAACGCGCTCGGAACACCAGAATATCGTCAATCCCGCGTACTTGGATGCGGTCAGGACCTAACCGAAGGTACTTCTTCACCAACCGTCCGACCTTGGCGAGGCCGTTGGCGGGTGTTTGCGCGTCGAGTTCGGTCAACTTAGACGGTGGAACAAACTTCGCCAGCACATGGCGCGCTTCCAGTTTGCCGTAGCCGACGGCGGCGATGAGGTCTTCATCCCGCTGATAGCCATGTTCCTGCGCCGCACGGTTGAGGTCACCAGATTCTATCAGCTTGCGCAGGTTGAGTTTTAGCCGCTCAGCTTCACGCTCAAGCGACTTACGCCCGATTTCAAGCGATCGCCGCCGTTCGGTCTCCACCAAGTAGCGCCGAATTTTGTTCCGCGCACGGGCGGTTTTGACCAACTTCAACCAGTCTTGACTCGGCTTGGCGTTGGGCGAGGTCAGAATCTCGACGACATCGCCGTTTTTGAGTTCGTATGACAGCTTGACGATGTTGCCGTTGACCTTAGCCCCGACACAGTGTTGACCAATGTCACTGTGGATTGCGTAGGCGAAGTCAATCGGACACGAACCGCGCGGCAGCTCCAACACCTTGCCCTTCGGCGTATAGGCGTACACCTCGTTGGGGTACAGGTTGATTTTCAGTTCATCAAGGAACTCGCGGGAGTCGGACACTTCCTGCTGCCACTCGACGAGGCGCTTGAGCCAAGCATAGGTTTCGTGGTCCTCCTTGAGCGCCGAACGCCCTTCCTTGTAGCGCCAGTGCGCGGCAATGCCTTCTTCGGCGATCTTGTGCATTTCAGCCGTACGGATTTGCACTTCAAAGGCATGCCCGATGTCGCCCACCACCGAGGTGTGGAGCGATTGGTACATGTTGTTGCGCGGAATGCCGATCCAGTCCTTGAAGCGTCCCGGTATGGGCTTCCAGATGTTGTGGACGACACCGACCGCCGCGTAACAGTCGGCGATGTCCTGCGTAATCACGCGGACGGCCATCAGATCATAAACCTGGTCAATAGAAATGGCGCGTTCCTTAAGCTTGCGGTACAGGCTGTAAAGGCGCTTGATGCGGCCTTGAATCTCAACGACCTTGACGTTGTGTTCTGGGAGCTTCTCCTGAAGCGTTGCGCGCACATGCGCAAGGTCGGCTTCCAACGCCGGGCGGCGTTGATCCACAATTGCCTTCAAATGGCGGTAATCGTCCGGGTATAGGTACTGAAAGCTGAGGTCCTCAAGTTCACCGCGAATTTTCCCCATGCCCAGCCGGTGGGCGATAGGCGCATAGATGTCAAGGGTTTCCTGTGCCTTGGCGGCGCGTTTTTCCGGCGGCAGGTAATCCAGCGTACGCATGTTGTGCAGCCGGTCGGCCAGCTTGACCAGCACCACGCGGATGTCGTCCACCATCGCCAGCAGCATTTTGCGGACGGTTTCCGCCTGTCGTTCCTCACGTGAGGTGTACTCGATGCTGGAGATTTTGGTTAGCCCGTCCACCAGATGGGCGATTTCATCGCCAAATTGGGCGCGGATCTCATCCAGCGTAACATGGGTGTCTTCGACAAGGTCATGGAGTAAGCCAGTTGTTACGCAGACGACATCAAGGCGCATCTCGGCGAGGATGTAGGCCACAGCCAGCGGGTGCATCAGGTACGGCTCACCGGACTTCCGCACTTGCCCTTTGTGCATCTGCGCCGACAGCAAATACGCCCGACGCAACAGGTCAAGGTCGGCGTTGGGATGGTAGCGTTCGACTTTTTCGGCAATATCTTCAAATCGAATCACAGTCATACGCCTTACGCCGAGGACAGCTCATGGTCGGGGACATAACTATAACGCGCCGCACAAGCATGCTGGATGGCAATTTGCTGTGTAACGTGGTCTAACGGAGGTCGGTTCATGGCGGCGACGGCACGAACTGTGACAGCTTGGGTGGGTCTGTTTCTGACGGCTTTTCTAAGCGTCGGCGTGTTTCGGGAGCAGGCGCAAGCTCAGGAAGACATCGTGTTGCGCAGCAACCTCGTGACGATTGAAGTCACCGTCACCGACGCTCAGGGTCGCCCGCTGACCGGACTGCACCGCGACGATTTTCTCATTTACGAAGAGGGTAGTCCCCGGCGCATTGAGTTTTTTCAAGCGAACGGCGAGCAAGCCCTGCGTCCGCTGGCCGTTGTCTTCGCCTTCGACGTTTCAGGCAGTGTGACGCCTGAAGAGGCGGCGCTGCAACGGCGGGCGCTCGAAGCTTTTTTGGCTGAACGACACCCTGAGTCAGTCTTTGCCTTGGTGACGTTCAACAACGAGGTGCGGGTTCTCGAAGGCTTCACCAAGGAACCAGCCAAGCTGTTGGCCAAACTGGATCGCTTCAAGAACTTCGGCGGCTCGACACGTCTATTCGACGCTGTGGACAAGTCGCTCAGCCTCTTCAGAAAAGTGCCGCGACAACGTGCCGGGCGCGTCCTGCGGCGGCTGATTGTCTTGCTGACAGACGGGTTTGACAGCGCCAGTAACGTCAATCTGGACGACCTGCTGCGGCGGGTTAACGAGCAAGAAGTGACGGTGTACAGTGTTACTTCGCCGTCCTACACCCTGACGGTCGCCGGTCGGGTGCGCGTGCCGACGCCGCTAGACGCCACGCGCCTTGTCCCGCTGACCGGCGGGCGGGATTTTCCAATGACGCCGGGGAAGGATTACAGCGAGTCGTTTCGCGCCATCGCCAGAGAGGCGGCGACAAGCTACACGCTGGCGTATGAGCCAAGCGAAGCAACGGGTGGGCGAAGCGGCTTTCGGCGAATTTCAGTACGGTTGCGGCATCCAGACGCGGTTGTACGCGCCAACCGCGAGGGGTACTACACCCAGCCGTAACGAGAAGCCAGCGCCTCGGCGTTACCTGATGGCTACACGCTTGGGGAAGTCGCCGGCAAAGCGGCCGGCGTCGCTTCCCCGCTCGGTTGGAGGCAAGGGCTTTGCAACTCCGTTAGCGGAACTCGCCGTTCCAGTTGCCGACAAGAGGACGGTCGCCAGCGCTCCCAAAGGTGATGGTTATGTCCGGTGTTCCGCTGGCGTTGGCGTTGCGCAGCAGGAACTGGCCGTTGCGGAAGACGCCGACCGAATCAAAGCCCTTGCCGGTCCAGTCGCCCGCCACCGGACGGTCACCCGCCTGCCCAAAGGCGAATATCGTATCCGCCGGACCGGTGGTGTTGTTGTTGCGAAGCAGGAAGGTCCCATCGCGGAAGACACCGACGCTGGTCTTCCCGTCTCCGTTCCAATCGCCCACTACGGGCAGGTCGGAGGCCTGCCCAAAACTCACAGCGCGGTCGGCAAAGCCAGCGGTGTTGTTGTCCTTCAGGAAAAACACGCCGTTGCGGAAGACACCCACGGAGTCAAAACCTTTGCCCGTCCAATCCCCTGCCACGGGAAGATCGCCGGGCGCGCCGTAGTTGAAGGCGAAATCGGCAAAGCCGGCCGTGTTGCTGTTTCTGAGAAAGAACTGCGCAGTGGCCGGGCGAAAGACGCCGATGGTATCCACACCATCGCCGTCCCAGTCGCCGACAATTGGGATGTCTCCGGGCAGACCATACGCAAAGGCGGCGTCGGCTGTGCCGCTTGTGTTGGTATTCCGGGTAAACACCGTCGCCGCCGCGCTAAAGACGCCGATCTTGGTCACATCCGTCACGAGGCGACCGGCCAGCGAGCCGCCAGACAGGCCAGTAACATTGCCGGATGAGACTTCCGCCAGTTGGACGGCGCGTCCGGTCACGAGGTCCACGCTGAAAATCTGACTAACGCCGCCCGCACCGGTGAAGAGTATCCCGCGTCCGCCACGTACAGGCGCATTACTGGTCTGTGCGCGGACGTTGGGCGAAATGTCGAAGCCGTTGACCGTGTCAATTGGGAGCGGCGCCCCGTTGAAGGTGATGTTGGCGACGAAAATTTGCGTGCCGGAGTTGGGCGGACTCTGGATGTAAAGTGCGCGGCCGGCGGCGTCAATCGTGTACTGCGTCGTCACGGTTGTTCCCGCAAAAGCGTTGGTGTAGGCCGTCGCTGCCACGCCGGTCAAACCTGCCGGCAGCCCATTGATGGCACCGTCCATCTGGACGCCGGGGGCGTTGGGGTTGCCGTCTAACGGCTGCCCGTCGTTGGGATTGATGCGGAAGTTGAGGCCGGTGGCGGTCGTCACGCGCAGGCGGTCAACGACCGGATTGAAATCCATACCGTAGCCTCCTGGCGGGAGCGGTACCTGCGTTGCGCCGTCGGCCTGCACATACG
The DNA here is from genome assembly GCA_025057975.1 of Chloracidobacterium sp. Classification (NCBI taxonomy): domain Bacteria; kingdom Pseudomonadati; phylum Acidobacteriota; class Blastocatellia; order Chloracidobacteriales; family Chloracidobacteriaceae; genus Chloracidobacterium; species Chloracidobacterium sp. Next base: position 210,867 of record JANWUV010000002.1, read on the forward strand.
CGATGGCGGACGGAGCCATCGGGCTGCAGGCGCCGGTTTTCGGGTCAACCAAATACAACGTCCCCCTGGCAGCAAACACATCAATGCCTAAACCGTAGAACTGTCCCGTTGCCGGGCGGAAGTCAACGCCAACGAGTCGTTCATTGGCAGCGACGCCGGTCACAGTGACCTCGTTTGTAGCGAGCGCACCGAGACTGATCTGTACCAAGCGCGTGCCGTTCTGGTTTAGCGCAACGGCGAACTCACCGCTTACAGGGCGCATTTGGATAGCGAGACCCTGCACAGGTGTGGTTCCATCGCCAACCAGGCCAACCAACCGCGCCGCGCCGGTGGCGAGTTCAATCGCGTAAAGGCCATTCACGCCACCGACTTGCAACACGGCAAAAGCCGTACCCGACGCAACCGGCGCGCCCGCCGTCGCTGTGTTGACGCCGTCTGCAACGTCAAAACCACCGACCTGCGTAAAGTTGAGCGGGCTGCCGCTGACCGTCACCGGCAGTGGATTCACTTGCGTCCCGCTGTTGGGTGGATTTTGAATGAAGAGTCGGCGGCTGCCAGCGTCAAGTGTGTATTGCGTCGTGACGGCAGCCAGTCCGTTGTTGTTGGTGTAAAGCGTCGAGTCCACCCGCGTCGTAGCGCCGCCAATATTGGCGTCCGGCTGCACGCCGGGCGCGCCGGGGTTGCCGTCAATCAGCAGCCCTGTGTTGGGGTTGATGCGAAAGTTGAGACCGGCGCTGGTCACAATGCGCAACCGGTCAACGGCTGGGTTGAAATCAATCCCCACCGTTCCTGTGACTGGGATCGGGGTAGTTCCATCAGCGGCAACTAACCCCTGTGCTGTTGCGGTCAGCGGCGTCGCCGTTCCAGTACGATGGCTGATGCAGTAGAGCCGCACCTGCCCGCCGGCGTTGCGGGCCAGCCCGTACATCAGCCCATTCATCGGACGAAAATCAATGTCAACCAACGTCTCACCGTCGGCGAGTCCGGTGATAGGTATCGGTGCACTCGGGTTGGATGGGTTGTTAAGGCTGATTGGAATCAAGCGGTTGTTGGACAGGGTAAACGCGCCCTGCAGGCCGGTGACATTGAAGTTGGAGGCTAAAACCGTTGGTTGGATAGGCGTCACCTGCTTGATGACAGCTGGAGGGACAAACGCCCACCCTAGCAGTAGAAGCGCGCCAATGGCAGGGAATACTTTGATGTTCAAACGCATAGGTAGTCTCCCAATGATAATGAGGGACTGCGCCAACGGCGGCGTAACGGAGCCGCCGACATCCGTCATTCTGAGCTGAATACGTGTGGAATCTGCGCTGGACGGCGGGGATCTGATGTGGTCGCCTCCGTTCAGCGTGAGAAAACAGACGAATTGATGCGCGACTAATCACTTGGCGCGGCGCTTGTCAAGCAGACAAAGGCTGGTTTGAGCCGGACGGCTCCGGCGTCGTGAGCGCTGCACCCACCAGAAAGCGCGTTTCGAAAGCGACTTGCCATTTGGCGGGAGTGCCCTTACTGAGGTGTTTTTTTAGGGCTGTTCGATGAGACGTTGGAGCGCCTGACGATGCATGGCGGCGGCGGTCTCGGAAAAGCACATCAGCGTCGCCTGTATGTCGGTGTGTGTTGTGGTGAGTGCCTCCCAAAGGGTTCTAACGGCAATGTTGGCGGCGCGGTCAAGGGGAAAGCCGTACGCCCCGGTGGAAATCGCCGGGAAGGCAATGGTGCAGACACCATGGGCGGCGGCAAGGGCTAAGCTGTTGCGGTAACAGCTTGCCAAAAGATCGTCCTCCTGGTGCATCCCACCGCGCCAGATCGGGCCGACCGTATGGATAACCCACTTGGCGGGCAAACGGTAGCCGCGCGTGATTCTGGCTTGTCCGGGTGGGCAGCCGCCGAGCGTTCGGCACTCGGCCAACAGTTCTGGCCCGGCGGCGCGGTGAATCGCGCCATCCACACCGCCGCCGCCCAGCAGCGATGGATTTGCGGCGTTTACAATCGCGTCTCCGGTAAAGGTCGTAATATCACCGACGGCGACCAGTAAGCGATCCAGCATAGCTCCCTTTCGAGTGCCGTGATTATACACCAACAATGGCTAGACCGCGTTGATTGGCCAGTGCGACCGCCGCCTCACGGTCGAACACCAGCGTCTTGCCGGCCGTTACAGCCAGCGCCGTCGCTCCAGCGGCCAACATTGTCTCAACAGTCGTGAGGCCGATGACGGGCACATCAAAGCGCATGTCCTGCTGCGGCTTGGCGACCTTGACGACGGTGAGTTCCCGGCGGCGGGCCAGTTCCCCAGCCCGCAGAATGGCGGCGTCCGTTCCCTCCATCGCCTCCACCGCCACAACCGCCCGATTGCGAATGACAATTGTTTGGCCTAAATCGAGTCCGGCGATAACTCGCGCCACTTCCAACCCATAGTCAATGTCGGCTTGTTCACGAGCAGTGGGACGGCGTTTGGTCAGAACGCCCAGCGGCGCCAGCAGGTGTGGGACAAACAGCGTTGAATCCACCAGCTCAATGCCGTCGGCGGCCAGTTCGGCGACGACCGCGCCTAGCAGCGAGTCGGTATTGTTGCGGGCGAGTTTGACGAGCATCCGCGCCATCCGCCAGTCAGGGAGCGCGCCGCTGAAAATTTGCCGGTGCTTGACCTGCCCGGCCATGACAGCCCGCCGAACGCCTTCCCGCTTGAAGAAACGAATCATCTTGCCGAGTTGACCGACGCTGCACCATTCGACCGTGACCCCCTGTGCGGCGATGTCGGGCGAGGTTTCTTCCCGGATGGCTGCGACGACCATGCGGACGCCGGCGGCGCGCGCACCGTCCAAGACGTAGAAAGGAAATCGCCCGTTGCCGGCAATGAGACCGTACGTCTCTCCGTCGGCGACAAGCGGAGTAGAGGCGTCCGACATAGTGGCGGAAGCGTCAGCGGCGGCCTTCGGCTGGTTTGGTCTCAACCGGCTTTGTCCCCAGCGGCTTGGCGTCTGATTTCGCTCCATTCGGCTTAGCTTCCGACGGCGTTTCGGGCTTTGGGAGCAACGCCGAACCGGCCGGCCGCGCTGAACCAAAGTTGATCGGATTATCGAGAATGCGCTGGGCGAGATAGTTTTCAATTCGGGCGTCATTGGTCGCCGATGCCTGCAGCGCTGCGACAAGAATTTGCTCGCGCTGCTGACGGATAATGTCCACAATGCGCTTCCGAATTTCAGGGTTGTCCAGCTTGGGTTCGACGGGTTCAGTGCGCTTCCCGGTTAGCTTGAAAATGTAGATGCGGCCGTTGGCGCCGGGAATCGGTTCGGTAATCTGCCCCTCGGTCATGCTGAAGAAACGCTTGGCCAAAGCGTCACCGAACGTCTGACGGAGTGCGTCTTCTGGAAAGAAGCCAGCGTCGCCGCTGTTTTGCGCGGTTTGTATGTCTTCCGAAACGGTGCGGGCGACCGTGGCGAAGTCGTCGCCGGCCTTGAGACGCTCGGCGATCTTAGCGATTTTCTCCTTAGCCTGAACCTCGCCGATAGCGTCGTTTTTCAGTCCGTTGTCCGCCGGGTCTACGGCGATGATGCCGAGTGAAACACCGCGCTCAAGCCGGAACTGTTCCTTGTTCTGGTTGAAAAACTCTTCGATTTCCCTGTCGGATGGCGCCGGCACCTTCGCCTTGAGCTTGTCCTGAAGTTTGCTGACCAACAAGGCATGGCGGGTTTCAGTCCGAAACTCTTCTTCGGTCAACCCAGCTTCTTTGAGCTTCTTGCGGTAGTCCTCCTCCGAGAGTCCTTCATCAGCGATCTGCCGCTTGACGGCTTGATCCACTTCGGCGTCCGTGACTTGGATTTGCTCACGTTGGGCGCGTTGCAGGAGAATCTCTTCGCCAATGAGTGCATCCAACGCCTTGAGTTGGGCCGCCGCCAGCTCAATTGGACTTAAATCGCTTAGCTTGGCGTTGGGTTGCTGTTGCCTAATCGTTTGTTCGATGCGGCGGTTGACCTTGGAAAGCGGAATGACCACGGCGTTGACCTTAGCGGCGATTTCAGCCGTCCCACCGGTCGCGCCGTCAGTGGCGTTGCAGCCGGCGAGCAACCCGCTAACGCCGCTGGCTAGCGTTAGGATGAGAAGGAATGAGGCTAAACGCTTCACGAGCGACTCCTTGGAAGGCGACACAAGTTTGACTCGCATGTCCCGGTTTTGGTACAAACACGAGTTTCGCATACTAAAGGAAGACGAATCGAAGAGCAATCCACAGTGGTTTCATCGCTCCCGTTCGTTTTTCTAGCATTGCTTTGGAGGGGACATACTTCGTGGCACTCAGCGTCGAAACCAAAAGCGCAATCTTGAAGGAGTACGGCCGCCACCCGACCGACACCGGGTCATCAGAGGTGCAAATCGCTCTGTTGACCAAGCGAATTGAAGAGCTGACGGTACACTTCAAAACCCACGTCAAGGACAATCACTCACGGCGCGGTTTGCTCAAACTCGTCAGCCAGCGGCGGCGGCTTCTCAACTATCTCAAGCGGAAAGACGCCGAACGTTACCAACAGGTCATCTCAAAACTTGGTATTCGGAAGTAGGTTGAAGGCTTCCATCGGCGGGGCGGGTGCGCCAGAGCGGTGCGCTCGCTCCTCTACTGGGAGCGGCGTCTTAGGAAGCTTCCTCACATGGCCCGTCACCCGTCGAGCGCTCCGGCGCGCGGCTTGGGTGGCGGGCTTGCCTTTTGGAACGCCGCCGCCCAAAAGAAACACTTGACAAGCGACACGAAAGGTCGGGGTTTCCTCATGGAAGAAGGGAGATAACAACGGTATGTATGTCAAGCAAACGATTCAGATTGGTGGGAGGAGCTTATCGCTCGAAACAGGCAAAATCGCTCGGCAAGCCGACGGCGCTGTGATGGTGACCTGTGGTGAAACGGTGGTGCTGGTGACAGCCGTCGCCGCTAAAGAACCAAGCGCGCGCGGCTTCTTTCCGCTGACAGTGGATTATCGGGAATATGGTTACGCTTCTGGCCGGATTCCGGGCGGTTACTTCAAACGAGAAGGTCGGCCGACCGAACGGGAGATTCTGACGTGTCGGTTGATTGATCGCCCGCTCCGGCCGCTGTTTACAGACGGCTTCGACTGCGAGACACAGATCATCGCGCTGGTGATGTCGGCTGATAAGCACAACGATCCCGACGTACTCGCCATTACCGGCGCGTCGGCGGCGCTCTACATTTCGGACATTCCGTTTGAGACGCCAATTGCAGGCGTCCGGGTCGGGTTGGTGGATGGTAAGCTCGTCATCAACCCCACATATCAAGAAGTGCGCGCGTCGAGCCTAAACCTGACTGTCGCCGGCAGCGAAGAAGCAATTGTGATGGTCGAGGCGAGCGCAAAGGAAGTCAGTGAGGAGATCATCATCGAAGCGCTGCTTTTTGGTCACAACGAAATCAAACGGCTCTGCGCCTTCCAGCACGATTTGCGCGCCAAGGTCGGCAAGCCAAAGCGTAAGGTGACGCCGGTGGTCTTGGATGAAGCCATCCTACAGGCTGTCGCCGCTGAGTATACAGAACGCCTGCGGGCGGCCCTCGACGTACGCGGACGCAGCAAGTTGACGAGCTACGCCGAACTCGATGCCCTGGAAAAGGAAGTTGTTGAGCGATACCCGGCTGACAATCCTGACCAGCGCGCGATGGCGAAGCGCGTCTTTGAGCATTTGAAAGAGAAGATTTTCCGCGAGGACATTCTACTCAATCGTCGGCGTCCCGACGGACGCAAGTTCTCGGAGATTCGCCCGATTGAGATTGAGGTCGGCGTGTTGCCGCGCGCTCATGGGAGTGCGCTATTTACGCGCGGTGAAACGCAGGCGATTGTCACGGCGACACTGGGCACAAGCCAAGATGTGCAGTACTTGGACGATTTGGAAGTGGGCGAAATCAAGCGCGATTTCATGCTCAACTATAACTTCCTACCGTTCAGTGTGGGTGAGATCGGGCGAATGGGAAGCCCTGGACGGCGTGAGGTCGGTCATGGCGCGTTGGCGCATCGGGCGTTGCAGGCGGTGTTGCCGACTGACGACTTTCCCTACGTTACGCGCGTTGTGTCGGACATTACGGAATCCAATGGGTCATCCTCGATGGCGACGGTGTGCGGCGGGGCGTTGGCGCTGATGGACGCCGGCGTGCCGATCAAAGCGCCCGTCGCGGGAGTGGCGATGGGGTTGGTGATGGACGACAAGCGGTACGCCGTCCTGACCGACATCGCCGGCGCGGAAGACCACTACGGTGACATGGATTTCAAGGTGGCTGGCACGCGCCACGGTGTTACAGCCTTGCAGATGGACATCAAGGTGAAGGGCCTCAACGCGCAAATCTTGGCTGACGCCCTTCAGCAGGCCAAGCAGGGGCGACTGTACATTCTGGACAAGATGCAGGCCGTACTGCCGGCACCGCGTCCGCAAATCAATCCGTTGGCGCCGCGCATTCTGACGTTCCAAATCCCGGTCGCCAAGATTCGGGATGTCATTGGCACGGGCGGCAAGGTGATCCGTGGGATTGTGGAAAAGACTGGCTGTAAGATTGACATTGAGGATTCCGGGCGCGTCATAATCGCCGCTTCTGATCAGGAAGCTGGTCGGCGGGCGCAGGCGATGATCGAAGCCATCACTGAAGAGGCCGAGCCGGGGAAGACCTATCTTGGCACAGTGACGCGCATCGCCGAGTTCGGGGCGTTTGTCGAAATTTTCCCCGGCACGGAAGGGTTGCTCCACATTTCCGAAATCGCCAACTACCGTGTCCGGTCGGTCGCCGACGAGCTGAAGGAAGGTCAGCAGTTGATGGTGAAGTGCCTGAGTACGGATCCGAGCGGCAAGATTCGGCTCAGTCGGCGCGCTTTGCTCGAGGAGGAAGCCTCTACTCAAGGCAGCTCGGAGCGTCCGGCCGGCCCGGAGCGCGACAATGACCGCCGACCACGCCGCCGCTAGTGCATTTCTTGAGAAGCGCCGTAAGTGGAGCGGCGTCAGCCCGAAGCGCGGCCAAGCCCGCCGCTCCACCTAAAAACGCCTAACGCTGCTCTTTCACGTAGGGCATGCCCAGCGCCCTCGGTGGCGTGGACTTCCCGATAAAACCAGCCAACACCACCATCGTGAAAACATAGGGAATGATCTGGATAAACTGCGTTGGCACAGAGGACGTTCCCTGAAGCCGAATCTGAACGGCGTCCATAAAGCCGAAGAGCAGGCATGCGGCAAGTACACGAAACGGCAGCCAGTTGCCAAAAATGAGCGCCGCCAAAGCAATGTAGCCGCGTCCGGCGGTCATATTCCGTGTGTAGAGCGAATTTTGCCCAATCGAGAGATACACACCAGCGAGACCAGCCAGTAATCCTGAAATCAAAACCCCCTGCCAACGAATCCACGCCACGCTGACGCCCGCCGTCGCCGCCGCTTCCGGGTTTTCGCCCACGGCGCGCAGTCGCAGCCCAAAAGGCGTCTTGAAAAGGACAAACCTTGTCACTGGCGCAGCCACCAATGCAGCGACAATGGGCAGCGTTGGCAACGTTTGTGTTTTTGCTAACGACGGCGTCGAACCTGTGGACTCAAACAACGCCCCTGAAATCAAGGGCGGGACACCCAGCATCAAAATGTTGACGGCTGTCCCCGTCACGACCTGATCGGCCCGGCAGGTAATGCAGCAAAAAGCGTGGAGGGCGGCGACGCCTAGGCCAGCGGCAAGGCCGGTCAACAGCCCCAACCAAGGGCTTCCGGTGAGCGCCGTCACGGTCGCCGCCGTAAACGCTCCGGCTAGCATGATGCCTTCCAGCGCCATATTGATGACGCCGCTCCGTTCGGCGTACAGCCCGCCCAGCGCCGCCAAGATGAGCGGTGTCGAGAGCCGAAGCGCCGAGCCGCCCAAAGACAGAAGAAGCAGGAGGGTCTCGTACACAAAAAATCCTACAAATTACCGTCAAAAAATGTAAGCGTGACGAAAAACGGCAGCCCGTCGCTGAAGAGAATTGTCAATCTGCGCAAGCCTGCCCCAAGCCAATCCGAACAACTGAAAGGGCTTCAACTTTTGGTATGAAAGTTGCCTCACTTCACTGGCAGAAACAGCCGTACCCAAACTTTTAGGGAGTGTCCGTGCGGGGTCTGCCTTTAACTTTGGGTATGGCTGTTGTCTTTATTTTCAATAGGCGGCGATAGAGCACAAGGTTATTTTTAGACCGCCCAGACCTGCTACTTTCCTCCGACAGCCCAGCTTAGGTCAAGCAACAGGGTGGTCGGGCTTGTCACTGCCACATTGAGGGCAAAGGAGAAATCATTTTCCGCCTTAGGCTGCTCAACCACCTGTAATGTGACACCTTTGATAGGCCTGGCCTTGACCGTCACCGGCTGGCGGGGCAAGACAGACCGCTGGCTGGATTCGATACAGACGCCGGCCGGGTCAAAGACTTCAAAGTAGGGCCCCTGCCAGTACACACGGTACACTCCGGCGCCGAGCTGTTTCCGCCACTGAAGCCCTCCTTTGGAGGGAAGCGTCCATTCAGCAACAACCGTCACCTCTTCCGTACGAGGATTTTTGGGCGTCGCCACCAGTTCGGCCGTGTAGTCATTGGCAGCCGACGGCGGCGTTGTCAGGCGCACTGTGACGTTCGGAGAGGACTTGCCGAGACGAAACATGCAGTCCTGCGCCGGCAGCCGCCCGTCAAGTTTCACTTGCGGCTCAATTGGATTCTCGCTGTCAAGCAGCGCGCTTTCTACTTGATCGCGGCGCAAACGGATGCGAAAGGGACTGGCTGTTTTCAATTTGTAGGTCAGCATGCCGCGCAGCGGAAGGGCTGGCTCTAGCCGCACTGCCAGCTCCGCCAACCGCGCCGTCACCTGCGGGTCACCTGGCGCAAAACGATTGAACTTCTGATAGTCGGCGTAGGCTGCGCGGAAGTTTCGCAAGCGATAGGCCTCGTCAGCGGCCAGCCGTGCCAAGTAAGCTTCCGTTTTGTTCTTGCCAGCGGCAGCTTCGGCGTTGTCGGCGTCAAGGTTCAGCGCCGCTTCGTACTCGCTGTGCGCTTCGTTGTAGCGTCCCGCTTGGAAAGCCTCTTCAGCGCGGCGAACTCGAATGATGGCTTCTGTCCGCCGGAGACCCTTCTGTGCTCCTTCATTACTTGGCGCAAGTGTGAGGATACGCTGGTAGGTCGCATAAGCCTGTAGGGGATCAGCTTGTCCGCCAGCTAAGCCCAACAATGCCGAAACCAGCGTTGCATCCGTTGCCGGATCGGGGGCGAGCTCCCGTGATCGCTCCAGATAACCGATAGCCGCCGACCACTCCTGCGCCGAGACGGCGGCCTCGCCGAGCCTAAAAAGCGTTCGCCCAGCGTACTTTTTCACGAGCGGATTGACTGGCTCAACCGCCAGCGCCTTCTCATACTCGCCCAGCGCCTCACTAAAACTTCCTTTCTGTTCAAGTTGCCTACCGGCGTCCAAGTGGACGGACACTTCACGCCGTCGCTGGAGCGCCTCGGCGGTTTCGCTTCTGGCGCGCGCCGCCTTCAAGCCCTGCTCAAAAAACATCTTGGCGGAAGCAAAGTCTTCCTTGTTGAGGAGTTCGTTCCCTTCTCCAAGATAAAAGCTCGCTTCACGCCCCAAGGGCATCTGCACGCCGGTCGGCGTCCTGATGAATTTCGGTCGAGGAGGAGGCGTAGGACGCCTGCTACCCGGCGTCGGTGAAGTGGACGAAGAGGACGTCGAAGACGGCGGTGGCTCGTCTGGCGGTCGTCCAATCTGGGCGACCGCGACAGCGCTCAGGCTAAAACACAGAGCCCACCCGCAGCCAGCAAACAACAAATGAGCAAACCACCTCGCGGCGGCGACAGTACATCGCTTGGCGATCAACATAGAGCAAAGTGGACAGGAGCTTGGCGATGCACGGGCGTTACTGCGGCGGCTGATCCTTGGCGCACCGAAAACCGAGTTCGCGGGCGCTGAAGTCTGACGGCACCCAGTTGCGATAGGTCGTGGTGCACCGCTTCGTATCTTCAGTACACGCTCCGCCGCGGATAATTTGCAACTTGACGCCAGGGGCAAGAGGTTTGTCCCAAGTCGGCGGTTTCTCCGTACTGCCGGGGTACAGCTTAGCTTCGGAGGCCGTCCATTCCCAGACATTCCCGGTCATGTCCAGAACGCCAAACGGGCTGGCGCCAGCCGGATAAGTTCCGACCCGAACCGGGACGCCAAGGCCGCTCGCCTTGACGTTGGCGCGACTGGGATCAAAGGCATTCCCCCAAGGAAACGCCGTCGGCGTCCGGCCATGGGCAGCGACTTCCCATTCCTCCTCCGTCGGCAAACGTTTGCCGGCCCATTTGGCGTACGCCTCGGCGTCGGCAAGGGTCACACCAGTGACCGGGAACAACTCCTTGCCTGGTTCAAACCGCCCGTTTGGCCATGAAGTCGGAGCGGGGTGGCCGGTCGCCTCGATAAACTTCTGGTAGTCCGCGTTGGTGACTTCCGTTTTGTCAATGTAGAACGGCCGCAGCGTAACGGTGTGCTGCGGTTTTTCATAACGGTCGAAGAAGTCGCCGGCGTTGCGCCCAATCGTGTATTCCCCTCCCGGAATCGCAATCATGTTTTCCGGGACGGCCGGCTTTTCAGGAGCAGACGACTGCGGCGGTTCACTGGCGACCAGCGGCGGTTCTGCAACGACGGGCGGCGTCTCGCTAACTGGCGCCGGCGACGGCGTCGCTAGCTGAAAATAGGCAATCACGCCAACGACAGCGATGACCAGTACAATAGCCGCCGCCGAAAGGCCAATCACCAACCCTGTTCGTGACCTCGAGCGCGATGGGATGATGGTGGGGGCGGTTTGTACGAACAAGTCGGTTGGCGGTTTGGGGGGTGGAGCAGACAACTCTTGGGCAGGGGTTCGCCCCATTGGACGCGGCGCTCCTATGGGCGGCTCAACAGGGCGGAACGGCGTCGCAGCGACCTCCGGCGGCAGCGGCACGCCACTTGATGGGGTCGGAGTGGATGCCAGCGCGCCGCTTGGTGGCGCAGGCTTCGGCAGAGGCGGCGGCACAGCCGCTGCATCGCCGGGAACGGTCGCCAACGGGTCTAATGTCACAGCGTCCCGTGACGGCGGCGCAGAAGGCGGCGCAACAACCATCGTTGGGGGCAGCGAAGGCGACTCAGCGCCGCTGCGGAACAATTCTGGGATGGTTTCTGGCTCAGAAATTGCTTTGGAGGGCTGAGACTCAAGACGTAAATTAGGAGACGAAATCTCGCCAAGAATGAAACCGTCAGTTTGACCGTAACCGTCATTCTCGGACGAGGACGTAACCGCCAACGGAGTAGGCGGCGCTTCAGAGGAACTGACGGCAGGGATGGCAACGTTTGTTCGCCCCGGGTCGTCGGGTCCAACAGAACGCATCACAAAGGTGCGCTCAATCGGAGAAGCCTCCGTCAGCGACGCCGACGCTCTGGGCGGAACGCCATAGAAGGAGTGTCCACAGCTTTTACAGAAGCGGGCGTTCGGACGATTTTCAGTACCGCATTTTGGGCAAAACATGGCGAGTCATCCATACCGTTCCGGGCTGTGCTGGCTCCAAACGATCCCACTAAGATCGTTCGGAAGCCTTTGCGCCTCCCAGATCGCCCTAACACGAAGCAGCCTACCGGCGTTAGTCAACCGGAGGACAAACTGCAAGCATACTAACACCCCTAAAAAGTCCCCGGCAAGAAAGCCAAGGTCGGCTTGACGTTCCAGTAGAACTGTTTGACCGGCGTTCTGCATCGGCTTCAGCGCGCCGAACATACCACCAGCGTGACTGTCTTACAGCTCTCACTGCGCCGGCCGGAGACGGATTTAGCCGAGGTTGCTCGCAGTCAATAGGCTTCCGCCGACACACCCGTCTCTTCTTCAACGTCGGCAAAGAAATCCGTCAAACTTTGATAGGCCGCCCGCCGCCCGATCGCTTGGTTGATCAACTCAACGATAGTTTGTGCACCCTGCGCTAAAAAGAGCGGGCGTGATGCAAAGATGTTCGTGAAGTACATGCTGGGAATGCCCCGCTCCTTAGCGTAGGCGGCCAGAGCGGTCGTCCCCAATACCAGATCGGGCTTGAGTTCGTCCACTGCGATCACGTCCTGATCGAAAGTTTTTCGGAAGACAACCGTTGTACCACGCGCCGCAAGCCACGCTTCATCCTCTTTTGTAAAAGGCGTTTGCCCGATGTTGGTCGAAACGTAGGGGACTTCCGCGCCAGCCTCCATCAGCAAACGCGCCACCATTAGCTCGCTTCCCTCATAGCCGGCGACGATGATCCGTCCGCGAACTGGGTTCTGGGCAAACACCTCGGCGACGGCGCGCGACTCCGTCTCAGCTAGTTCTTCTACTTTGGACGGTTTGACATTGAAGGCTCGCCCGATGCGCTCAACCCACGTGCGCGTGCCTTCGACGCCAACCGGCGTACAGCCCATGGACGGAATCTTGTGCTTCGCCAACAGCGCGCAGGTCTTCACATAAAACGGATGCAACGTCACGTTGACCGCAACCCCCAATGTCTTACGGAAGTCAGCAAGCGTCCGCGATGGAATGTGCGCCACTAACCGGATGTCCATTTTGGCGAGGAGCTGCTCCAAGTAGAGCGGATCGGCCGGGAAGACCTCGCCAATGGTGGAAGCAGCGTCGGCTTGGCGGGGTGGCAAGCCATCCCGTTCAATGAGGCACTTCAAAAGCTGCGACGCGGCGATGTCTTTGGCCTCGGCATGCGATTTGACCCCATAGCCGGGCACATGCATCGGGACGACGAGTGGAAACGTCGGGTCATCCTTGGCGCGCGCCGCGTAGTCTTTGGCGATGGCGTCAATCGCCAGACCAACCGTTTCTTCATTGCACAGCGTAATGAGCGCAATGACGCGCGGGTTGAACTGGGCGATGGTCTCCGCCACGGCGGCACGAGTCCGGTCTTCGATGCGGCCATTGGTCAAGTCGGCGGCGGTGTAGACAGGCGTTAGGACAGATTTCCGCGCTGCGTAAAAGTGCGAGACGAAATCCAACCCGTACACGCAACCAGCGTTGCCGACCAGAATTGGAACAACGCCCTCGATGCGCATCATCACACGCAGGCTACCGAACGCCTGACACATCGAAAGGGGCGCATGTTTTGAACTGCACGAGCTAATACGTTGAAGAACGTTGAGTTGCATCCGCTTTCCGGCGGGGACGGTTTTAGGTAAGGCGGCCCGCTGCGCGCGGCGACCGTACTTCCAACCTACAGTACTCCCTTCGCCAAGCGAAGCCCGACATGACCGTGTTTTGCCGAAGCGAAGTTGATTGGGACGCAAAAGTTGGAAGTGCACTAGGATGTTGTGAAAGGCTTGACCGCCGGCGTCCCCTCGGACAAGCACCGAACACTTTGCAGCATCTTCGTCAGCGAGAACGACAATGAACGAAACACCGAACGCCGTTTTGTATGAAGTGACTGACGGTATCGCCACGGCGACGCTCAACCGTCCGGACAAGCGGAACGCGCTCGACGCTAATGTGCTGAACGGACTGCGCGCAGCCGTCCAGTCGGCGGCCCAGGATCCGGCTGTGCGCGTCATCGTCATCGCCGGCGCTGGCAAGGACTTCTGCGCCGGCGCCGACTTGGCGGCGCTTGACGCCCTGGCCGAACAGGATGTTATGCATCACCTGTCCGACGCTGAAACGCTGGTGCATTTATTCACGGCGATGCGGAACTGCCCCAAGCCAATTGTGGCGCGCGTTCGGGGACGCGCGCTCGCCGGCGGCTGCGGGTTGGCTTCGGCCTGTGACCTGATTGTGGCTGAAGCGTCGGCGCAGTTCGGCTACCCGGAAGTCAACATCGGCTTTGTGCCGGCGATGGTTATGGCGATTCTGCGGCGCAATCTGGGCGAGAAGCGCGCGCTTGAGTGGGTGCTGACCGGAGAGATTATCTCGGCGCAGCAGGCGCATGACTGGGGGTTCGTCAATCGCGTCCTGCCGGATGAAACCTTTGAGACAGACTTCACGGCGTACGTAGCGCGGCTGGCGGCGCGCAGCGGCTCGGCCATGCACCTAACCAAGCGGTTGCTCTACCACATGGACGGCCTTAGCTTCGAAGCGGCCTTACGCAGCGGCGCGGACATCAACGTCATTGCCCGCCATACGGCCGACTGTCGCGCTGGCGTCGCCAAGTTTCTCAAGAAAGCCTGAAACCAGCTGGCATGCATGACCGCTATGCTCGTCAGGAACGTTTTGCCGGCATCGGCCCTGCCGGGCAGGCGCGGCTGGCGCAGGGGCGCGCGCTTGTCGTCGGCTGTGGGGCGCTAGGCTGTACTTTGGCGGATATGCTCGTCCGCGCCGGCGTTGGGACGGTGCGCGTTGTGGATCGGGATTTCGTCGAGTGGTCAAACCTCAACCGGCAGGTGCTCTTCGACGAAACCGACGCCCGCGAACGCCGTCCCAAAGCGCGCGCTGCTGAAGCCCGCCTGCGCGCCGTCAACAGCACCGTCCATGTCGAGGGCGTCGTCGCGGATGTCGCGCCCGATACGGTCGAACCGCTCGTGGCGGCGGCCGATGTCATTCTTGACGGTGTGGACAACTTCGAGACGCGCTACCTGCTCAATGACGCTTGTATCAAGCATGGGAAACCGTGGATTTACGGCGCGGCGGTCGGGAGTTACGGCGCGACCATGACCATTCTGCCAAATGAGACGCCCTGCCTGCGGTGCGTTTTTGAAGAACCGCCCGACGCGGCGACCACGCCGACGTGCGACACGGCCGGCGTCATCCTGCCGATTGTGCACACCATTGCGGCGGCGCAGGTCGTGGAGGCGCTCAAACTCCTAACGGGACAGGCGGCGCTGTGCCGCCGTAGCCTATGGCAGGTGGACGTCTGGACAGGTAAGCAGGCGACGTTGAATCTGCCAGCTGCGCGTCGCCGTGCAGACTGCCCCTGTTGCGGGCTGCGGCGCTTTGCGTTCCTAACCGCCGAACGCGCCGCCTTCGCTGTCGTCCTCTGCGGACGCCAAGCCGTACAGGTGCGGCCGGCGCAGGCTGCGCTGACCACTCTTGACTTCACCGAGTTGGCGGCGCGGCTGGCGCGCGCCGGAGCGGTACGCCACAACGCCGACGTGCTGATGTTCGCCGCCGACGGATTGGACGCCACTCTGTTTCGGGACGGCCGCGCCATCATCAAAGGCACGTCTAGTCCGGCGGCGGCGCGCGCCTTCTACGCCAAGTACTTCGGGCTGTAGTCTAGCGTTGCGCGCGCGCCAAGACGAACTCCACCAGCGTGCCCACGCCGAAGCCAGTCGGCCCCTTGGGTAGGTGGGGCTTGTCTTCCATGTTCCAAGCAACATTGGCGATGTCGAGGTGCGCCCAGGGCACATCGCCCGCAAACTCGCGCAAAAACCACGCCGCCGTAATGCTGCCGCCGTACTTGCCGCCGACGTTCTTGATGTCGGCGATGTCGCTCTTGATAAGTTCGCGGTACTCCAAATCAAGCGGCATCGGCCAGACACGCTCATCGGCGGCGCGGGCCGCCGCCTGCAACGCCTCCACCATGGCCGGGTGATGGCTGAAGAGTCCGGCATAGCGCAGCCCCAGGGCAATGGCGATTGCGCCAGTCAGCGTCGCCAAATCCACCATACAGGTCGCGCCCAGCCGCCGTGCGTAGGCCATGGCGTCACAGAGAATCAGCCGCCCTTCGGCGTCGGTGTTGATAATCTCAACCGTTTTGCCGAGCATCGTGCGAATGACATCGCCGGGTCGGGTCGCCGTGCCGGAAGGCATGTTTTCACAACTCGGCACGATACCGATGACGTTGACGCTTGGCCGAAGCTGCGCGATGGCGCGCATGGCACCCAGCACCGCTGCCCCGCCGGCCATGTCGTACTTCATTCGTTCCATGTTCTCAGCCGGTTTGAGCGAAATGCCGCCGGTGTCGAAGGTAATGCCCTTACCGAGCAACGCAATCGTTTCACGGCGCTCACCATTCGACGGTGTGTAGCGCACCGTAATCAAGCGCGGCTCTTCCTTTGAACCACGCGCCACCGCCAACAGGGCTTCCATCCCCAAATCACGCATTTTGTTCTCGTTGAGGATGTCGGTTTGCAGTCCAACCTGATTGGCCATTTCCTGCGCATGGTGAGCCAGATCGGTCGGCGTCAGGCGGTTGGCGGGTTCATTGACGAGAAACCGAGCGAAGTTGATCGCCTCGCCAAGAATAGTTCCGCGCCGCAGGGCTTCGTCCAGCTGGGGGTCATCGTCGGTCGTCAACAAGTAAAACGCCTCAATCTGGATGGGTCTAACATCTTCTGTTCGGTAACTGTCCACGGCGAACGCCGCCAGGTGCGCCCCAACAACAGCCGCTTGAACAAACGCCGTTGGCGTCAGCACGCCATAGCGCGGAACAAGTCCGAACCGGCGCGCGCCGTAGGGACCGGCGCTGCGAACCGCCGCCGCAACCGCTTCCCGGACGGCTTGCATCGTCAGTTTGTTAGACTCCCCAACGCCGGCCAGCAGAATGCGGCGCAGGTCGCCGCCGGACGGAAGGTGCAGGGTCAGTAGTTGCCCCGCCTTGCCGCGCATCTCGGCGGAACTCAACACCGCACGCAGGCGCTCATCCGCTGGTAAAGCGAGACCAGCAAGCCGGTCCGGGTCCGTCGTATCTTCGGTAAACACAGGGACAATGAGCGTATCAACGGTCGCCTCCGTCGGCGACTGACGACTGCTGGGAAAGGTCATGACGCGCGTAACTCCATTATGTATTTTCAGGTAGTCGGCGACTTTTGATTTTGCACAGGCGGCTGTGTTATAGCGACACCTTTGTGTTGGATTTGCGCCACAGCTTTCCTAGGTCGTCCTGATTCAGCCCAACCGCCAACGATGTTCGATGTACGTCCAACCGGGCAATAAAAACGTCGCTTCCACCAGGTTTAGACGACCGTTTCTGGACTGGTATCTGATCTCCCGCCGGACGTTCTATCAGTTCGTCGGTGGTTTTCTGCTGCTGACGGGCGCGATTATCGGGTTGTACCTTTGGAAACGCCACCAAGACGCCCTTGCCGGCGAGTTTAAAAGCCAAGCCGTGCGGCTGGTTCAGGTAGTCGGCGAGGTTTCCGTCAAACGAGCGCGGACGAACCAAATCGAACGCGCCACGACCTCCACCCAACTCGAACCCGGCGACGTGATTATCACAGCTTCCGACGGGTCGGCGGTGATTCAATACATTGACCACAGTGTGCTGAAGATGAAGCCGGATTCAACCGTCATCATTCAGCAAAACGCCAAAAACGACAAAACCGACCAGCAAATCGTCCGCAACCGAGTGGAAGGCGGGACGGTCAACATCACCACCGGCGCCATCCGAACCGCTGAGGATGTCAACGAGTTGGCGACGAAAGGGATAAAGTTTAGTCCGGGACAGAACACGAGCGCCGAAGTGAGCGTGCGCAACAATCAAACCAGCGCCACGGTGGAACGCGGCGAAATGCGCGCCACCAATGACCGTGGGGTGACGGAAAGCATCCCCGCCAACACCAATGTCCAGTACGCGGAAGGTGGGCAAAAGCTGGGACAGTACAAGTTGTTGCCCGCGCCGCGTCTGTCGTCCCCCGAAAACGCCCGGATTGTCCCGCTGGAGTACGGTAAAGCCCTGCCGGTCGCATTTGCATGGAGCAGCGTGGCGGAAGCCGCGCGGTATCAAATGCAATTGGCTGACTCGCAGTACTTTCTTGACCGGGCGCTGATTGTTGACAAAGAAACGGACGGCGGGGGGTTCACATGGACGTTCAACTCCCAGAGTGGGACGTACTGGTGGCGCGTACGGGCGCTAGCCCGCGATGGTCGGCCCGGCGTCTGGAGCGAGGAATTTCGTCTCACCATTGTTCCACGCGAACCGGGGAAGAGCGACACGCCTATCTACATCGGCGAGGTCACAGTCACAAGAGAGGCCGCTGGCGTTTACCGGGTTTCTGGTCGAACCGAGCCGGGCGCCGAAATTCAAATCAACGGTCGGACGGCCCCGGTCAATAGTGACGGACAGTTCTCGCTCACCCTGCGTGGGCAAACCTTCCGGATTGTCGCTTCCGACGCCCGTGGACGGCGCGGTGAAAAAACCGTCAACAACTGATTGGTGGTTTGTGTGGTGGTCGTTGCGCGCAGGGTTCGGCCGGCCTGCCGTGCTCGCCGGAAAAATTCCACGCTTACGGTGCAACCTTTCTTGACAAGACTTCAAAAGTGGACAAGGTTTTAGCAGCCTTTTTGTGGTGCCGCTGCGTGGCGCTCCGCGCTAACGTGGATGTCGGCGCGCCGACCTCGAACTTGTTTGTTGGATTCATATCATTGACCTTCAATGAAATGGCGTTCAATCTTCAACTATTTCTCTAACGATCTAGCGATTGACCTCGGCACCGCCAACACGCTGGTGTACGCCAAAGGACGCGGCATCGTCGTCAGTGAGCCGTCTATTGTCGCCATCAACAAGATCACACATCAGGTCGAAGCCGTTGGTAAGGAAGCTAAGGAGATGATCGGGCGAACGCCCGGCAACATTGTGGCGATTCGTCCGATGAAAGACGGCGTCATCGCCGACTTTGAAGTGACGGAGAAGATGCTGCAGCACTTTATCCGTCGCGCCCACAACGGCAAGTCCTGGGTATCGCCGCGTGTCGTCATCGGCGTGCCGGGTGAAATTACCCAAGTGGAACTGCGCGCAGTCGAAGACGCCGCGTATCGGGCACGCGCAGCGGAGGTGTACTTGGTCGAAGAAGCCATGGCCGCCGCCATTGGGGCTGGGCTGCCGATTACCGAACCGTACGGCAACATGATTGTGGACATCGGCGGCGGAACGACTGACATCGCCGTCATCTCACTGTCGGGCATTGTCTACTCTCGTGCCGTCCGGGTGGCGGGCAACGAACTAGATGAAGCCATCGCGCAGTTCATCAAGCGGAAATATAACCTGCTGATTGGAGAACGCACGGCTGAACAGGTCAAGATTGAGTTGGGTTCGGCGTATCGCCTCGAAGAACGGCTCACGATGGAAATTCGCGGCCGCGACCTAATTGAAGGCATTCCGAAGACCATCACCATTTCGGACGATGAAGTCCGTGAAGCGATGGCCGAGCCAATCGCCACCATCGTCAACGCCGTGCGCGTTGCGCTGGAACGAACGCCGCCCGAACTCTCGGCCGACATCGCCGACCGAGGGATTGTGCTGACCGGCGGCGGCGCTTTGCTCAAGGGGCTCGACAAGCTCCTGATGAAGGAAACGCGCGTCCCCGTCACCCTGGCGGAGAATCCTCTCTCGTCAGTGGTGTTGGGTACGGGCAAGATGTTGGGCGACTTTGAACTGCTCAAGCGCGTCAGTCTCGGTGGCTCCTACGCCAAGCACTTCGTCGCCAACTAGGGAAGGCGCGTTATGCCAGCTGTCCCCCCGCCGTTGCAAAAACTTGATCCGGCGCATCGCCTGGCCTTGTTTGTCGCGGGCATCCTGCTGGCGCAGTTCCTGCTGATGTCGCTGCATGCACGCGCGCGCAGCTTAGGGCAAAGTTTGCCCCGCACGGCTGTCATCACCCTGCTCCAGCCCCTACAAAAAGCGACGGACGCCGTGGTCACGGGACTGACGGCGGTGTGGACGGGGTACATTGACTTGCGCGGCGTTTACCTCGCCAACCAACGTCTGCAGGAGGAAAACGCCCGGCTGCGGCTGGCGCTGGTCGAGCGTGAGCAGGAGGCGCTGGAAGGACGACGGCTGCGTGAACTGCTGGCTCTCAAACAGTCATCACCCGCACCGACCATTGTCGCCAACGTGATCGGCGGCGATGGAACGCCGTGGTTTCGGCAAATCACGCTCGACAAAGGTTCACTTGACGGGGTGCTGCTCAACTCACCGGTCATTACACCGCAGGGTGTTGTCGGGCGAGTCGTCGCCGTCGGTCCGACGGCGGCCATCGTCCAGACCATTGCGGATGGTCAAGCCGGATTAGGCGCCACACTGGCCAAATCGCGAGTCAACGGCGAACTGCGCGGCCAAAATCAGCCTCTGTGCCGCCTTGAGAATGTCTCCGGGCTGACGGAAGTTGAGACCGGGGAAATGGTGCTCACCAGCGGCTTGGACGGCGTCTATCCAAAGGGACTGATCATCGGGACGGTTGAGACGGTTGAACGCGCCGCCGGCGCAGGCGTACATCGCATCCTTGTCCGTCCGGCGGCGCCGCTGGAGCGCTTGGAGGAAGTCGCCATCCTGCCGCCAACCGTGCGGGTTACGGTGGCGGAGCCGCTGCGTCCGCCTGCCGTCAAATCGCCGGCGAAGTAACACCTACAGGCAAACACACGGATACGTCATGCTTCCCCACTATGCTATGCGCCAGTCACTGCCTCAGCGCCGTCTGAGCGCCAAGCTCATACCGCTTGAACTAGGGCCGACGGCGCGCGTGACTGTTGCGCTTGGTTTGATGGTTGCGCTGCAAACCATCCTCGTCCGCCTGCCGCGTATCGGCTTTCTGTTTGAGTATGTAGATTTCGTCCTCATTTTGACGGTCTTCGTCGGTGTTCAAACTAAGGCGCTGCGAGCCGCGCTGGTAGGTCTAACAGGCGGGTTGTTGCAGGACTTGCTGTGGGGTGTGCTGTATGGCGCCAGCGGCTTTACGAAAACGCTCATTGGCTACACGCTGGCCGTAGTGAGCATGAAGTTCTCCCTGGACAGCCGCATGACGCGCCTGCTGGTGTTGCCGCTGGCTTCGGTCGTCAACACTGGTCTTTTCGCCTTCTTCCTGTACTTTTTCTCGATTTTGCCGCCGGAAACGACGTTTCGGGAAATCGTCCGCGTCGGTATGCTCGCTCTACTTGGAAACAGTCTCGCCGGCTTGGTACTCTTCCCGGCAGGCGACCGCTGGTTGGGTAAGTGGATCGCCGTGCGCAGCACCGACGAGCCAATCGCTCCACGCGCATTCTAACGTACCGGGAGCGCGCCGCCTGTTTGTTATGACGCCGCGCTTTACACCCTCTGGGCCGCCGCCTGCCTTCAATCCACGCCTCCGCCTGTTGGCGCTGCAAGTCGGCGTCGTAGCGGCTTTCGTCGTGCTGGCGCTGCGCCTGTGGAGCATGCAGGTCGTCCATCATGAAAGCTACGTCAAGCAGGCTGAAAACAACCGTGAACGTCGAATTCCGATTGTCGCCCCGCGCGGCAACATCCTCGACCGGCACGGAAACGTTCTGGTGGACAGTCGGCCGACGTTCAGCCTGATGGTCAATCGTGAGGACATCCAAGACGAAGAAGAAACCCTGCGGATTCTGAAGGAAGAATTCGGCGTGTCGCCGGAGTATGCCCGCCAACAACTCCGCTCGCCGGCCGCCAAAATCCGCCCAGTTGAGATGAAGTCCAACATCAGCGACGCCGACCGGGCGAAGGTCGCCGTCCTCGACTATGAACACCCGGAGTTTCTGGTTGAGTTGCGTCCGCAGCGCAAGTACCCGCACGGTGAACTGGCCTGTCACGTTCTAGGGTACGTAACGGAAGTTAGTGAGGCGCAGCTCAAGCGGCCGGAGTTTGACTATTGCCGGCCGGGCGACAAGGTAGGGCAGGCGGGGTTGGAGCGCTTCTACAACCGGATTTTGATGGGACGCGACGGCTACCGGCGCATCATTGTGGACAGCCGTGGGCGCTTCGTGCGGGAGATCGAAACTGTTCCCCCTGTACCGGGGCAGGACATCGTGACGACGCTAGACATTGACCTTCAGCGCGTGGCGGAAGCGCGCCTGAAGGCGCTTAAGTTGAACGGGACGATTGTCGTGATGGACCCGCGCAACGGTGAAATATTGGCGCTGGCTTCGATGCCCGGCTACGACCCCAACCTCTTCGCGGCCGGGATTTCGCGCGCCGACTACGCGCGCTACGCCAACGACAAGCACAAGCCGCTGCGCAACCGTGCCATTCAGGACATTTACCCGCCTGGCTCTACGTGGAAAATCATCATGGCGGTCGCCGCCATGCGCGCTGGCGTACTCAAGCCAACGGATCGGTTTTTGTGCGGCGGCGGCATCAACGTCGGCGGTCGGCATGTGCGCTGCATGGGCAGCCATGGGACGCCGCCACTGGCCCAGGCCATTGCCAAGTCCTGCGACGGCTGGTTTTACCGGCTGGGTATCAAGCTGGGGCTGGACAACTTGCGGAAGTACGCCTCGGAACTGGGGGCTGGCGAGTATACCGGTGTGGATTTGCCGAATGAGTTCAAGGGATATATTCCGAGTTTAGAACTCAAGGCCGCCACCGTCCGGCGCACGATGCCAAACGCGACGCCGGCGCAGTATCGCTGGACGGACGCCGATTCCGTCTACGCCTCCATTGGGCAGGCGATGGTCCGCCCGACGCCGCTGCAAATGCTGCGGTCGGTGGCTGGCATCGCCATGCGTGGTGAGTTTCATACGCCGCATTTCCTGTTAGAAGCGCGTCCGACGCAGGATGCGCCGCGTGTAACGTTCAACGACCAGGTCAAGCGCATTGAGCTGCCCGATGAATGCTGGGACGCTGTGATTGAAGGCATGTGGGGCGCTGTTAACGCCGGTGGGACGGCGGCGCGGTCGGCGATCCGCGATCCGGAAACCGGTTTTGAAATGTGCGGCAAAACGGGCACGGCGCAGGTGGTCAGCAAGCTCAAGGCGTCCAAGCTCGAAGAACGCGACCATTCGTGGTTTGTCGGTTTTGGCCCACGCAATAACCCCGAAATCGCCGCCATTTCGTTGGTGGAGCACGGCGGCTTCGGAGCCAAAGTCTCCGCTCCAAACGTCAAGGCGGTGTTCGAAGCGTGGTTGAGAAAGAAGAAAGGGCTGCCGGTGGTGGTCGAATCATTCATTGAGCCGCCCATTGAGCCGCCGCCGACAGCGCGGCGCGCGCCGCCGCCTAACCACCAACCTACAACTAAGCCCACAAACAACCCCTGATGAACACAATGCAAGAGCGTCGGTGGCGTGATTTTGATTGGTCATTACTGGCGGCGGTCACGCTGTTGTGTACGGTGAGCATCGTCACCCTCTACAGCACGAACGCCGCGCCCGGCGGTGCGACAGAGTGGCATCAGAAGTTCTGGTTCAAACAGTTGGTGTGGTGTGGGATTGGCTACGCCGCCTTCTTCTGGGTGTCCCGTGTGAGCTTTCAACGGGTCTTTGACGCCGCACCGTATGTCTATGCGGTCACCATTCTGCTGCTCATCATTGTTCTCTTCGTCGGCGTGAAGATTAACGGTCAGCGGTGTTGGATTCGTCTAGGGCCGCTGGGTACAATTCAGCCTTCGGAGTTCGCCAAGTTAGGAACAATTTTGCTGGCGGCGCGCATCCTGCGCCCTCTTGGGCCCGACGGCGTAACGTGGCGGCAACTGGCGTTGGTGCTGGGCGTAGTTTTGCTGCCAGTGGGGTTGATTCTCAAACAGCCTGACGCAGGGACGGCGCTCACGTTTTTCCCGCCTGTCGCCGTCCTAATCTTCTTGAGTGGGATCGCTGTGCGGTGGCTTGTCGCGGCGGCGACGGCTGGACTCGTTCTTGGCCCGCTGCTGTTTGTGTTCGTGCTGGAGCCGCGTCTCAAACAGTACCAACGCGACCGCATCAACGTGACGTGGAACGCGATTTTCCATCCGGAACGGCTTCAGGATCGCCAAACGCGCGAGGGGTTTGGGTATCAAACGCTGCAATCCATGATCGCCGTCGGATCGGGCGGCGTTCTAGGGAAAGGTTTTCGGGGCGGGACGCAAAGCCAAGGTGGATTCGTCCCAGAGCATCACTCGGATTTCATCGCCTCTGTGATTGCTGAAGAATTTGGATTGGTAGGGTCTCTAGGTGTTCTTGCGCTGCTTCTTTTTGTCATACTACACTCTGCCAGCGTTGCGGGACGTTCACGAGAACGATTTGCAATGCTCGTCCTCGCCGGCTGCATGGCGCTTCTGGCGTTTCATGTCATCATCAATTTCGGCATGGTGGTTGGTCTTGTCCCGATCATGGGCATCCCTCTGCCGCTGTTGAGCGCCGGCGGTTCGTCGTTGTTGATGACATTCGTGAGCTTGGGCCTAGTGGCGAACGTGTACGGCAGGCGCTTCTCCAATTGAAACGCCTCCCACGAAATTCGGTGACGAGACATAAAAGTTTTGGTTTCCATACGCCTTGCCAATTCCTCGCGCCGGCGCTTAGACGCCTGTACCGGCGACGGTTGGTTTCGCCAGCGCCCGAAGATGGCAAGTCAACGCTTAGGTGTTTTTGATCGCGTCCGTCTTTGGCCTCATACGCTGCGGGTCTCGTGGTCATCCTGCACGCAAATCTGTGGTCGCGTGGCGCAGCCACTCCGGAGAAGGTGACGCGCCGGTGTTTGTTAGCTTCGGCAATGCTGCCGAGGCGGCTGGCGTGACCTGCCGGCTCTGGCGTGGGTTCACCCGCCGGCCCCCGTCGGAAAATTCCTGAGGAACAGCTCCGCATATGAACAAGGAAATGATCATCAGCGTCAATGCGTACGAAAAGCGCGTGGCGATTCTGGAAGACGGTGTCGTGGTCGAGTTTTACGTTGAGCGGGCCGATGAATCAAAAGCCGTGGTAGGAAATATCTACAAGGGGAAGGTCCGCAAAGTGCTACCGGGTATGCAGTCCGCCTTCGTAGATATTGGCTTGGAACGCGACGCCTTCCTCTATGTCGGCGATTTCTTCGAAGAAACCGAAGAAGACTTGGACCTGATAGAAAGCAGCGGCCATGCCCGTCCCGAACGGGTGGAGCGCACCGAACGCCAACCCGAACCGCCGCGCCGCGAGGCCGAAGGTCGCCGCGCTGACCGCGAACGTCCGGCGGAAGCGACGCCTGAACGTCAGCCGACGGTCGAGTTTGCCGACCGGACAACGACGACCTCGAAAACACCGGAGGCGGCCTCAACTCTGTCTCCACTTGAGAGAGTCAGCGACGACGAACCGTCGGCGGCGACACTTGCTCAGCACCCAGTGGTAGATACTCCTCTGTTATCGTCCATGCTAGGCGCGACGGCCGAGCCAAGGTTTGAACGAGTCAGCGACGAGTTGGAAGATAAACCACTCCACGCTGAGGCGCATGCGCCGGTCGGCGAACAAGCGCCCCCGGAGAAGGGTGTGGCGGCGGTTGATGAACGTTCCGGCGGCGACACTTTAGAGCTTGAGCGTGAAGCCTTGGCCGAGTCGCTTGAAGCCGGCGCACAGCGCGAGCGACGCCGCACCCGACGGAAGGAAGTCATCGGCGAGGAGAAAAAGAAGTCTTCGCGCCGCCGGAGCAAGAAAGTCGAAGCGGAAGTTGAGGCGCTCATCGCCGACGTTGAGCCGCCGTCGTCGCCGCCTGTCGTTGAGACGCCGTTTGAGCGCGCCCGCGATGAAGACTTGGATGAAGAAGCGGGCGACCTACTCAAGGACGCGCTCATCCAGCAAAAAATCATCGTCCAGACCCGAATTGAAGAAATTGCGACCAACCCGGAGGCGCCAGTCGCCGAGACAGTGGAGACGGAAGCGCGCGTTGAACCGACTCTTGAGCCGCTGACGTTAGGCTATGAACGCATCACGGACGACGATGAAGCGGCGGCCGGCGACCGTCCGCCTGTGACACCGCCGGCCGCCACAGGAATTGAAGCCGCCACAGAAATCGAGTCGGCTGACGAGCCGACGGCGGGCGGCGACGGTTCTACGCCCACCACTGCCTTGGAAGAGGAGACGCCAAACGGCGACGCCCAACTTCAGGTGCGTCCTCCGCAGGCGGAGTTCCCGACGCGGCGCGGGCGGCGCGGGCGGCGGCGGAGCGGCCGCAGCGCTGCTGCGACGGGCGACGAAACGGCGGAACTTGACGACCGCAGCGACACGCCGGAAGAGAGCGGTGCAGGCGTCACGGCGTCGAGTGCGACACTCAAAACCGAGCTGGCGCGCATGACTGAAAACGGCGATGGTACCGCCACTGCGGCATCGCTGCCGAGCGCCGTTGGTGACCTTCCAGTCGGCGCGGAGTCGCCGACGCCGGACGAAGGTCAGGCGACGATTGAGCCGCGTGGAACCCGTTCCTCCACACGTTCGTTGGGGCGCGACGAGCCACGCAAGGATGACCGCCGCGAGCCTGATCTTCCACGCCGCCAACCGCCAATTACTGAGCTGCTGCGGGAAGGTCAGGAAATCATTGTCCAGATTGCCAAGGAGCCGATTGGCCTCAAGGGCGCGCGGATCACGTCATACATCTCGCTGCCCGGACGTTACCTCGTCTACATGCCGACGATTAATCACATTGGCGTCTCCCGCAAAATCTCGACCGAACAGGAACGGGCGCGTTTGAAGCGAATCATGACCATGCTTCGTGAGCGGGAAGGCATTAGCGGCGGGTTTATCGTGCGGACGGCATGCGAAGGGCGGTCAGAGCAAGACCTCTGCGACGACATGCTGTATCTGGCACGAACATGGCGGGACATTCGCCGCCGGGCGGAGCAGTCGCGCGCCGGCACGGTGCTGTGCCGTGAATTGGATCTGGTGCAGCGCCTGTTACGCGATCACATGTCGAGCGACTTTTCAGTCATTCGGGTGGACGACCCCGGCGAGTACGCCAACATCGTGGATTTCATCAACCGCTTCCAACCCAAGTTGGTGGATCGCGTCCGGCTTTACACACGGAATCGTCCGATTTTTGAGGAGTACAACATTCAGCAGGAAATCGAAGCCGCTCTCAAACCGCGCGTCTGGCTTAAGTCGGGCGGGTTCATTGTCATCAACCAGACGGAGGCGTTGGTCGCCATTGACGTCAACACCGGCAAGTTCGTAGGGAAATCCAATCGTCTGGAAGACACCATCACGCGGACAAACCTTGAAGCTGCCGTTGAAATTGTCCGGCAGATTCGACTGCGCGATCTGGGCGGCATCATCGTGCTGGACTTCATTGACATGGAAGACCGCCGCAACCGGCAGAAGGTCATGCAGGTGCTGGAGCAGGCGATGAAGGCTGACCGTTCACCCTCCAAGATTACCTCGTTCAACGACTTTGGGCTGGTGGCAATCACTCGCAAGCGGGTGCGCCAGAGCTTGGAGCGGATCTTGAGCGAACCATGCCATTACTGCGGCGGCAGTGGCATGGTTAAATCCGCTCAAACAATGTGTTATGAGATTCTGTCTGACGCAAAGCATCTGGCTAAGGAACGCGCTGCGTCGGGACAGGCTTTTAGTGAAGTGACGCTGCGCGTCAGTCCGCAGGTGGCTGAGATGCTGCGTGGGCCGGAGTCGCGCGTGCTGCGGGAGATTGAGTTCAACTTTGGGACGCCCGTCACGCTGCACAGCGATCCGCACATCCATCAAGAACGATTCGACTTTGCATTTATGTGAATCACGCGAAGCTCCGTAGGACACATTCAGCTTTTTCAGTTTGAATGGCTGGGATATGTCCTGCGAGCCTCCTCGTGGAGGGCATCAACTGTGACCGAGCAACCAATTACGAACTTTATCAAGCATCATTTTCGTCATTTCAATGCGGCGGCGTTAGCGGAGGCCGCCGAGGCTTACCGGCGGCATCTGGCGGCAGGGGGAAAGATGATGATCACGCTGGCCGGCGCAATGAGTACAGCCGAGTTAGGCCTTTCTCTCGCCGAAATGATTCGGCAGGACAAAGTTCATGCGATTTCCTGCACCGGTGCGAACTTGGAGGAAGACGTCTTCAACCTGGTAGCGCATAAGTTTTACGAGCGCATTCCGCACTACCGCGACTTGACACCTCAGGACGAAAAGGCGTTGTTGGACCGGCGTCTCAACCGTGTCACCGACACTTGCATTCCCGAAGGCGAGGCGATGCGCCGGATTGAGTCGTTCATTCTCGAAGAGTGGATAGCCTCGGATGCGCGCGGGGAACGGCTCTTCCCACACGAGTTTTTCTGGCGGATTCTCGACAATCCCAAACTTCAAGCCTGCTACCAGATTGATCCCAAGGACAGTTGGCTGCTAGCGGCAAAGGAGAAAAAGCTGCCGATATTTGTGCCGGGCTGGGAGGATTCAACGCTGGGCAATATGTACGCCGGACACTGCATCAGCGGTGAAATCAAAAACGTCCACACCGTCCGCACCGGCATTGAGTACATGATTGAGCTGGCCGACTGGTACACGGAAGCAAGCGCAACAGCTTCGATTGGATTCTTCCAGATTGGCGGCGGCATTGCGGGAGATTTCCCCATTTGCGTCGTACCGATGCTGCATCAAGATTTACGGCGGGAAAACGTGCCAGTCTGGGGGTATTTCTGTCAGATTAGCGATTCAACCACATCGTACGGGTCTTACTCCGGAGCCGTGCCGAACGAGAAGATCACGTGGGGTAAGCTGGGCGTCGAGACGCCGAAGTTCATCATCGAGTCAGACGCCTCGATTGTTGCGCCGCTGGTGTTTGCCTACGTTTTGGGCTGGTAAGCGCGACCTTGTGAGGAGCCACAACACGAGAGGCCTAAACCTGGCGGGAACTCGGACACTTTCCGAGAAACTGTGGTGTGTTAGCTGTCATTCGTGCGCGGCGGTTTCGCGCCAAAAACCTGCTGCCGCCAGAGTGAGCAGTGGCGCCACGCCTTCCAGCGTGGCGCACGCTGGCTTACCGCTGCACGGAAAGGCAAGTGAAAGCCACTGTACGCCGAACCTGTTAGTGACTTGCGCCGGGCTCGTTCCACTTACGCGGAAACCGTTCCAGTAAGTCCTTCAGGTTTCTTTCCGTGGGCTCCTGCACTGGCTTCGTTCGAAGCCAACGTTGCGCCCCCCAAAGCCGAAAGCGCAGCAGAGCCAGTCAGCGTACGCCACAGGGTAGCGGCCTCCAGAGGGTGCATACAGTGTGCGCATTCGGGCCAAGCATGCACGTAGGGTAGGCGATGGTACACGGAGTGTCATAGTTACAGCCAGCTCCCCCACCCCTAAAACAGAGCGAGACCACCCATGATCAAGCTGCTGGTGACGGGCTTTGAGCCATTTGCGACGTTTTCCGTCAATCCGACCCAGACGCTTGCCCTGACAGCCGACGCGCCGGAGGGCGTCCACCTAACGCGGCTCATACTACCGGTTGTGGCCGGCGAGTGCGCCGCACGACTGCTGCGCGCCATTGAGGACGAACAACCGACGGCGGTGGTGTCGCTCGGACTGGCTGCTGGCCGCAAGGCGGTTTCTCTCGAACGAATCGCCGTCAACTGCGATGACTTCCAAACGCCTGACAACGCTGGAAACCTGCGCCGCGACGCCCTCATCGCCCCGAACGGGCCCCCTGCCCTGTGGACGACGCTCCCCATCCGCCGCATGGAAGCCGCGCTCCAAAACGAGCGGATTCCGGTTGAGATTTCCTATTCTGCCGGGACGTACGTGTGCAACCACCTTTTCTACGCCGTTCAGTACGAACTGCTTCGGCGGGGCGTCCCATGCCGCTACGGGTTTGTCCACTTGCCACCGACGCCGGATATGGAGGCGCACGGACTACCGCTGACAACGCAACGCCGCGCCGTCACGCGGTTGCTTGAGACGTTGCGGGATACAGACGAAAGCGACGTATGGCCCTTGCCTGAGGTGACACAAACGCGCCATCTTCCGACCACCCCAGCGTGGCCTCCATAACCGCCACAAAAATGTGTTCAAGAAGCCTCATAGACGTTGGCCCGCACGACTTTGTCATAAAGCTGCTGCCGCTGGGGATCAACCAACAACCAAGCGTTCAACAAAAAGCAGATGTTGCTGAAGACATTTTTGAGAACCTCACGCAAGAGCGCCATGCCAAAGCTGAGGTATTGCCCATCCTCGCGTAGAACAACCATGCCGAGGAGCTTCTTTCCCGGCGAGCCGCCGCTTCTACTGGTCAGATAAGCGCACAGCAAGCTGTAGGCAAAAGCGCCGAAGTATATCAGCAGATACCCCCCAGCCGCCCGCCCACCCGGTGCTTCGCCATGATCAGAGGCTAAGACGGCGCTAAGGTATATGAAAAGTCCTGGCAAAGCGCACAAAAACGCTAGGAAACTGTCCACTAACGCCCCAAGGAAGCGTTTCCCAACGCCGGCTGGAACACCCAACGGTACTGTCAGGGCAGGCGGATAGACTCCAATCTGCCCATAGGCCGGGGCGTAAGGGTCGGATAGCGGCGCATAAGGGGTTGGATTCAGACTAGGCGGGAGCGTCGGCGGCGCATAGGGCAAGGCGGCAGAGGATGACGGCGGCGGAGCGATACCAAACGCGCTGGGCGGCAGAGGCGTCAACACTCCGGGCGGAAACCAACGCTGGAGTTCTGGGAGCTGTCCAGCGGCGCACCACCCAACGCCCGGCTGAAACACTTGATCGTCGGGAAGAATGCGTCCTTCTCGCACCCATTGCTGCAGTTCTTCGAGGTTGGTTTCGTAAGTTTGTCCCTGAACAACAACACGCCAACTCATGAACCGTGCGGTCTCTTCCTACGCTGGGTAAGCCAACGATGTGCATTCAGTCAGAGGAGCGTCCATCGTAACGGATGGACGCCCGGTGTCAACAAAAGGGTCAACTAGCCATTCAACAATGTCGGCTTGATTGCGTTCTCAGTGGGCATTCGTATAATGGCAACCTTCCTCCGTAGAAGGCGCATCTGCCGGTACGCCGCTACTGGACGCCGCTGAGCAATGAGACTGAAACCACCGGCGGATAAACTTCACAAGGACCGCAGGTAATGATGAGATTGGCTTTATTGTTCTGGGCGCTTGCCGTTGTCGCGGCGGGCTTTTCAATGGCTTCAGCACAGGCGCTCCCAGCCGGCGCATCCCAACCTGCTGCGCCAGCTAAAACCCCCACCGCCATTCCAACTGGACGGGTGGTGGTTGTCAACACGCTGGTGTTCGGCGATAGAATCGACGAATTCCGACGGCAGGCGCAAAAGCTGGAAGAAAAGTTCAAACCGCGCACGACTGAGTTGGAAAACCTCAAAAAGCGCCTCGAAGAGCTTAGTCAAAAAGTGCAGGATGAAAAGCTTTCCGTCGAGGTTCGGCGGCAGGCGCAAGAGCAAGGGCTGGCGCTCGAAAAGGAATACAAACGCAAGGACGAAGACCTGCGCGCGGACATTGATCGCGAGCAGCAAATAGTGCTCAACCCCCTGCGTGAAAAAGTCTTTAAGTTTATGGAAAGCTATGCAGCGGCGCGAGGCATTATTATGATCATTGACCTTGGCGTGCTCGCCGCTAACAACAATCTGGGTATGCTGCCCTACGTGGATAATGCGGTGGACATTACAGAAGACTTCATCAAGGAATACAACCGCGCCAACCCTGTAGCTCCGGCTCCGGCGGCCAACGCAAAGCCTTGACCGTGCTGCATGATGAAACTGGGCGATTTAGCCGCCGCACTAGGGATTCCATGTCTTGGCGATCCAGAGATTTGCATCATAGGCGTCGCCGAGTTTGAAACGGCGACGCCTGCTCATCTCACGCTGGCAATGGGGTCACGGCGTGAGCGGTTAGCTGCGTCGCAAGCGGCGGCGT
This sequence comes from Chloracidobacterium sp., assembly GCA_025057975.1. Classification (NCBI taxonomy): domain Bacteria; kingdom Pseudomonadati; phylum Acidobacteriota; class Blastocatellia; order Chloracidobacteriales; family Chloracidobacteriaceae; genus Chloracidobacterium; species Chloracidobacterium sp. The sequence continues at coordinate 242,283 of JANWUV010000002.1, forward strand.
TTATCGTTGCGGCGGACACAGTGACAGACGCTGACCGCGCGCGCTACAACCTGCTGCCCTCCTCCCACCCCAAAGTCACGTTCGCGCGAGCGATTGAACTCCTACACGTTCCACCACGCCGGCCGGAAGGAATCGCCCCGGAAGCCTACCTTGCGCCGGACGTTGTCATCGGCGCTGAACCAAGCATCGGCCCACGTGTCGTCATTGGGCGCGGCGCACGGCTCGGCGCGCGTGTCACGATTCATCCGGGCGTCGTCATCGGACGTGACGTAACCATTGGCGACGACACAACAATTTTTCCGAACGTAACGATTTACGATGGCGTCCGCATCGGCGCGCGCTGCATTCTACACGCCGGGGCTGTCATTGGGGCGGATGGGTTCGGCTACGCCCGCGACGCTGACGGCAGGCACGTCAAAATCCCGCAGGTTGGCATCGTTGTGATTGAAGACGATGTGGAAATTGGCGCCAACTCAACGATTGACCGCGCAACGCTAGGTGAAACGCGCATCGGACGTGGGACGAAGATTGACAACCTTGTACACATTGCGCACAACTGCACGATTGGCGAGGAAAGTTTGTTAGCTGCACTTGTCGGGCTTTCGGGCGGCGTCAAGGTTGGGCGGCGCGTCACTATGGCGGGACAGGTTGGCGCTAACCCGCAGGTTGAAGTCGGCGATGGGGCGACGATTGCTGGCAAGACCGGCATTACAAAGTCGGTGGCAGGGGGAGAAACGTACGCCGGGATGCCGATTATGACGCTGCGCGAATGGAAGCGTGAACGGATTTACGCCGCCCGACTGCCCTACCGTTTGCCGGACATTGAGGCTCGACTAGCAGCGGTTGAGATGCGTCTGGACACCATCCTGCCGGCGGCGGCTCGTCAACCGGCGGAAAGCGAAGAGTAGCTTATGGAAACCGTCATGAACGTCGCCCAGATTCAAACGTTTCTCCCACACCGCTACCCCTTTCTGCTGGTGGATCGCATTATTGCATTGACGCCCGGTGAGCGTATTGTCGGCCTCAAAAATGTCACTATCAATGAGCCGTTTTTCCAAGGGCACTTCCCCGGCATGCCTGTGATGCCCGGCGTGCTGCAAATTGAGGCTATGGCGCAGACCGGTGGATTGCTCCTGCTGAATCAGATCGCCGAACCAGAGAAAAAGCTGTTGCTCTTTGCTGGCATTGACGACGTAAAGTTTCGGCGGCCGGTTGTGCCCGGCGATACGCTCCACATTGCGATGACGCTGCTGCGGTTCAAAGGCAAAATCGCTCGCCTGCGCGGAGACATCAAGGTTGAAGGACAAACGGTTTCTGAGGCAACCATCACCTCCGTACTGGTTGACCGGGACAGTTTGATGACCGGTTAAAGCAGTTTCCGCGTCGGTGGAGCGCTCTCCAGTGTGAACCGCGTCATTACTCCACGGTGTGGAAGCTGCTCAAAGTGGGGGAACAACACACAGCGCCCATCAAACCTGCCTGTGCGCCTGCCTGTGATATGGTTGTGTCCCGCAGGCGAACGCCGCCGCCCGCGCCCGCAGACCACGCGCAACCCTTGGAGGTATGCCCATGATGTCCACGCCGTTGACTGCTATCCCGCCCCGCTTGATGACCTTTGAAGAGTTTTTAGACTACGGCGAACCCGGCGTGCGCTATGAACTCGTCGAAGGTGTCCCCGTCGAGATGCCCCAACCGAACAAAGCCCACCAACTCATCGTGTTGGCCTTGGCGGCCTACCTGACGCGCGCCATCAGCGAGAAGGGGCTGCCGTACGTGGTGACGCTGCTGGGGGTGCAGATTGACGAGTATATGGCGCTGATTCCGGACTTGGTGGTGTGTCGGCGGGAGGATGCGGCGCTGGGGGCGGATGAGGAGGAAGCCGGGGTGCTGCGGGTAGGTGTGCCGGTGGTGTTGGTGGTGGAGGTGGCGAGTGAGAACTGGCGGGACGACTACGGGAAGAAGCGGGCGGCGTACGCGCAGCGGGGTGTGGCGGCGTATGTGGTGGTGGACCGGCGGCGGCGGTGCATGGTGGTGTACGGGCAACCGGATGTAGCGGCGGGGCAGTACTTGGAGGAAAAAACCTATCAAGAGGGCGAGGTCGTGGTGCTGGAGGCGCTGGGCGGGTGTGAGTTGCCGGTGCGGGAGGTGTTGGCGGGGGTGTTTGCGGAGGATTTGCAGCGGGCGGAGTTGGAGCGGTTGTTGGCGGAGCAGGCGGCGAAGTTGGCGTTGGAGGCGCGGTTGAAGGAAGCAGAGGTGCGGTTGAAGGAAGCTGAAGCCCGCGCCGAAGCCGAACGGCAGGCCAAGCTCGAAGCTGAAGTCCGCGCTGAAGCCGAACGGCAAGCCAAGCTCGAAGCTGAAGCCCGCGCCGAAGCCGAACGTGCAGCACGGGAAGCTGAGCGGCAGGCCAAGGAAGCCGCCTTGCAGGAACTCGAACGCCTCAAAGCCAAACTCCGCGACTTGAACCCCACCGAGTAGAGCCAGTGTCCACTGTTCTGTCGTGCAGGCTCTTGGGGAGTGGCGGAACGCCGCCAAATGTGGGCTGATTCACTACAGTGTTTCGGAAAGCGCACCAACGCAACGCCTGTACGTGAAGGGCACTGCTACTCCCAATTAGGAGCATCATTAGGAGCATCCCGCGTCCCTCACTCGGCGCGAGTAATGGCGGCGACCAAGCGCCCGACCGCACCGCGCCCGCGCTCCCGCCGGTACGAAAAAAACAAATCCGTTCGTGCCATCGTGCACCACCCCGAAGCGTACACCCGTTCGGGACGAACGCCCGCCCGTACCAACTGCCGCAGGTTTGCTTTCGGAATGTCCAAGTGGAACTTTTGAGCGCCCGCCGGTCGGTGGAACCAATCGGCGGCCTCCGTTGGAAACGCCGCGTGAAACGCCTCAACCACCTCTCCCCCAACTTCGTAATGTGCTACGCTTGCCGCCGGCCCTAGCGCCGCTATCAAATCTTCAGGGCGCACGCCGAACTCGGCTTCCAACCGCGCCACCGTCCGTTCAACCACCCGCGCCAGTGTCCCGCGCCAGCCGGCATGCACCGCCGCAAAAGCGCCTGTTCGGGGGCATCCCAGCAGCACCGCCTGACAATCCGCCGTGTACACAGCCGCCCACCGTGCTGAGTCGCGTCCCACCCAAGCGTCACCAACGCGCGGCTTGGGCTCGTTTTCCTTCACCTCATCTAGTACGTGAACGGCGTCGCCGTGCACCTGCCGGAGCGTGTGCAGCCGATCTTCACTTTCTCCAAGAACGCTCAAAAACCGCCGCCGATTTTCCGTCACGTTTTCCGGTGTGTCGCCCGCAAAGTAGCCAAGATTGAGCGCATTGGATGGGAGAGGGCTCACGCCACCCAACCGCGTGCTAAAGCCGTGCCGAAAACCGGCCGCTTCCAACGGCAAGCACACCAACACGGCGACTTCCCCGCGCCGTCGAAAGGTAAACACCCCGCTACTCATTTCACGCCAACGGCAGATGTCCCAACAGCCGCTTCCCTTTCCCAACCTGTACGGCGCGCGCCATCGTTTCACGGACGTATGCTTTGGCCTGCGCAACGGCGTCCACAACCGGCAGCCCCCCACCAAGCAAGGTCGCCAGCGCCGCCGACAGCGTACAGCCCGTGCCATGGGTCTCTATCACAATGCGCGTACCGGAAAAGTGATGAACTTCGTCGCCGTCAAACAGTACGTCCGTCGCGTCGCCGGACAGATGCCCGCCCTTGACCAGCACGTACTGTGCACCCATCGCATGCAGTTGTCGCGCCGCCCGCACCATGTCGTTCACCGTCTCTACCGGAAATCCAACAAGTTCGGCCGCTTCCGGCAGGTTGGGCGTTACAACCGTCGCCAACGGCAACAGTTTGGCTTTCAGCGTCGCAATGGCGTCCAGCTCTAGCAGCAAATGCCCGCTGCTCGCCACCAGTACTGGATCTACCACCAACGGTGCGCGCCAGTTTGCTTCCAACCAATCGGCGACGGCGGCGACAATCGCGCCCGTCCCCAGCATGCCGGTCTTGGCGGCGGCGATGGTCAAGTCTTCGTGGAGCGCGTCCAGTTGCGCCGTCACGACTTCGGGCGGCAGCGGATGAAAACTCTTGACACCGACCGTATTCTGCGCCGTCGTCGCCGTCAGGACGCCGACCCCGTGCGCGCCATAGGCGGCGACGGTCTTCAAATCAGCGAGCAACCCGGCGCCGCCTGCCGGATCAAGCCCTGCAATCGAGAGAATGACGTTCGGCATGGCTACGGCAGCGCGTCCAGAATGGCGTCCACCTTGTCGGGTGTCAGGTTTTCGTGAAAATCAAAGTTGATCTGCATTGCCGGGGCCGCCGAACACGCGCCGATGCACTCCACTTCGCTCAACCGAAACCGGCCGTCCGGCGTTTTCTGCCCTGGCTTAATGCCCAGTCGCTTCTCAAGGTGTTCGCGGATGTGCGGCGCTCCGCACAGGTAGCAGCTAATCGTCCGGCAAAGCTGAATGTGGTATCGCCCAATCGGCTCGGTGAAGAGCATCGAGTAGAACGTCAACGTCTCGTAAACGTCGTTCATATTCAGCCCCAGCTTCTTGGCGATGAAACGCATGCCGTCTTCCGGGATGTAGTTGCAGGCGTTCTGCACCAAGTGAAACAACGGCAAAATCGCCGACCGCTTCTGCGGATAGCGGGCGATAATCGCGTCCGCCCGACGTTCAAAATCAGGCGTGAGGACTTCGGCGAAGGTCGGTGGCTGGTTCATCGGTCAATCTCGCCCAGTACGATGTCAAGGCTGCCGATAATGGCGACGACATCCGCCAACAACGCGCCCTGACAAAGTTTCGGAATGGCTTGCAGGTTGACGAATGACGGCCCTCGGACGTGACACCGGAACGGCCGTTCCGTGCCGTCGCTGATGATGTAAAAGCCCAGCTCGCCCTTCGAGCCTTCAATCGCGTGGTAGGCTTCACCGGGCGGGACAGTGAAGCCGTAGGCCGCCAGCAGGAAGTGATGGATCAGCGCATCCATCTGATGCTTCATCTCCTCGCGATCGGGTAGGACGATCTTGGGCGAGTCAACTTTGATGGGGCCCGGCTTGAGGCGGTCAAGCGCCTGCCGACAGATTTTCACACTCTCTTCCATCTCACGCATCCGGACGAGATAGCGGGCGTATACGTCGCCGTCGCGCTCAACCGGAATGTCAAAATCATACGTCTCGTAGCCGCAGTACGGCTCAGCCCGCCGAACATCGTGGGCAACGCCCGAACCACGCAAGGTCGGCCCTGTCACCCCCAACGCAATCGCATCTTCGCCGGACAAAACGCCGACGCCGCGCGTCCGCTTCTGGAAAATCGGGTTATTCGTCAGCAGCTTGTGGTACTCCTTAAGCGCCGCCGGAAACTCATCTAGAAACTCACGGACAAGCCGGTTGAAGTTCGGCGGTACGTCGTAGGGCAGCCCGCCAACGCGAAAATAGCTCACCGTCATGCGCCCGCCGCAGACAGCCTCGTAAATGTTGAGGATTTTCTCGCGCTCCCGAAAGCAGTAGAAAAACATTGACATCGCGCCCAAGTCGAGCGCATGCGTTCCCAGCCAAACTAAATGCGACGCAATGCGTTGCAGTTCGGTCAGCAGCACTCGCAGCGTCTGCGCGCGCGGCGGAATGTCGTTGGTGATGCCCAGCAGTTTCTCCACCGTCATCACATACCCAAGGTTGTTGCCCATTGGGTTGAGGTAGTCCATCCGGTCGGTGATAACGATGTTTTGCTGGTACTTCTTCGTTTCCATCTGCTTCTCCATCCCGGTGTGGAGATAGCCGATGTCGGGCTTGGCGCTAACGACGGTTTCGCCGTCGAGAATAAGTTCGAGCCGCAGCACGCCGTGCGTCGAAGGGTGCTGCGGCCCCATGCTGACGGTGATGGCGTTGTCGAGCGCCGACTGCTCGCGCAGCATCTCGCGAATCTTCTGCTGCGGGGCGTAATCCAGCTCGATGACGTTCGAGTAACGCAGCGATGACATAGCAGGCTAGCTCCAGATGGGTGACGCGCCACACCGACGACGCCTTAGTAGCCCTGGAGCGGAAAATCCTTTCGGAGGGGATGGCCTTCCAAATCGTCGGGGGTCAGAATCTTGCGCAGGTCGGGATGATTTTTGAAGCGAATGCCCATCAGATCAAAGGTTTCACGTTCGTGAAACTCGGCCGTCGGATAAACGCCGACCAGGGTTGGAACCTCACAGTCGTTTTCCGGGACGCGCACCTTCAACCGCAGGCGATAGCCATGTGGAATCGAAAACAGGTGATAAACCACCTCAAAGCGCGGGTCGGCCTCCAGCCCGCGATCGACGCCGCACAAATCCGACAGCAAGTTGAACAATAGCTTCGGCTCGTCGCGCAGGTAGCGCGCCACATCCACAATCGCGGCGCGTGCGACATAGACCGTCACCTCCCCATTGTGGACGATGACCTGCTCGATGGCGTCCTGAAAGCGCCGCCGCAACTGCGTCAGCGTATCCGCCGCGCCCTTGATCAAAGCCAACTCATCGGGAGAAACGGCAGGCGTCGCTCCGGCGTCGCTCATGCGGCGGCTCCTTCAGGCAGCAGGTTGCGGTCACGCCGATCCGTCAGGCGTTCGGTCATGATTTTTTCCTGCAACTTCATCACCGCGTAAATGAGCGTCTCCGGTCGCGGTGGGCAGCCCGGCACATAGACATCTACTGGCACAACTTGGTGAACGCCCTGCACAATAGCGTAGTTGTTGAAAATGCCGCCGGCCGTGGCGCAGGCCCCCATCGAAATCACCCACTTAGGGTCGGGCATCTGATCATAGATGCGGCGCAGCACCGGGGCCATTTTCCGCGAGACGCGCCCCGCCACAATCATCACGTCCGCCTGCCGGGGACTGGCGCGAAACACCTCCGAGCCGAAACGCGCCATGTCGTTGCGAGCCGAAGTCGCATTCATCATCTCAATGGCGCAGCAGGCTAAACCAAAGGTCGCCGGCCAGAGCGACGACTTCCGCGACCAGTTGATGAGGTCTTCCAAACGCGCGGTAAGAATCTCCGGCAGCGCCGCGCCAAGCGTAGTTTCGAGGCCCATTGTGGTTCTCCTTTGCGCGACCGAGCGTCACTTGCTCCAGTCGAAAACGCCTTTCTTCCAAACGTAGATGTAGCCGACAAAAAGCGCCGCCACAAAAAGCATCATTTCGGCGTAAACAAACAACTTATTGCCCAACTCTTCCGCCAGCGCCTTGTACACCACCGCCCACGGAATCAATACAATCGCTTCAATGTCGAACAAAATAAACAGCAGGCAGACCAAATAAAACTTGACCGAGAAACGTTCACGGGCGCTGCCAACCGGATCATTGCCGCACTCATAGGGCATTAGCTTTTCGCGGGTTTGAATTTTCGGTCCCAGCAGCCGCGACGTGTTGAGAATCAGCGTGGCGACCAACGACGCTAGTCCGAAAACCATCAACAACGGGATGTAGTTTTGCAAGTCGTTTGACATGCGCCGGTTCTCCGTTCAGTCAAGCGGCGCGCTTTTGTGTCGCCGCGTACGTAAGCGCACGTACGTAAGCGATGGTAGAAAGGTGATTTCGTCCGGTCAAGCAAGGCGGGCGTGGTTGCATCCTCCCCTGCTGGTCGGTTAGCGTCCTTGTGTACACAGCCCCCGTCTTGTTGCCAGCGGCGGCGGCCTGACGCCCGCCAGCGTCCGTTTTGTTTACTAGCCTGTTCTGAGGATGCGCCCTTATGATTACGCGCTACGGCAAATGGGATGGTCTCGACCTTGACCACTTCGACCTTGAAAAACTGCTTGAAAAGCTTTCCGACTTCTTCCTGCAAAGCGGCTTCTCGTACGGCGGCTGGTCGCGGCGCATCCAAGAACCCGATCAATCGCTCGAAGCATTGCGTGAAGCGATTCGTGAACTGCTCCGTTCGAGCGACCTGCTTGCCGCAGCCGAACGGCGGGCGCTCCAAGACGAGTCCGGCGGATGGGATGAAAAGAAACTCGACGAACTGGTGGACGCGCTCATTCAGCGGCTACTTGAACAAGGCTACCTTCGCGCCAAACCGGATGAACGCAGGTCGAACGCGCCGCGCTTGGGACAAGGACGCATTGAGGAGGACGCCGGCGCACGGGTCAAGTTTGAGTTGACCGAGAAGGGAACGGATTTTCTGGGCTACAAGGCGCTGAGTGAACTGCTGGGCGCACTGGGCAAGGGCTACGCCGGTCGGCATGACACCCACCACCTTTCAACTGGTGTTGAGGCGTTCCAGTCGAGCAAGCCCTATGAGTTCGGCGACACCCTTAACTTGGATGTCAACGCCACGCTGCTTTCCGCCATCCGGCGCAACGGCTTGGGCGTCCCGCTCAATGTTGAGTACAGCGACCTGATGGTGCACCAGTCCGAGTACGCGAGTTCGTGCGCTACGGTGCTGATGCTCGATTGCAGCCACAGCATGATTTTGTACGGCGAAGACCGCTTCACGCCGGCCAAGCGGGTGGCGCTGGCGCTGACGCATCTCATCCGCACGCAGTATCCCGGCGATACGCTCAAGTTGGTGCTGTTTCACGATTCAGCCGAAGAAGTGCCTATTGCCAAACTGGCGCAACTGACCGTCGGCCCTTACCACACGAATACGGCGGAGGGGCTGAAGCTGGCCCGACGCATTTTGCTCGCCCAACGGGTGGACATGCGGCAAATCATCATGATCACAGACGGCAAGCCGTCGGCGCTCACCATGGAAGACGGGCGAATCTACAAAAACTCGATGGGTCTCGACCCGATGATCATGGAGGCAACCTACAAAGAAGTCGCGAAATGTCGCCGGAGCAACATCGCCATCAACACGTTCATGCTGGCCGATGACCCCTACCTTGTGAACTTCATCAAACAGGTGACGCACATCGCGCAGGGCAAAGCCTACTTCACGACTGTGATGACGCTTGGGCAGTACGTGATGATGGATTTTCTGCGCCGCAAGCGGAAGAAGGTTCGTTGAGAGCGTCTTTTGATAGTCCTTGGCGCTTTTTGACAAGCACATTGGTGGTTATGGAAGGTATTCGCCGTGGTAAGCGTGACACTTGATGAGCTTCAGAGCGGCCCGTTGAAATACCTGCGCCAAGTTGAGGAGGGTGAAACGCTTATCATTATCAAGTCGGATGAGCCAATCGCCGAACTGCGGCCTGTAGCCCACCGTACGCCCCTGCGACCATTTGGCTTGTGCGCGGGCGAGTTCACCGTCCCCGATGATTTTGACGCGCCTCTGCCGGATGATGTACTCGATGCCTTTGAGGAACGATGAAGCTTCTGCTGGATACACCAATCTTTTTATGGTTCATCAGCGGCGCGCCCGACTATCGGCTGAGGTCCGAGATGCCATTCACGAAGCGAGCATCTCGCACAGAGACGTCGGGACACACACCGCCGGGGAAAGTACGATGCGGATCAAAGTCGTCCTTGAAGCCAGTGACGAGGGTGGGTACACCGTTTATGTTCCAACCCTACCTGGCTGCATCAGTGAAGGGGAAACGGTGGAAGAGGCTCTGAACAACATCCGGGAAGCCATCGAACTCTACTTCGAACCGGTGGAAGACGATCTGGTGGCGATGAGACAGCGCTGGTCCATGAAATCGAGCTGTGAACAAGTTGCCCAGCCTTCCCTACCATCAAACAAATTATTCACGCCTTGCAAAGGGATGGCTGGATGTAGTTCGACAGCGCGGCAGTCACATTCGGCTGCAGAAGCGCGTCGGAAGTGAGGCGCTCAAAACCACCGTGCCGGCGCATCGTCCGGTCAAGCGATCCACGCCGGCGCAGATTTTGAAGCAGGCGCAGTTAGGTGTGGATGAGTTTTTGAAGTTGCTCTGAAGTCGGTGAAACGCCGGGCGACATTTTTGAGTTTGCTGGGCGTTCCAACGCGGAACATCGTACTCGTAAAAGACTGGAGTGACTACCTGACCAATGTTGCTTTTCGTGCGCTCGCGTTGGCTGGGACGCAGCCTTCTAATCTTGGTCTTGGCGACGGCGGCGCTTGGTTGCGCCGGGACGTTCGCCTATCAGCGACCGCTGACGGTCGTCCACTGGTACGACGGGTGGCGGCTGTGGTGGGCCGGCGTCGCGGCGCGCGAAGTCGTGATTGACGGCGTACGCATCCACTACAAGGAAGGCGGCGCGGGCGAACCGCTGGTGCTCATCCATGGTCTCGGCGGTAGTTCGGACGCCGACTGGGGACAGGTCATCGCGCCCCTGTCCAAGCGATTTCACGTTTACGCCCTTGACCTGCCTGGCTTTGGGCGCTCGGACAAGCCGGCCGACGCGAGCTACGCCGTTCGGTCGCAGGCGGCGACGGTGGTGAAATTTCTCGACGCCGTAGGCATTCGGCAGGCGCATCTATGTGGGCTTTCGATGGGCGGCTGGATTGCGGCCTACACAGCCGCCGAGTATCCCGACCGCGTCGCGCGGCTGGTGCTGGTGGACAGCGCCGGGGTTCGGTTCGAGCCGGCTCCGGAGCGCGCCATGCTTGATCCGGGAACGACGCCCGAAGACTTCACGAACTTTCTCCGGCTGTTGTTCTACAACCCGCCGCAGTTCCCCGCCCCGCTGGTACGGGATTTTCAGGCGCAGGCGCGGCGTCAGGCATGGGTCATTGACCGGGCGCTGGCGGCGATGCTGACCGGCGACGACGCGCTGGAGCCGCGTCTGGGCAAGATTCGCGCGCCGACGCTCATCATCTGGGGCAAGCAGGACGCCCTACTGCCGCTCCATTCGGGCGAGATCATCAGGCAGGGATTGCCGACGGCCAATTTTACAGTCGTGGATCGCTGTGGTCACATGCCGCCAATTGAGCGGCCCGACGCCTTCTTACGCGAAACCGAACGATTCCTGCGAGCTACGCCGCCGCCGCACAACGAATATACGCTGCTTCCTTAGGCCCCGATGCCGATTCACCCAACCGCCATCATCAGTCCCCAAGCACAGCTAGGCGAAAATGTTTCGATTGGCCCCTACGCCGTCATCGGCGCGGATGTCACGCTGGAAGACAACGTAACGGTCGGTGCACACTGCGTCATCGAAGGCCCAACGCGCATCGGACGCGGTACGCGGCTGTTCCCTTTCGTCTCGGTCGGTCAGGATCCGCAGGATTTGAAGTATGCTGGAGAACGCACTGAACTCATCATCGGCGAGCGCAACGTCATCCGCGAGTTCGCCACGCTGCACCGGGGGACGGGCGGCGGCGGCGGCGTAACGCGCGTCGGCAACGACAACTTGCTCATGGCGCAGTGTCACGTCGCCCACGATTGTACCGTAGGCAACCACATCATCATGGCGAACGGGGCGTCGCTGGCCGGGCATGTCGAGGTTCACGACCATGCGACGCTGGGGGCTTACGTGGGCGTCCATCAGTTTTGCCGCGTTGGGACTTATGCCTTCATCGGCGCGTATTCGGTTGTCGTCAAGGACGCGCTGCCTTACGCGCGCAGTGTCGGCAATCACGCGAAATGTTACGGCCCGAACAGCATTGGTCTGCGTCGCGCCGGTTTTTCAAGCGAGGAGTTGCGCGCCATCGAGCAGGCTTTTCGCCTACTGCTGAATTCAAAGCTCAATACTTCGCAAGCGGTCGCAGCGATTACGGAAAAGCTCGGTGATCACCCGCGCATTCGTGTTCTGCTCGACTTTATCGCCACGTCGCAGCGCGGCGTCATCAAGTGAGCCGCGTTAAATCAGTTCGGATCAAACCGCAAGCGACACGGTAGGGCGCGTGACAGCTAGTCGAAACGTGGACTAGCTCGCTACACAAACAAAAAACCGCCCAACCAGGTAGCCGCCTATCGTGCAGCTGTCCACGCTTGTCAAACGCAAACGAATCGAAGGACCGCCCCAAGCAGACAACCGATCTAACCCACGGGTGTTAGCCCAACACGCCGCGAGAGGTCAGATGAAAACAGCCCCTGCGGATCAACCGCCTGCTTGATCCGCCGCCACTCCGCGAGACGGGGATACATTGCTTCCAAGTAGCGTGGCTTCAGACGCGCATCCTTGCCAAGATAGATTCGCCCGCCGGCCTGTACGACGAGTTCGTCCAAATCATCGAGTACGGCTGGCGGATGCGCGCCGGTCATCGGAATGTCCAGCGCCAAGGTATAACCGGGCATCGGAAACGACAGCAGCCCATCCTGCGGCCCGAACCGCTTGAGCACCGCCAGAAAGGAGGCGATTTTCGCCCGCCCCAACACTTCCAAAATCTTCACGAGCGTTGTCCGACTGGTTTCAAGCGGCAGTACAGGCTGGTACTGAATAAAACCGCGCCGTCCATAGACGCGGTTCCATTCGAGAACGGCGTCGAGCGGGTAAAAGTACGAGTCAAAGTCCACCACCACGCCCGATTTGAACCTCGGATGCTTGTGGTAAAACACCGTGTTGAATGCTTTGACCGTCAGCGGATTGATGACCCCGTTGGGGAATGAAAACGGCACGGCGATTTCACGCTTGCGCGGAAGAGCCAGCGGACGGCTGCGTAATCCCGCTGGGAGGTCCTCGACTGTCAGGTGATCGCCGCGCATCAGTACGCTGCGTCCCAAATGCTTCCCCCTCGCCAAACAGTCAATCCAGCACACGGCATAGCGGTACCGGTGATCTTCAGCCTCACAGCGTTCCAGCGTTTCGTCCAGATCGCGTGTTCGCACGTAGTCCACACCGATGTACGCCGTCTCAATCCGGCGCAGTTTCAACGCCACCGTTAGGACGAAGCCGGTCAGGCCCATGCCGCCCGCCGTCGCCCAAAACAAATCCGCATGTTCCGTCTTGGAACAACGCCGGACGCTGCCGTCCGCCGTTAGCAACTCGAACCACTCAACGTGATTGGAGAAGGAAGCGTCGCAGTGGTGATTCTTGCCATGGATGTCGCAGGCCAACGCGCCGCCCAAGCTTACGTACTTCGTGCCAGGCGTCACCGGCAAAAACCAGCCACGTGGAGCGAACACGTCCAGAATGTCCTTGAGACGCACGCCGGCCTCGGCGACAAGGACGCCCGTGGACTCGTCAAACGCTAGCAGCCGATCAAGGCGGATTTGTTCAACCACGCCGCCGCCGGTATTGAGCGCCGCATCGCCGTAGCTCCGACCGTAGCCACGCCCAATCAGGGTCATGTAGGGCGACTCACCAACCAACGCGGCCAGATCAGCCTGCCGCGCCGGACGCAGCACCTCTGTGGCGGCGACCGGAAAGCGTCCCCAACTGGCGAGTTGGACGGAGCGACTACGGAGGCTCATGCGGCGTCCAGTGGGCCGAACAACTGATCCAGCAATTGTCCTAGCTCGGCAATGTCAAACGGCTTGGGCAACTTGGCGGTGAAGCCGTAGGCGCGATGGTTGGCCATGACCCTGTCATCGTGATAACCGCTGCACACAATCGCAGTCACGTTCGGATCAAGCTCCCGCAGCCGCTCCAAGGTTTCTTTCCCGCCCAATCCGCCGGCGACCCGCAAATCGAGAATCACGCCCAGAAACGACTGTCCGGCGTCGCGGGCGGCGCAGTAACGCTCAATAGCTTCTTCACCGTGCCGACATGTCACCACGCCGTAGCCGAACGTTTCCAGCGCCGTGCCGAACATGTCGCGCATCAACTCGTCGTCGTCCATCACCAATAAACGCCGCCGGAGCAGCCCGGCGGCGACTTCTCGAGTCAACACGACGGACTCCACCGTGGCCTCGGTCGTTTTCTTAGCTGGCAGGTACACATCAAAGCGTGTCCCGACGCCGACCGTCGAAGTCACCCGAATCTGTCCGCCGTGCTTGGCGATGATGGAGTAGCCGACGGCCAAGCCCAGCCCGTGGCCGCCGGATTTAGTAGTGAAGTACGGGTCAAAAATCCGCGACAGGTGCTCCGGCGCGATGCCGCAGCCGGTGTCTGTGACGCTGATGCAGACGTAGTCGCCTGGCGACAAACCGGGAACCTCATGTTCAGCCAACGTACAGTTCTGAAGCCGGACATGTACTCGTCCTCCCATCGGCATGGCGTCGGCCGCATTCACAGCCAAGTTCTGGAACACCTGCATCAACTGTCCCTTATCGCCCCGCGTCAACCACAGCGCCGGCGCTGACTCAAAAACAACCTCCACCCCGCGCGCATCGAGAATGTCCTGCATTGGCGCAACGACAAAAGTCTCCGGCGACACCGTTTCCAAAACCGGGTCGCCGCCCTTGGCGAATGTTAGAAGCTGTTTGGCGAGGAGTTTGGCGCGTTCCGTCGCGCGTTCAATCGCTTCGAGGCGGCGCTGATTTTCCGCGCTCAGCGACGGATCACGTTTGATAAGCCCCAAATTGCCGGTCAGGACGGCCAGCAGATTGTTGAAGTCGTGCGCAATGCCGCCCGCAAGCGTCCCTAGAGATTCAAGTTTGTTTTTCCGTAGTCGCTCTTCCTCCAGCAAGCGGTACGCTTCCTCACGAGCGGTACGCAGACGGTGGAGTTCGGTGATGTCGGAAGCGAAGCCGGTCCAGAGTGCTCCACCGTCCGGTAAGACCTTGGGGAAGGCGATGACCTGAAACCACCGCTCTTCGCCCGTTATGACGTGGCGAAAAGGAAACTCGCACTCCCACGGGCTGCCGGTCTCGGCTGCGGCGGCGAAGGTGTCCCGCACCCTGCGCCGATACTCATATGGCACTTGCCGCCAGAAAAGGGCTTCATCGGCGGCGATGGTTGCAGCGGACAACCCAAACAAGGCTTCCGCCTTACCACTCATGTAGGTGAAACGCCCCTTGCCGGTGGCGTCGTACCGGTACTGGTAAATCACGCCCGGCGCAACCGCCAGGACATCACGCAAACGCTGTCCGACTTGTTCCGAGTTATTTTGGAGGTAGGTAACGCGTTCCGGGACAAGTAGAACATAGCGCCGAGCGTCAGCTTCAATCAGAAACATCCACACTGCCGCTTCGCCAATGCCGCCATCCGGCAGTTTTGCCAGGATGGTCGTTGAGACTTGTCCACTTCGAGCCAGTTCCGTGTAGAGCCGCTCGCGGTCTGCTCCAAAAGGCAAAAATGATAACTGTTTGGTCTCCTGCCCGACCAACTCATCAGCAGTGTACTCGGATTCAGCCAGGAAAGCCTCGTTGACCGCCGTCACCCGGCGAGTCTCATAGTCAATCATCATCATCGGTAGGTTGAGCCGCTGAAAAACAGCCGCCCAAACCTCCGGTGAGACTGAACTCAAAGGCGAACCCATAAAACTCCCTCGCTTTCGGTGGACGACACGCTGCTATTCAGGCGCGCTGCGATGTTTCGGCTCACGAGGTTTGAGCAAAACCACACCAAACGTATCCCAGTCGCCGAACACTCGCGCGACTTCATACCGGCGAGCCACCCAGCTCATGATGCGCCGACCGTAGTTTGGGTCTTCGCCAAACCACCCCACGCCGTATTCGCTCATATCACGACGGGTAATCGCAATGAAATCCGGCGGGCGGCGCTCCAGTTCTGCGACAACGGCGGACTCACCGCCGCCAGCCGCCAAGTAGTAGGGATCAAAAGCTAGAAATGACGTAGGGTTCTCACGGCGCAGCCAATAGTTCAATGCAATGCCTTCCGGCATGACGAGCAACGTCGTTTGCGGCGGCAGCGTCGTCGCCAGTTCCGTGACAGCTTCCGCTAGTGTCACGCCGACCGGCCCCCATCGCTCGCCGTAGGTCAACAGATGGTCGCCGGGCAAACCAACCGGCTGCGTCTTCTTTTCGTGAAAGTGAAATGTGAGTTGCAGGTGCACCGCCAAGCAAGCGACGAGAAAACCGGCGGCGACGCCGCGCACGAGCAAACCCGTCCCGATATGACGCTGTTGGAGCAGCCGTGGTAAGCCGAACAGGGTTAGCACGGCCAGAAGTAAAAACGCCGGCATCGTCAAGACAAAGCCGTAGTGATGGAGTTGCACGGCAAGCCCCAACCGACCGAGCAGGGCCAACGCAAAGAGATTCCACATCAGGAGCGGCAGCCATTGCCGCCGGGTGAGATGGTTGTCTTCCTCCACCACCACAGCGTAGCCCAACCCGACCGCCGTCAGTGTCAGCAGTACGGGGAAGGGTTCGGCGAACCACGCCCACGGGCCGAAATGGTGTGCCAACCAACCGGTCAGCAGGCTCGCGCCCACCGCCGCCGCCGGACGCTGGCGATGCGGCAGCCAATGTTCCGCAGCTAGAACCACCAACAGCGTCGCCCCAACCACACCACAGCCGGTCGCCATCTGGATCAGATGACGTTCCCAAGCGTCAAGGCCGAAGACATAGCGATAGAAAGCCTGCTGGGTTGGGTTCGCCGTCAAGACAGTGACAAGGTTGCCCAGCACGCCACGTAGAGCGACGCCAAACGGCATGCAACAGGCAAGGTAAAGGATAAAGCTCACTGGCGGCAGCACCGTACCGCCTACGAACCACACAAACAACGACCGCGCGGTTGCGCGTTGGACACCCAACCGCGTCAAACCAACGCCCCACCCCACCAAGAGCGCCAAGCCGGTCGCCAGCGCAATTTCCAGCTTAGTCAGCAATACGCCGCCGAAGAGCAAGCCGCTAAAGCCGATCAACCAGCGAACGCGCTTGGGTGCTTCAGCCGAAAGCGCCCAAGCGGAGGCGGCGCACTGCAAAGCGCCAATGGCCAGCAAAACGCCGCGAATTGCTTCGTGACGATACGGCGCAATGTAGTTGTAGGTTCCTATCAAGCCATACTGACCAAAAGCGAACAAGCCGAGCAACAACGACCCGGCGACCAGTCCGGCCGCGGGCGACACGCAGCGCGCAAAGTATGCCCGGATGAGTTCCGTCAGAAGCGCCAGCAGCGTCAGATTGAGCCAGATAAGCGTTGTGAAGGACACGCCGAACAGCGCAAAAGCCAGCGCGTTGCCATACTGCGCCAGCGGCCCGCCCAACCAGCCCATATCACGGTACAGATGCTTCCCCTGTGTGATTTGCCATGGGACATACAACTCACAGCCAAAGTCAATCAGCGGGTCGCCCCACTTACGCCAAGTCGCCGCCGCCAGAATACCGAGTAGCAGCAACAGCAGCCCGCGATGCCACCACACCTGATGGGACCGAGCGGACGGCGTACCGAGTGTATTCGACTTGTCCGTCATCGCGTCAGCAGCAGTCAAAATGCAGGAAGCTCCGGGTAGGCCGCCAAGTCGCGTTTGAGCGTTGGGGCGTCAGTGAAATGTAAGGCGTGCAAACCGAGTTCACGGGCGGCGGCGGCGTTGGTTTCTACGTCGTCAATGAACAAGGCTTCTTCCGGCCGCACCCTAAGCTGCGTCAGAGCGTAGCGGTAGATTTCCGGCTCCGGCTTGATAAAACCGATGTCACTGGAAAACACGGCGGCGTCTGCTGCAGGCAGCCATGGACATAGGCTGTTTAGTCGTCGCCGTAGGCTGCGCTGCATATTGGAGAGAACACCGACTTTGAAGCCCGCGCCCCGCACCCGCTCCGCCCAGTCCACAAGCAGACGGTTTGGATGCGACCAGCCGCGCGCGTCAAGGTCGGCCAACTCCTGCGCGACTTCCGGCGCAACCGTCCGACCGCAAAAACCCGCCACCGCTTGCCAGTAGGCGATGTCGTCGAGCGTGCCACGGTCATATTCGCCGCGAAATTGCATATAAGCTTGCGCGTACGCATCGTAGCCGACGCCGAGACGTTTCACGATGGCGTCCACCACCTCAGCCGGTTGCGGCAGGCACAGCACCTTGCCGTAGTCAAAAATCACCGCTTTCAACGACACGCCGGCGGCTCCCGAAAGAAATACGGTCGGCGGGGGACAACGGGTGAGGCGTCAAGCCGCGCCAATGTCAGGTTGGGGTTGTAGTAGGGATCGTCATCAAGCGCTGCGCCCCACCGCGCCCGCATGTACTCGCATTCGCGTTGAAAGGTCAAACGTCGTTCAGGCCGGTGGTCCGAACCGCGCGATGCTGACTCCACGTGATACAGTTCCACCCAAGGCGTGAACAACACGCGGTAGCCTCGTTCACGGACGCGCAGGCACAAGTCCACATCATTGAAAGCGACGGCTAGGTTGTCGGCGTCGAGGCCACCGACCAGTTCAAACACCTCCCGCCGAATCGCCAGACAAGCGCCGGTCACGGCCGACACCTCACGCGCAACTTCATTCCATACGAGTTGCACGTTTGACGGAACGCTTCGCGCCGACCGCGCGGCGCGTTGGTGGACGTGACCGGCGACGCCGCGAATCCCCAGAACAACCCCTGCGTGCTGAATCGTGTCGTCTGGGTACAGCAGTTTCGCGCCGACGACGCCCACATCGGGACGAACAACTTGCCGCACCAACTCCGTCAGCCAGTCGGCATGGATGACCTGCACATCGTTGTTGAGCAAAACAAAAACATCGCCTGTCGCATGACGCGCCGCGAGGTTGTTGATAGCGGAAAAGTTAAACGGCGCGTCATGTGCAATAACGCGCACGCGGGGATCGCGCCGCAACTGTTCAAACAGGGCTAGCGCCGCTGCTTCTCGGCTTCCATTGTCAACCAAGACGACTTCAAGATTGGCGTAGTCCGTCCCCTCCAAAACGCCCTGCAATGCGGTCTGCGTCAATGCGGCATGGTCGCGGGTTCCCATCAAGATGCTGACGCGCGGCAACGGCTTCGGCAGCGGGTAGCGTATGCGGTGACGCCCAAAGCTGTTTGTGATGACTTCAGCGCCGGGTTCGGTGCGGTCAAGGTGTTCGACGAGCGCACGGTGCGCGGCGGCGACAGCATAGGGCTTGGCTTCGACGCCGCCGGCGGTTGAGCCGGCCGTGATGCGCCAGTGATAGAGCACATGTGGGACGTGCCGAATACGCGCCGGTTCGGTTCGCTCAATAATACGCAAACACAAATCATAGTCCTGCGCGCCGTCGAAGCCTAAGCGAAAACCGCCGACGGCGCGCACCTTCGCTGTCCGGTAGGCCGTGAGGTGCGCAAGGTAGTGGCAACCACGTAGGAACTCCGGACTCCACTGCGGTTTGAAGTGGGGCGCAAAACGGCGTCCGCGCGCGTCGAGCTGGTCCTCGTCCGTGTACAGCACGTCCGTTTCAGGGTGCGCGTTGAGTTCGACGGCAAGGCACGCCAGCGCCTGTTCCGCCAGCTCGTCGTCATGGTCAAGGAAGGTTACAAAGTCTCCTGTAGCCAGTTCGAGCGCGCTGTTGGAAGCCGCCGCAATGCCGCCGCGCGTCGGGCGGTACACCACTCCGATGCGCTCATCCGCCTGCGTCGCCTCAGTCAAACAACGGCGCACATCGGCGCGGGTTGAAGCATCGTCAGCGATACACAGTTGCCAGTATGGATAAAGCTGCCGTTTGACCGAGGTTAGCGCTGCACGTAACCAGCGTACGTCCGGGTCGCAAACCGGCATGATGATGGAGAACACTGGCCGGTAGGCGAGTTGTGCAATCCGTTCTTGGACGCGCTGGCGGTCGGCATCTGTTAGGCGATCATATCGCGCCGTCCACTCCGTGTACGGACAACGCGGCGGCGTCCGATGTGCTTCCTCGGCGATGCGGGTTTGTACGTGACGCCAGACGCCAGCTGCCCCCTCGGTGCGCCAGAGCCTGTGCGCCGTCTGAAGCGCCTGCCGAAGCTGATGCGGATGACGGCGGTAGTAGTCAAGGATTCCCTTCACCTTGGACCTGTGCAGGGCGTTTCAATGTTTCTGACCGGGAAGTAGATACGCGCGCAGTTCCGCCAGCGCCTCATTCAAACGGTGTACGTCTTCGGTCAGCTCCGCCACACGCCCCTGAAGGTGCTGGTTTAGGTTGTTCTGATGAAAGATGTAGAACCGGAACAGCCGCGCCAAAAACCGTTTGGAAATTCGCCCAAGCGCGCCAACGCGCGAATCATTCATGTAAGCCTCGCCGGGCAACGGCGGCGACTGGCGCGCGAGTTCAGGATTTGAACGCAACGCCAGTCGCCAACTTTGGGGATGATAACCATTCTGCGAAGCCGTCGGCGCGACCGGCGCGGACGCTTCCGAGGCGGCCGGCGACGGCGAAACCGGTGTCTGCTTGGCGGCCAAAGCGCGCTGGACGGCGCGCGCCCGCCGCTGTTGCTCAATGGCGCGCAGCCGCGCCTCAACCACCCGTCCGATGGCTGCGATGGAATGATACTCGCGCATGTCGCGCGCCGCCTGTTCCCCCCGCCGGCGCGCCGCCTCTGGGTGGTCGTACACCTCGCGCATCAAGCGCGCGGCGTGCTCCACATTCGGCTCGGCCCACACGTTCCCGGCGCGATAGACATGGACGGTCTCACGAATCACTGTCGGCGTTACGTCCACCAGATAGCTGTTGGCTGGCGTCATAAAATCCATGTTGCCCGACCAGCCGGTGGCGATGACGGGTTTCCCAAAGTACATGGCTTCAGCGATCGTCAATCCAAAGCCTTCCGAACGGTGGAGCGACACATAAGCGTCGCAGGCCTGTGTCAGCGCATGCTTTTCTTCGCGCGAGAGGTAGCCGTTGAAAATCCGGATGTTGGCGCCCTGTACGGCTGCCTTGAGCTGAGCGAAATCATCCGGCGCAAGCTGCTCATTGATGCATTTGAGCACTAAACACACCGGCTCTTCTGGCCGGAAGGCGCGCCTAAAGGCCACAACAGCAGCTAGCGGGTTTTTCCGCTCAAAGGTGCTGTTAAAATCAAATGAGAAGAGGAAGCAAAACTCACTTTCCTTCAAACCAAAGTGGGCTTTGCTGAGCGGCTTGACCGAACCGATTTCAACGACATGTGGGATGGTGTAAACCGGCGTAGCGATGGTCTTCTCCAAGCTGGCGCGAATGAAGTTGCTAGCGACCCAGATTTCGTCAAAGCGCTGCGCGCAGGCTGACCATTCGGACGGGAAATCCGGCAACTCCCACGCCCATAGCCCGATATTGTAGCGATCCCGGAAGAAATCCTCCGTCACACATCTGGCGAAAATCTCCACTTGGTCGGCGTTGACGCACACCAGATTGATCCCGAACGGATTTTCGTGTGAAAACTCGCTGAACGTCGCATCAAGCTTGCGGCTTGGCGCCGTCTCAGAAAAGTCATACAGGCTTGTTGCGTAGCCGAGCTTCTGTATGACGCGGACATATCCACGTGCGGCTTCCCCAATCCCTAACTCGGCGCGGAAGTATCCAGCGACGTTGACGCCCATCGGCAGTTCTACTGGTTCAACACCGGTGACTTCCTGAAAAAACGACTGCCGCCCCCCAACAGCGAAGGGATTGCCAAACCGCCGCCCCTGCCGCAACGCATCGGCGTATCGCCGCCGCACGGCGGGTTCGATGGGAAAGCCGTTGTCGAAGGCGGCAAAGCCATACGGGATTTTCCGGTAGCGCGCGTGTCCATTCGCTGCCAGCAGCTTTGTATAGCGGTCGAAAATCGGAGCAACCACCGGATAGTCATTCAACATGTAGCGCGACAGATGACGCGAAATAATGTTCGGCTGGGCGGTGTCGTAGCCACTAAAGTGAAAAAACAGAATCGGCTCACCCTTGGCAAAAAATTCACCGTTTTTTTCAGTGATGTCCCGTTCGCGCAGATTCCAGTAGGCGACGTTCAGTCCCGGATGTCGTAGCACACGCACGCCCTCAAAAAGTCCCGGTACGAGATCAATCCATTTCTGATCGACGAAAAGCCCCTTGCTGACCTCGTTGAAGCAAAAGTCTTCAAGCCGCTGTGACCACCAAGCCAGCATGCGTGCGGTTTCTGCGCCGGCCGTCAGACCAATGAAGCCTAAGTTATAGGCCCCCGCTTGCAGAATGTTGACTTCCGTTGGAATCTTGTCATCTAACGGCAATGGTTCAATCAAATGCGGCGTCAGCGCGATGTTGGCCTGATCGAGGGCGTCAAGAACGACATCCAGCGGACGCAGAACAAGGATGTCAGGATCGAGGTAAATGACCTTTCGGTAGCCTTGCGCGAACAAATGAGTGAGATAAAACGGCTTGACAGCGGTGCACAACTCGGTCACGTCATACTTGAACGCCATCGAGCGAAAGCGTCCTTCTGGTAAAAAATCCAGCGGACCATCGAGCTGGAGCGCCGTCGCATCCACGGCAAGGGGCGGTAGTTCGTCGCGGTCAACGACAAGAGCGGCGATATCCGCCTGTGGGTGGTGTTCACGAATCGAGTCAGCTAGTGTCCGGACGCAGGCAAAATAGTTTTTCGCCGCTATGGTGCAAAAGACGATTGACTTCATGCGACGGCGTTCACGGCTGCAACGGGAACAACTTCGGAAAGCGCACTCAGATAAGCTTGGGCTACATCGGCAGGGTCGCCCAGCGCACGCACACGCCCGTGGTCAAGCCAGAGCGCACGTTGGCACCATTCGGTCATTGTGGGAATGTCATGGGTGACAAGTAGCAACGTCTTGCCTTTCGCCTGAAACTCGCGCATCCGCCTCAAACACTTCTCCGCAAAGGCAATATCACCGACCGCCAGCACTTCATCAATAATGAGGATGTCAGGATCAACATTGACCGCAACGGAAAACGCCAAGCGCATGCGCATCCCGGTTGAGTACGTCCACACGGGCGCGTCAATAAACTCTTCAAGTTCGGCAAAGGTCACAATGTCGTCAAAGCGGGCGCGAATCTCACGTGGTGAAAGTCCCAGAACCAGACCGTTGAGGAAGACATTGTCGCGCCCGGACATTTGCTCGTGAAAGCCAACCCCTAAACTCAACAGGGCGGCGATCCGACCGTTGATGGCGATGCAGCCGCTGGTCGGCTTGAGAATACCGCACAACAACTTGAGAAGGGTGCTTTTTCCGGCGCCGTTGCGTCCAATGACGCCGAAGGTTTCACCGGCGGCGACCGAAAAGGAGACATCCTTGACCGCCTCCACTCGTTCCGAAAGCCGCCGCTCAAACATCTCACCGTTGATGAGCGACTCTTTGAGAGTTCTGTACCGGCGCGGTTGGTAGCGCTTAAACGTCTTGCTGAGCTGTTCGACGTGAATGGCGACCGTCACTGGCACCTCCCAGGCGTCAAGCCGCCGATGATGCCGCCGCCCTGAACAGAGTGTCAAGCAGCGCCGTGACAGCTTCACAGCATGCCGCTGCCTGTCGACACGAAGGGCCCGACGTTTTCCTGCGCTCCCGAAAAAGAAACACTCGAGGTTGACCGGAGCCGCCGAACCGACCTACGATGGCGTTTCGCTTTTGCTGTCCCAAGCCCGCCGCCGTTTTTTCACATGGTTCAATCTCACCAGCCATCCCTGCCGACCCTGCTCGTCACTGGCGCAGCCGGTCTTCTCGGCGGGTGCGTTTTAGAAGCCTGTCGTCCGAGTTACCACATCATCGGTCTGACGCGAAATGAGCTTGATATCAGCGATGCCGACGCCGTCGCCGACTGTCTGAAGCATTATCGTCCGGCGGTTGTCATTAACTGTGCCGCCATGACCAACGTGGACGCCTGTGAAACCGACCGCGCCAGCGCGTTTCGCCACAACGCCGACGGCCCGCGTCACTTGGCGCAGGCCGCTCAACTGGTTGGAGCCTACTTCATCCACATCAGTACGGATTATGTTTTTGACGGGACAAAAACCACGCCCTACCAAACCACGGACGCGCCCAACCCTATCTCGGTTTACGGGGAATCCAAACTGGCCGGCGAACGCGCCGTACAGGAAGTCTCCCCGGCGTTCGCCGTGGTGCGCGTCGCCGGCCTGTTTGGGCGCGGCGGCAAAAACTTCGCCAGCGTCATCGGCGACCTGCTGACGCGACCGGGCGTCGTCAAAGGCATCACCGACAATCGGATTCTGCCCAGCTACGCCGCCGACGTTGCGGTTTACCTGAGGTGTTTGGCGGACGCCCGCGTAGGCGGGCTGTTTCACGCGGTCAGCGCCGGCGAACCATGCAGTTGGTACGATTTCGCCGCGCTGGCGCGCGACCGGCTCGGCCCGCGCGCCCAAGCCGAACTCGTCGGCGTAACGGAAGCCGAACTCCGTCGCCCGGCGAAACGCCCAATGTCGTGCGTTCTGGCGCACTCGGCCGATGCGGCGCTGGGTCTGCCGACGCTGCGCGACTGGCGTGAAGCCCTTGTTGAGAGCCTCAACGGATGGAAAACCAAACCTTGACCGCCATCGCCGGCCTGCGCGTCGGACACTTCACCGAACATCGGCGGCCGACCGGCTGTACGGTGGTGATCTTCGACCAACCGGCCGTTGCGGGCGTGGACGTACGGGGCGGCGCCCCCGGTACGCGCGAAACCGACGCGCTCGCCCCGCTCAACCTCGTCGCGCAGGTTCATGCGATCGTGCTGGCCGGCGGCAGCGCGTTCGGCCTTGACGCTGCTACGGGCGTCGTGCGTTACCTGCGCGAGCGCGGGATCGGCTTTGATGCCGGCGTGGCGCGCGTCCCGATTGTTCCGGCGGCGATTTTGTTCGACCTCCACACCGGCGACCCGACGGTTTATCCCGACGCCGACGCCGGTTATCAAGCGTGCCTTGCCGCGACGGATGCGCCCGTAGCGGAAGGCGCGGTCGGCGTTGGAGCCGGCGCGACCGTCGGTAAGCTGTTGGGGATGGCGCGCGCGTCGCGCGGCGGCGTCGGGAGCTTTGCGCTGCGATTGCCGCGCGGCGTCGGCGTCGCGGCGCTGGTCGCCGTCAACGCCGTCGGCGATGTTCGACATCCGCGTACGCAGCAGATCGTCGCAGGCGCACGGCGGGAAGATGGAAGTTTCGCCGATCTGACGGCGCTGATTCGCGCCGGCGACCTGACGCGCTTTGCACCGCTTCCGCCGGCGAGCAATACGACCATCGGCGTCGTCGCCGTCAACGTCCCACTGACCAAGCCGGAACTGACCAAAATCGCGCAGATGGCGCACGACGGTTTGGCGCGGACAATTTCACCCGTCCACACGCCGTTTGACGGCGACACACTGTTTGCCGTCTCCGTCGCGGACGCATCGGTAGCGGCTGCCGCCACCGACGTGGGCTGTCTGGGGACGCTGGCGGCCGAAGTTGTGGCGGAAGCTGTTGTCCGGGGCGTGACGGCAGCGACATTTCCGGCATAAGGCAGCGACATTTCCGGCATAAGGCGTTGTAGCCGGTTTCAACCGGCCGAAATAATCCGCGTCTCCCCCCGATGCCGGTTTTTGTAAGGAGCGGATGTATGCCGATGTACGATGGAGTGGTCGCCGTTCTGGGCGCGAACGGTGGGACGGGACGGGAAGTGGTCAAGCGCTTGCTGCACTATGGCGTAGCGACACGCGCCGTCGCGCGCTCGGAGGCCAAGCTGGCGGATTTCGCCGGACAAAACGTTGAAACGGCGGTTGCCGACGTACGCGACCCGGCGAGCCTTGAGAAGGCTCTTACGGGCGTGCGCGCCGTTGTCAACTGCGTTGGGACGCGGATTGGCTTTGCGAATACGGGCAAGGGCATCGCTGGCTTTTTCGGCTTCGGCGCTGACGGGGCGGACGCCGTGGACAACCGGGGGACGGTCAACGTTCTCAACGCGATGAAGCGTGTCGGCGCGGAGCAGATTGTGATTGTCACCTCAATGCTTATCAATCAACCGCTAAATCCGTTCAGCCTGATGATGAAACCCTTCGGCGACATCCTCAGAATGAAGGACAAAGCCGAAAAGGCCGTTCGTGCGTCGGGCCTGCGGTACACGATTGTGCGGCCGGGCGGCCTCACTAACCAGCCGCCGTTTCAGAAGGGCATCAAGGTTGCACCGGCGGATGCGCTGTCCAGCGGCTCGATTTCGCGCGCCGATGTTGCTGAAGTCTGCGTGCAGGCGCTCTGGACGGAAACAGCCTTCGGTAAGACACTTGAGATTGTTTCGGACGACACCGCGCCGGTCAGCGACTGGAAGGCGTTTTTTGCCTCGATCCCAGAAGATGTCGTAGTCGCTCAAGCACAGGCGGCGACGGCTTGATGCCGGGAAGCGGGTTGGCGATCGTTCTAACGCCAAACGCATGCCAACGCAACGGCTTTTCGAGCAACGTCACAGCCTGCGTTTGGCATGCGGCGGCGCTTCATGCCGCAAAACCTGACGCCCTTATCCCCACGAAACACCTTACACGGTGAGTACCGTAAAGGCGAGTTTCCCGTAATCCTGCGCCGTCAGCTTGCGCAAGCCGGCCGCCGTGAATGTCTCATCAAGTGATTGGCGCGTGAAAAACGTCAACCCGCCTAACGCCGACAATGCCGCACGGACAACCGGCGACGGATCAAGTTGGTTCATGACGAAGTAGCGCCCGACACCGGGGCGCAGAACGCGCCGCCCTTCCATCAGCACTGTGCGCGGATGGCGGTACTCGTTAAGCGAACCGCCGCAAGCAATACCGGCAACGGAGGCGTCGCCCAGTGGTACGGCTTCCATGTCGGCGCGCAGCCAGAGCATAGCCTCTACAACGCCTTCTCGGACGGCGTAAGCGCGCGCTTCTTCGAGCATACGCAGCGAGAGGTCAATACCGACCACCAGCGATGCCGTCCGTCCAAGTTCGATGAGACGCTTGGCGATAGGGCGTCCGTAGTACCCCGTTGAGCACGCCGCGTCAAGCCAGAGACCGTCTTCGGTGAACGTCGGTTCGAGCGCGTCTAACAGCAAACCGATTTCACGCGCCGGCGGGAAAGCTTCACCTGACAATAGCGACAGGGCGCGCGTCCGCCACAGACGCTCGTACACGAAAGCTGTCGTTTGCCACTGACCAGTCAACTGCGCAAAGGTCAGCGCTGGCGGGCCGTTCGGCAGAAAATCGGCGATCCCATCCCGGAGCGGAAACGCCGCGCCGCACTGACGGCAGGTGAACGTCCCTGTGCGACCTTGGCCTTGGAAGGTCATGCCGTCGCTTGTGCAAACCGAACAACGAAGCCGCGGCAGTAGGGTCGTCAATCGTGCGTCCACGGTCGTCACGTCTGCGCGTCAAATACAACCCGCAGGAACGGGTGTTGCTCAAAACCCGCCGCCAGTGCCTCTGGGTCAAGCCGCCAGCAATCGTCGTACACCGCCACGGTCAGCGGTCGTTCCGGCATCCCCGGCAACCGTGCGGAACGGTGATCGACACGGTAGGCTGGCGGCGGCAATGTCAAGTAGGGTGTGACCGGGAGGCTCACTGGCCCTGCGCCAATCGGAATCAACACCAGTTCGATATCCGTTCCGTAAGCGCGCCAGAAGCTCACAACATGCGGGATGTTCGACTCGGCGCGGCTGTAGCTGCCCTCTCGGAAGATCGGGCGACGCGCAACGCGCAGCAAGTCCGCAAAGTACGCTTGAAGCTCCCGATCCGGCTCATGCCGCCTGAGCGGGCGAACACGCTGGACAGGGATTTTTTCCGTCACGCCTTCCATTTGCCCTTGATGAATCAGCGGGACGCCCGGCAGCAAGCACACCAGCGCAGCTGCCCGTCGGTTGGCAAGCGGCGACAGACGTGCAGCCGCGCGTTCTTCGTCATGGTTTTCGACGAAGTGCACCGTACGTTCGAGAAACAGCTCCGATACCAAACGAAGTCGTTCGGCGACGGCATAGGGCGCGTCAGACGCCGTTAGACAATCAAGCAGCCGCTTGTCGTAGGCGTAATCAAAACCTAGCGAAAGTAGATACATCTCGGTGTCCCAGTACGCCTCGGCGATGAGAACAAAATCAGGATTGACGCGCTTGGCGGCCGCAATCGCATCGTCCCAGAATTCGCCCGGCATGACGCGGTCAAAAAGCTCGCGTGGCAGGCGTGGATACCACTGGCGGCGAATTTGCTCGCGCAGCACCAACATCGCCATATCGCACCGGACGCCGTCGCACAGCGTCGCCAGCCGTACAAGCGTGTCACGCATATAGGCGCGCGTTCCGGCGACCGTGTAATCAAGCTGTACGGTGTCGTTCCACCCGGCAAAGTGTGGGTCCTTGCCGTGCGCCAGCCGCCGTCCCGAAGGATGCCAGTAGTAATCCTCATCGTACTCATCGCGCCACTCCGGGTTGCTGTGCATGAAGTATTCCGGGTGCGTCAGGATGAGCGGCGTGTCGCGGGCAAAGTGATTGGGAATAAAGTCGAGGATGAGCCGCAAGCCGTGCCGGTGGGCGCGCGCGCGCAAGGCGGTGAAATCCGCTTCGTCGCCAAGCTCCGGGTTGAATTGGTAATCGCTAATCGCGTAGGGCGAACCGACAAAATCCGGCGCGTAACGCTTCGACATTACCACGCCCTCCGGGCCAATCGCCCAGACACCCATCAGCCACAGCGCATCAAAACCGAGCGCGGCATAGTCGCTGAGCTGGGCGTCGGTGATTTCAGCAAAGCGTCGCCCATTAAGTCGGGCGTTGATTTCATACAGCAGCATCAGCCGTCGCCCCGGCAGGCAACGAAATTGGGCACACTTGGAGGGAATCGGCGCTACGATAAACAAAGCCTTCTTGGGTTGACTACTGTTTTTGCGCCATTAGCCAATCAAAGGCCGCTTTGGCGACGGTGGCGCCGCCGCCGAACGCCGTAGATAGGCTTGAAAGCAGTGGGCGGGTCGTATCGCCGCAGGCCCAGACGCCGGGACAAGAGGTTGCGCCGTGGCGGTCGGTGATAATGTACCCATCCGCATCACATGCCACCTGCCCGGCGACCAGTTCCGTCCCGGCCGTGACGCCCAGCGCAAGAAAAACGCCGGCTGCAGGCAGCGTGATTTGGTACGGCTGTTCGCCAGGGGGGAAGCGTTCGATCCTAACGCGCTCGACTTGAGCTGCGCCTTCAATCGCCGTCAAACGGGCATGCGTCATGACACGGATGCGCGGATGACCCAACACGCGGTCACGATAGAGCGGTCGCGCACGAAAAGTCGCCGAACGGTGGATTAGCGTGACACGCGCCCCCGCTTCATCCAGCATCAACGCCTCCTCAAAAGCGCCGTCGCCGCCGCCGACAATGACAACGTCTCGCCCGACATACTTCTCCTTGTCGCGGGTGGCGGAAGTGCTCACGCCGCGTCCGGCAAACGCCTGCTCGCCGGGGACGCCAAGCGTCCGCTTACGGACGCCCAGCGCCAAGATAAGCGCACGGCCGGAAAGCTTGGTTTCACCGCGTATAGTTACGGTTTTGGCGGCGCAGTTAATCTGCGTCACGGGCGAGTTGGTTTCAAAGTGAACGCCTTCGCGTATGAGGTGGATCGTCAGCCGCTCGGCGATGTCAGCTCCGACGAGGCCGTAAAAGCCGGGACAATCCACAAAGCGGTTGTAGCTACGGAGTAGTTGTCCACCCAGCTGCGGCGCGGCTTCAAGCAGCAGGGGGTTCAAACCCAATCGCTTTCCCCACAAGGCTGCGGCAATGCCGGCAGGGCCGCCGCCGACAATCAAAAGGTCGAGTTGGTCGTCGCTAGTGGTCATATACGCTTGTCGCTGCCTATGACGCCCAAAAACCGCCGCCGCTTCTAGGGGATTCCTGCGCCTTTACAAACGCCCTTCTCTGCGGCGCTACACAGTAGGCGTAGGATAGATCACCTAAAACATCATCCTAAATCCCGTAGGGTACATCAATCCCCCTCAACATTGTTCGAACAAGTGATCGTTTCCCAGTGGTGGTTGGCTTACGTTTCCAGACCCCATACGTAAATGGTCGTCGTTGCTTTTTCGGTCAGCTTTTTGTTAGTCGCCGACTGACACTACCACGCTGCGATCTTTCCGCCGCTCGCTTAGAGGACAGGACAGCGAAACGGTTGGCTTCAACCTAAGTTG
Source organism: Chloracidobacterium sp. (assembly GCA_025057975.1). Classification (NCBI taxonomy): domain Bacteria; kingdom Pseudomonadati; phylum Acidobacteriota; class Blastocatellia; order Chloracidobacteriales; family Chloracidobacteriaceae; genus Chloracidobacterium; species Chloracidobacterium sp. The sequence goes on from JANWUV010000002.1 coordinate 271,922, forward strand.
GCGTCCAAACCAGCCAGTTGGTATGCTGAACGCCGCGTGCATTGGCGCGAGCGCTCTGAGAGCCGGCGAGAAAGGAGGCGGCGTTGATGTCAAGCGCGCCGGATGAACGTTTGTTTATTGGCATTGAGTGCGCAGCGACCCTCCTGCGCGGCGTTGTCTGCGAAGCCAGCGGGGAAGTCATCACACAACGTCAGCGGGCGTTGACAGGTCACGCTCCAACGGAGGCCGTCGCCGCTGTTCGCGCCCTCATCGCCGAACTGCTGGCCACGGAGTCCAACGCTGAACTGTTTGGCGGCGTCGGCGTCGCGCTGCCGGGCAGCCTCAATCAGGCGACGGGTCGGTGCGAGTCACGTACGCTTTGGTCGGCCGTCACGCTGGATGAACTGCGCCCCTGCGGTTCGCTAGGAAGCGCCCACTTGGTGTCGCGCGCCGTCGCCGCCTTGGTCGGCGAGCAGATGTGTGGCGTGGCGCGCGGCTGCCAAACAGTGGTTTATATCGAGGCGGGCTACGAAGTCTCAGCCGCTATGACGCACAACGGCCAACTCTGGCGTGGCGCTACCGGCATCGCCGGTATGATCGGCTACGACGCCATAGATGTGGACGGCGACATCACGCTTCAAGAGCGCATCGGCGGCGACGGTCTCATCCGGCGCGCACAAGACCGGATGTACCGTGACCGCACCTCGTCGCTGTCCCGACGGGGTATTCCCCGCAACCGTGAGATTGGCCTGGACGACCTGCTCAACATGGCGCGCCTTGGCGATGAACTGGCGCAGGTCATTATCGCTCGCGCCGGCGTCCACCTCGGCGTCGCGGCGGCGCGTCTTATCAACCTACTCAACCCGGAGTTGCTGGTCATCGGCGGTGAACTGGTCGCAGCTGGCAATGTCCTACTCGATCCGGTGCGCGAAGAAGTCGAACGACGCACGGTACCGTCCGCCTTCGCCGTTTGCCGCATCCTGCCAGCGACGGTCGGCGTAGCAATTGGCGCGGCGCAGGTCGCCCGCCAAGCCAGCCGTCCAACCGGTGGCGCAGCGGCTCAGTAAGCATGCAGCGCGCCGCCGCCCACCAAACCACCAGCCCACGCCGCCACTCATCCACCCATGGAACGCGCCGCCTGACGACAGGTGCGTTCGGCGGCTGTCTCCGATAAAGTATGGGAACGCGCGACAGCGCGGACGCGGAGCAAAAACGGACGCCATGTTTGGGATCGGTACGCCGGAACTCATTTTCATCTTTCTTGTTGGCTTCTTTATTTTCGGCCCCCGCCAACTTCCTGACATCGGTCGCCGTCTAGGTGAAATCATGGCTCAGTTACGCCGGGCGGCGGACGAGTTCAAACAAACGTGGGAGGCCGAAGTCGAAAGTGAACGCGCGCGCCTTGCCAAAACCCTGTCCTCAGCCGCTGTTGATCTTGAGCTGACGCCAACTAAGCCGGTGGAAGCGGAATTGCCGACCCCGGAAGGGACTCTCCCCCGAACGCCTTGGCGACCGCAGGCGACGGACGCTGCACCGGACGCGCTAGGTGGATTCATGGCGCCGGACGCTCCGCGGCCTTCATCCCCGCCGAACAGTTCGCCGTCACCTGACGCCGCAATGGTGTCCGCCCTCCAAACAAAACGTCCTGTGGCGTCCTCCGTTGAGACCGTCGGCTATGAGGGCTGAAGTACGAACATCCCGACCGCTGTGTTTGGTGTATGCACAATGGCTGAGAAACCCCTCCTGACCGACAAGCCGGACGCTCCCCTTGCCGCACCGCCGGATGAACTCGAAGAAGCCGGAACTATGGGCTTTCTTGACCATCTGGATGAACTACGGCGGCGTGTATTCTACGTGGTCGCCTTTGTCGGCGTCGCCTTTATCGTGTGCTGGGGTTTCGCCGACGTCATTTATGGTTTTTTGGCCAAGCCGGTCGCCGATGCGCTACGGGCTTCCCGGCTGGCGCAAATCAGAAGCAACGCCCCGCTGCTTAGTCTGGCGGAACTGCCCGACGGCGCGCAGGTGGCGTACGTCTTCGGTGCGGGCGTCGCCATTGACGGCGTGACTATTCCCGCCGGAACGACCGTCCCGGCGCGCATTACACGCAACGCGCAGGGCAAGCGCCGACTAGAAACTGCCCAGACTATCGTCGTCAACCAGCGGGTAGTGCCGGAAGGCTTTCCATTACCAGCAGATGAACTCTTCGCCGCCGCCCCAGACCCGCTGGGGCAGCTGGTGGTGCATACCGTCCAAGGGGCATTCAGCCTCTACATCAAAGTCGCTTTCTATGCGGCGATTTTCTTTTCTGTTCCGTTTGCGCTCTATCAGCTATACGCCTTCGTCGCACCGGGTCTTTATCGGCACGAGCGCGCATACATTTACCCGGTGCTCATCCTCGGAACGGCCTTTTTCCTGGTGGGCGCAGCTTTTGGCTACTACGTCGCCTTCCCACAGGCTTGCCTGTTCTTGCTCAGCACGGCGAAGGATTTTCAGCCGATGATTGAGGTCAACGAATACTTCGATCTCATCATTACCATCATACTAGGGCTAGGGCTGGTCTTTGAACTGCCGACCATTGTTTTTGCACTGGCGCGGTTGGGGTTGGTGACGGCCGGTTTCCTGTTGCGCATCTGGCGGCTAGCCGTGATGGTCATTCTGGTTTTAGCCGCCGTGATTTCTCCCACCGCCGACATTCCCAACCTGTTGATTTTCGCCGTACCAATGCTGGCGTTGTACTTTTTGAGCGTCGGCATCGCCTACGTCTTCGGACGGCGACGCGAGTCGGATGAAGAAGTTGCGGCGACGGACGCTGCCGGGGAGCTTCGTTCTGTAGGGTAATGATATGCACATTTATCGTCTGGATGACGCCACCGGTCAGGCGCGTCTAAACCGTATCCTCGAACGCCACGCAACGGTCGCCGACCCGGACTTTGTCCGTACCGTTGCCGACATCATTCGTCTGGTCCGCGACAACGGCGACCGTGGGCTGTTTGCTCTGACGGAGCAGTTCGACGGCGTATCGCTTTCCGCACAGAACGTGCGGGTTGAGCCGCCCTTGCTAGAAAAACTGGCCGCGCAGGTACCGGACGAGGTTCGCGCCGCCCTGGGGACGGCCGCCAGCAACATTCGGCGTTTCCACGAACTCCAGCGCGAGTACACGCGCGTCATGGAACAGCCGGACGGCGTGCGGCTCACCCACCGCGTCCAACCGCTGGAGGCTGTCGGGCTGTATGTTCCCGGCGGACAGGCGGCCTATCCTTCGACGGTGCTGATGACGGCTATTCCGGCGCAGGTGGCGGGCGTCCCCCGGCTGGTCGCCGTGACGCCGGCTAAGGCGTTTTTGACACAGCCCGTGCTGGCGGCGGCGCTGGTCGAGGCGGGCGTGGCGGAGGTCTATACCGTCGGTGGAGCGCAGGCGATTGCGGCGCTGGCCTACGGGACGGAAAGCATTCCGCGTGTGGCGAAGATCGTCGGCCCCGGCAATCGCTATGTCACGGAAGCCAAGCGGCAGGTGTACGGTGTCGTGGATGTGGACGCCATCGCCGGTCCTAGCGAAGTCGTCGTCATCGCCGACGACACGGCCGATCCGGTACTAGTGGCCGCTGACATGCTAGCGCAGGCCGAGCATGACGAACTGGCGGCCGCGATTTGCATTACGACCAGTGAAGCCCTTGCAGGCGCAGTGGCCGAACAGCTTGCCTACCAGTCGGCGACGCTGTCCCGGCGCGATGTGGTGACGCAGGCGCTTGACCGTTTCGGTGCGATCTTCCTTGTGTCGTCGCCGGCGGAAGCGGTTCGGCTTGTCAATCAAATTGCGCCGGAGCATGTCGAAGTCATGACGGCCGAACCAGAACGTCTCGCCGAAGACATCACCTTCGCCGGCGCGATTTTCATTGGAACGGCTTCGGCGGAGGCGGTCGGCGACTACTTCGCTGGGCCAAGTCACGTTTTACCGACGGGCGGCACGGCGCGCTTTTTCTCACCACTGGGCGTTTATGATTTTGTCCGTCGTACAAACGTCATTCGTTACACAATGGAGCGACTGGTCAAAACGGCCGATATGATTGCCTGTCTAGCCGACGCCGAAGGGCTGGACGGCCATGCGCGCTCGATTCGGCTGCGGATGGAACGTCATAGCGGGCCGCTCGCGCCGAAGACAAACCCGCTGTCCGAAAGCAAGCAGAACCTGTTGGCGGTTGAGCCGCCGCCGGAAACTATCCCAACCGAAACGCCATGACATGGTGGCTGGCGACGCTGGCGACGTTTGTGCTACGCGTGCTTGGCTGGACGGTGCGCTTGGATGCCTCCAACTTGCGCGATCTGCCCGACCCATTGCACGGCCATCTGCCGACGACGACGCCAATCATTTACACCTTCTGGCACAACCAGATTCTGGCGGCGACGCTGTTTTTTCAGCGCCGGGGCATTGTTGTCATGACCTCGCTGAGTCGGGACGGCGACATCATCGCCGAAGTCATTCGGCGATTCGGCTTTGGTGTGGCGCGGGGTTCGGCAACGCGCGGCAGCGTTGGGGCGCTCAAGGCGATGGTGAAGGCGATTCGGCGCGGCGCGGATGCGGCCTTTACGATTGACGGCCCGAAAGGGCCGCGCTACCGCGCCAAAGACGGCGCAGCGATGCTGGCCAGTCTGAGCGGCGCGCCCATTCAGCCGGTGTGCATTGTGACTGAGCGGTACTGGACGCTGAAGACATGGGATCGCTTTCGCGTCCCAAAGCCGTTCACCGTCGGACGGGTGTTTTATGGCCGGCCGATTTGGGTGCGGCGCGGCGCAACCGACGCCGACATCGCAGCAGCAACCGCGCAACTACAAGCTGAACTAGACGCTCTACTGAACCATTGGGAAACCCAGCAGAGGGGACGCCGGCGACAAGGCGCAGCGACGGACGCCGACGTGCTAGACTCGCCGCCTACTGCGGCGGCGGCACGTCTAAACGCCAAGATTGTCTCGGAAGCGGAGACAAAGTGACATGGAGGCTATTCTTGCGCTCGAAGACGGGCGCTTGTTTCACGGCAGAAGTATTGGCGCAGCCGGCGAGGCGACCGGCGAGGTGGTCTTCAACACGGCGATGACCGGCTATCAGGAAGTGCTTACTGATCCATCCTATGCGGGACAACTAGTAACGATGACCTACCCGCACATTGGCAACTACGGCGTCAATGCAGAGGATGTCGAATCGCGTCGGCCGTTTGTTGCGGGCTTTATCGTCCGTGAATTGTCGGCGACGGCAAGCAATTGGCGTGCGACGGAAGCCCTTGGCGACTACTTGAAGCGGCACGGGATTGTCGGAATTGAGGACATTGATACGCGGGCGCTGGTGCGGCACATCCGCGAACGCGGCGCTATGCGCGGTATCATTTCCACCATCGAGCGCGATGGACAACGACTGGCAGCGAAGGCCGCCGCCGCGCCGAGTATGGTCGGTGCCGCGTTGGCGAAAACCGTAACCTGTGCGGCAGCGTACACATGGGCTTCCGACGCCGCAGAAGGCGCGCGCGTCAATCCGCCGTGGCGTGTCGTCGCTTTTGATTTCGGCGTCAAGTTCAACATCCTTCGTCGCCTTTCCGCCCTCGGCTGTCAGGTGACGGTCGTTCCGGCGACGACGACGGCTGAAGAGGTGCTCCGTCTTCGACCGGACGGCCTGTTTCTTTCCAACGGTCCTGGCGACCCAGAGCCGCTAACCGACATTGCCCGCGAGGTGCGCCGCCTAGCTGAAGTTCTCCCAACCTTCGGTATCTGTTTGGGGCATCAGATTTTGGCCCTTGCTTTTGGGGGTCGCACCTTCAAACTCAAGTATGGCCATCGCGGTGCAAACCATCCGGTCAAGCATCTGGCGACAGGGCGGGTTGAAATCACCTCGCAGAACCATGGTTTTGCCGTGGACGCCGACAGCCTGCCGGACGATCTCGAAGTGACGCATATCAACCTCAACGACGGGACGCTCGAAGGCTTCCGGCATCGTCACTTGCCGGTGTTTTGCGTCCAGTATCACCCGGAGGCTGCGCCGGGGCCGCATGACGCAGCCTATTTATTTGAGGCGTTCGTGGCGCTTCTGCCGACCCGTTCGACGGAGACTGCTGCATGATAAACCACCGGCTTTGGGTGATTGGTGGCGTGACCGCGTTTGGCTTGTGGTTGGCGCTTGTTGCAGCGTCAGGGCAGCAGCCGTCCCCAACGCCGACCATTCCACCGGCAGCGGCCACGCTGATAGCCGAAGGGCGGACGGACAGCGGCGGTTTTTTTCGGGAGTATGTTCGCGAGCAAAGAATCCGTTTTGAGTACGGGCGCGCGCTTAAGGTCACCACGCCACCGACTGGCAGTTTGACGGTTGTCGGCAGGAAGCGGTCGGAGTTGAGCATTCAGGCTAGGATTCGAGTGGAAGGCGCGTCGGCGGACGACGTTGCAGCCCTAGCGGAACGCATCGGCTTCCAACTTGACGCCCGTGATGCGCGCCTACATCTGATGTCTATTGGGCCGGCGGTCAAGAACTTATCGCGGAAGGAACGTCGCGCCGTTGCGGAGGGGTTGCCTAGTCCCCTGCTGCGGCTGCCCTACCGGATCGACTACACGCTGAGCGTGCCAGAGTACACGGATTTGGAAATTACGGTCTTTGACGGCGAGTTGACGGTGTCGGGCGTCTATGGCGGGATTGTGTTTGCGGTACAACGTGGGCGTGTTCTGCTGAACGGCGTGGCCGGCACGGTGGTTGGCCGACTGGCGACGGGTAACGCGCGGGTTGAACTCAACGGCCGAAGCTGGCGGGGATCAGGCTTGGATTTGCGCGTTGGGACGGGCGACATCCTACTGAGCGTCCCGCGCGGCTTTGCGGCGGAGGTGGCGCTGGCGGCGAGTACGCCGCTGGATATTCGCTATCCCCTGGATCGCGGCCCGGAGACGCCGTCGGACACGCCATATGGCCTTCAGACGCGGGGGCGATTCGGGGTCGGTGGCGCAGAGCTTCGGCTGGCGACAGGGCGCGGTGCGATTCGCGTCGAACCCTACCCGCCGGATGAGCCTTGAGAAAGCGGTTTGCGCAGGGGATAAAACCGCTTTTTGAGCTTGCTTATTCCAGGCACGGCGCGCCGCCTTTTGAGGCCGAGCGGATAGCCACCAAAGTTGATGACGGCTGGGACAGGTGGTGGTTCTTTGCCGTTGCCTACGGTTTTACTTGGGCGTTGTGGATTCCGGTGTGCTGACGGCCGGTGGCGACGCGGCATTGTCTCCGTGTGGGTCAAGTTTCTGACGGGTTCTCTCGACCCAGCTGCTTTCGGGCCGTTTTTCGCCGCGTCTCTATTGACGTTTCTCCGGCAGGGGCGGCGCGGGGTTTTCGCGCTTCGGAAACAGGGTTTGACTTCCGCTTTCGGAAAAGATGGCTGCTGGTCGCTTTGTTGCTGCCGATTGTTCCCTTTGGCATCCCCATCCGGGCTGCCATGCTGATGGAGATCAGGCCGGTTGAAAGCTCGGCGTTCTTGAACCTAACCGTATGCTGCAGTGGCTTTTGTGGTCATCTTTTTCACGCTGGCCTGCTTCAGGAGGCGTCTGGCTGGCGGGGTTATGCCTTGCTGCGCTTGCAGGTTCGTTTCAGCGCTTTGACCGCCAGCATGATTTTGGGATTTTTCTGGTGGTTGTGACACCTGCCGGCTGTCTTCATTCCGGGCAAGTTTATGACAAACAAGCCGGTTGTTTTTCTTAGCGCTTCTGATCGTCGTTGCTTTGGCGTCCGTACTCTTCATATGGATTTACAACAACACTGACGGAAGTCTTTCAGCAAGCTCGTTGGCGCACATGTCTATGAAGTGGTCTATCTGGGCGGCAATGCCCAGCATGCAAATGGACTTGCCGACAGTTGGGTGATGGCCGGCTTCCTCACTGTCGCTGTGTTGGTGGTCATTAGGGTTTGGGGTGGGACGTATCTGTGTCGTAACTGGCGCAGCGCCGCTACCGAAATGCGGTGGGGTGAACCGGCGTCAGGGAATGTTTGCACCTCGCCGACAAGCAGGCTATGGTTGCTGAAATTTCAACATCCCTGTTGCTTTCAGGTTTGTGAGCGGATTATGACCAACGCTGAACGAACCGTTGTCTGTCTGGCGAGTTATTTCAAAGGCGTCGAGTTCCTCCGTGAAGTCAAACGGCAAGGATGCCGTGTCGTGCTTGTGACGAAGGAGAAATTTCGGCACGAAGACTGGCCGTTTGAAAGCCTTGATGAGTTTATTCCGCTACCGAACGACGCCACACCGGAGCTATTCGTCTACACGGTGGCGCAGTTGGCGCGGCCGCGCAAACTACATACCGTAGTGGCGCTGGAGGAATTCGACGTACTGACGGCGGCGCTTATTCGTGAGCACCTGCGGCTACCGGGCATGGGCAGCACGACGGCGCGGCACTTCCGTGACAAGCTCGCCATGCGCATTGAGGCCGAACAGGCTGGTGTGCGCGTCCCAGAGTTTGTACACGTCCTCAACTATCAGGATTTGGACGAGTACATGAAGCGCGTCCCGCCGCCATGGGTGATGAAGCCACGTACGGACGTGTCGGCGATTGGCATCAAAAAACTGTATGACAGCGAGCAGGTGTGGCAGACAATTGACTACCTTGATGCTCGCGATCGTCTCAGCGAACGCTCCAGCAACTATGTGTTAGAGCGATTCATCCCCGGCGACGTGTACCATGTGGACTCCCTAGTCGAAAACGGCGAGGTCATCTTTGCCGGCGTGAATCGGTATGGGCGGCCGCCGATGAGCGTCGCGCACGACGGCGGCGTCTTTACAACCCAAACCTTGCCGTATGACTCGCCGGATCGTGCGGCTCTGCTCGACATCAACCGGAAGCTGATTACGGGCTTGAAAATGCGGCGCGGTGCTACACATGCCGAGTTCATCAAAAGCGCTGAGAGCGGCGAGTTTTACTTTTTGGAAATTGCGGCGCGGGTTGGCGGTGCGTACATTGCGGAGGCGCTGGAAGCAGCGAGCGGCGTCAACATTTGGGCCGAATGGGCCAAAATCGAGCTGGGACGTGGTGAAGTTCCTTACGTGTTGCCGCCGACGCGCCAAGAGTACGGCGGGGTGGCACTGTGTCTGGCGCGGCAGGAGTACCCGGACACCTCACCGTTCACTGACCCGGAGATCGTCTATCGCGTCAAGAAGCGGTATCACATTGGGTTGGTCGTTCGCTCGACCAGCCATGAGCGGGTGACGGCATTGTTGCAGGACTATGTGGCCCGCTTTGAGCGGGACTACTGTGCCATCATTCCTCCCCTGGAGCGCCCGGAATGAGCGGTGACTAATCCGACGCCTGGGGGACATTGAAAGAAAACAGCTTGTGCTAGTTGGTTGGGTTTTGTATGGTTTGGGCAATGTATCTCACTTGAATCTTCGTCTGTCCCGTCCTGGGTGCGCTTGAGGGATTCGGCCTCAGCGGCTTCGCCTGTGCGTGTTGCGTCGCCATCGCCTGACTGTCGCTGTGCGGTGTTTCTTTTGGGCTTGTTGGTTGTGGCCGCGTTTGCGGTGGGGAACGTTGCTGGGAGTACTGGGCTACGTGGATAAGCAACGGTGTAGCGACCTAGGCAGCGAGGCTGCGCCACTTTTGCCGGAGTCGGTTGCGCAAACGGCCGACGCGGTGGTGCGTCGCCTGCCTCGTCTGGGTGTTGGTGAATGTTTGTTGCGTTCACTGGTGATTTACGCCGTCTTGCGGCGGCGAACGGATGTGGAATTCGTGCTTGGCGCCGGTTCACTCGACGAAAGCAGACGCCCTGCTCTACACTGCTGGATTGAGGCAAATGGGTGTCCGTTGCTGGAAGCGACTGACCCGTACCGTCGTTTTCGGGTACTGTTGCGCCACCGAACGCCAAAGGCTTTCCAAAAACCATAACTCGCAATTCTAAAATGCAAAGGAGCACCTCATGAGGACATCGGAAAACAACGTTGTTACAGCCAACACAGCGGCAACCAAGAAAGTTTTCGTCGAACCTGAACTTAAGGAATTCGACCAACTGGAAAAGCAAATCCAAGGGCTGCGCGTTTTGGAAGCCTTCACATCCAGTTTCATTGCTCCATAGTAAATGGCAGGTGTCTTTTGGGGCGGAGGACGACACGTCGCCAGCCTGACTTGTTCCACGTTGAAGTCACGCTGAATGGTTGTCGGCGTCAACCTTTCCTTCGGGGCCCTAGAGCGCAAAACCGACCGGCTTGGCTTACTCATACAAATCTGTCATTATCTTGGCTTACCCGAGGTCGTCCCGGAGGCGGCTGACATTGTTCTTGTGGAGCGCCGGCCGGCGCTCCCTTCTCGCTTGGCTGAGCCGTGGCTGGAGTGGAAAGGGCTAACGGTTCGTCGTCGGGATGATTGGCTGTTCTTTGCTTACGGTGCGTGGCAGGTTGCCATTGATGTCGCGCGCCGCCAAGTGATACCGCTCGCGCTTCCTGAAGACGGCGACCTTTCCGTATCGTACGCCTGCTATTCGTACTTGCGTCTTGTTTTGCTGTTCCTGCTGCGACGCATAGGCTGGTTTGAGTTGCACGGCGGTGCGTGCGTTTACGAGGGGCAAGGCTACGTCTTTCTTGGGCCGTCCGGCAGTGGGAAAACGAGCGCCATTCTTGGGCTGCTCGACGCCGGCTGGCGGTATGTTTCCGACGATGCCCTGCTTACCAAGCAAATCCCTGCCGACGGCGAAGACGCTGTGGTTTACGCGCGCGCCGCGCGGACACTGTTTTCAGTGACGACGGACGGCCTCCAACGGTTTCCGTATCTACGACAGCATGCCGAGCCACGCCTGCAACACGCCGAAAAGTGGGTGGTCAACCCGCATGCTGTCTGGCCCGACCGGTATGAACCGATGGCGAAACCGAAGTTTTTGTTCTTCTGCCAGCTGCACGACGCCGAAGAGACGCAGGTTTTGCCGCTTCCAACCACCAACGCTCTGGCCTGCCTGATGAACACCACGCCGTGGTTGGCGCTCGACCGCGAAACGGCGGCGGCGCACCTGGCGACATACCGCCGGTTAGCTGAGTCGTGCTATAGCTTTACCCTACTTGCAGGACGCGACCTCCTGCGCTGCCCATCCGCGCTGGCGACGCATCTTGACGCCGCCCGGCTCACTCAGTTACACCGCGCCTATGGCTGACTTGTCTGCTTCCGCCATCCTGCCGGTCAAGCGCCTAACGGTTGGACTCACCAACTTATGTAATCTCGATTGCGACTACTGCCTGCGCGTGGCGGAGGCCGTGCATCTAGACTTTGATCTGCTCAGTGATGTTTTAGTACAGGCGCGCGACTATGGCGTGACGGCCGTGACATACACAGGCGGCGAAGTGACCTTGCACCCGCGTTTTCGGGATGTCATCCGCCGAACAGCCGAGTTGGGGTTTTCCTATTCACTTGTCACCAATGGCTGGCACTTTCCAAAGATTGCGCCAGTGCTAGCCGAAACGAAAAATGCGCTTTTCCGGGTGTTCTTCAGCATGGACGGCCCGACCGAAGAAGCGCACGACGCTGTACGTGGCAAAGGCTCGTTCCGCAAGATTATGGCGGCGATGGCGTTATGTCGCTTCTACGGTTTTCCCTTCGGCGTCAATATGGTCGTCACCCGGCGCAGCGTCGCCGCCATTGAGCGCATGGCTGTCTTAGGCGCGCGACTGGGTGCAGATGTTGTTCAGTTTATGCACATGCTCCCAACGTCGGAGGAGTATGACCGGAAGCTGTCCCTGACGCCAGACGAGCGCCGCGCTGCTGAGCGGGAGGCACTGGCGGTGGATGCCATCCTCAAGATTCGAGTTCAGTTTGCAGCAGGTAGTTCCGCCCCCGCGCCGGGAACGCCCTGCGTGTCGCTTTCCGGCGAGACTGTCAACCTTGATTGTCGCGGACGACTTACGCTGTGTTGTACGCTCTCGGACTACCGCAACGCCGTGGGTGAAGGGGACATTGTGGCCGATATGCGGACGACTTCCTTTCGGGAGGCTTGCGAGCGCGTCCACCAGTTGGCATTGATGCAGCGTGAGCGCCGCAACACCGCGCTGGCGGCCGGCCACCCAGACGCTGAATTTCCATGTCACTTTTGCATCACGGCGTTTGACAAAACCGCGTGGCAAAAGCCTGCGCTCGTGCAAATCGGACGGGTGAAGCGAACACCTTTGGCGAGTGTGTACATATGACGAGCTTTCGGCCGCATCCGTCGGTGGTCTCGACGGAAGTTGAAGACAGTATGGTGCTGCTGCATCTTGATACGAAACGATATTTCACGCTCAACAGCACGGGCGCGTTCATTTGGAAGCACCTTGCCCAAGGCAAAACAGAAGCCGACATTGTGTCTGCACTGGCCGCCGAATATGACGCCGACACTGAACGGTTGGCCGCCAGCACGCGACGATTGCTTACACAGCTTGAAAAAGCTGCGCTGATTGAACGCGCTTGAACAAAAGCCGGCTGAAATGACTTGCGGTTGAACCGGCGGATTGACGGGGGCTTATGCCGACGCGCTACCCGGACATCATGCCGCACCGAGACAACGGCGTTGCTGCCGAACGCCGACTGGAGCGGCTCATGGCTTGTCTGCCAGAAAATGAAGCCGCGCTAGCCGCTGGCGCAGCCGAAGTTAATGATTGGGCGGCATTACTAGAAAGCGCTGTTGACCATGGGTTGGAGGATTATCTGTTCCGGCGGCTCATCCGCTCCGGTGTCTGCCTGCCGGAAGCAGTTGTCAGCCGTTTCCGGCGACTCCAGACTGCTAAGGCCGCCTGGACGCTTCAAGTCACTGTCCAGCTCGACCGGGTTCTGGACGCCTTGACGGCGGCTGGCATTCCATCCGTTGTGCTCAAGGGACCGCTCCTCGGCGAGCGATTGTACGGCGCGGACGGTTTCCGGTTTTCTAGTGATCTGGATGTACTGATCGCCTATGACCACGTCCGCCCGGCGCTAACGGCGCTGGCGGCGCTGGGCTATCACACCGACGAGACAAAGCTGGCCTACGCCTTGGCCGGCGACCACAATGTGGTGCTGGACGGCGTCTCGCCGCCGCTGGAACTGCACTTTCATCTATTTCGTCGCTTTGGCGTCACGCTGCATTCCGATGACTTCCTGGCGCGCGCTGTGCCGTATCGCACCCGACGCGGTCGCATCGTCCATGTCCTGTCGCCAGAAGACGAATTTTTGTTCCTCTGCATCCACGCCGCCGCGCATAGCTTTGCACGACTGGCCTGGTTGTTTGACCTCAAGCTGCTGCTTGGTAAACATCCTGCATTCGATTGGGACACCCTGCTTTGGCGCGCACAGGCGTGGCGTGTGACGACATCGGTTGTGTTCACATGCGCATTGCTGCGCGAGAGGCTCGGTGTGGAAACGCCGTTGCTGTCCCGACTTACGGCAAGGCAGCGCCAATGGTTGGGTGTCAACCAACGGCTGTTTGATCAGGCGATGCGCCGCTACAACCGGCCACGGCGTTCATTTGGCGCAAAACTAGGCTTCTTTGTGGCGTCGCATCTTTATCAATCCAGCCTTCACGACCAATGGCGTAGCCGTTTCCGCTTCCTGTGCCTAACGGTGCTACGAACGCTGCAAGGGCGGCGCTTGACTCCGGGGGAGGCATAGCGTACAGCCGCAGACAAGCGCCTATCTCTGATCACACAAACAGCCGTCGCAAGAAAAAACGCGCCAGCGAAGGCGCGTTCAAGAGAGCTTCCCTGTCGGAAGTTGGTCTTATGCCGTAGCCGGCGTCGCTGCTGGTTCGCTCACCGGCTCGACCTTTCGGCGGGCCGCAGCTTTGGCTTCCCTATCGAGCTTGCGCGACATTTTTTCAACTTGGTTGAGAATGCGCTTGATATCCGACCCATTCGCCAAGTCCAGCGAAGCGACGACGTTGAGTACCTCCTCCCGAAGCGCTTCCCGGTCAAGAACCGCCTTCTTCGATTTGGAAGTCGCTGTGTCGGCCAGCCGGCGCGCAAGAGCGTCGAAGAACTTTTGAAGCCGTTCCGCGATGGGCTTGATCTGGTTGAGCGACGCCTCACTAAGCTTGCCGACTTGCCGTTCAATATCTTTGGCGGTGGGCAAGCCGAAACCGGGCAGCTTTGGGAGGGAGAACGTCGGAAGCTGCGGCGCAGTCAGTTCGATGGCGTTGCCACGCGCTTCAGCGTCGGCGAAAAACTTCTGGATGTTGTCGCGGACAACCAGTGTCGTCCCAATACCGAGCCTAACGCCTCTAAGGACCGCCTCCGCAATGACTTCAAACGGTGGGCGTGAAGCTGGCTGAGTAGAAAGGCGTTGCGCCGCTTTGGAGCGCGCCTTGGGGGACGCGGTTGAGGTTGATTTGCGGGTGGTTTTCTTTGTCGTCTTCGTCGTTGCCATAATAAGTGCGCTCCTTGGTATGAGATTATAAGTGGCGAAATTGCGTTATGAACGCGCTGGACGCGCCCGTTTTCGAGAGACGCTTTGACTACCATTGACTGCTTCGGGCGTTGTTTCAGACTCAAGCTCGGTCTCAAGTGCAGCAGTGGTCGTCTTTCCTGTCGCTGAGCCAGTCAGTTTTCCAAGTCGCTTTTCAAGCTCAGCTACCCGCCGCTGAAGGCGGTTGAACTCTGTCGCTGACGGAACGCCACGCGCCGCCAACTGTTCCTTCACACACTGGGCGACAAATGTTTCAATCACGGACCGGAGCGCGGGAGCCAGTTCATCAGCGCTGCTTGGATCCTTCGTGCCGGGACGGAGAGCATCCCGAAGCATCGCTCCGAGCCGCTCAAATTGGCGGTCAAGGTGCTGCACGGTGTCTAAGCCGGCTGAAACCGTTCGGCGCATGTAGCCGAAGAACAGATCGCTTGGCTGCCGAATGAAAGACACCAGCGCGTTGCGCGAAATCGGCTCCGCTGGTCGGCGCACCGTCGCCGCCGCAATCTTGGAAAGCGTCGCTTCCGTGATGTCTCCGCCGGTTTCCTTGTCAATGACTTGCACCTCTTCACCAGACTGAATGAGGTCGGCTAACTCATCCAGCTTCACGTATCGCCGTGCGGTGACATCATAGAGTTTGCGGTTGGCGTAACGTTTGATAATACGTGCCATGTCGCTCCGTCCACCCTGATAGCGTTGAAAAAGTTGAAATCGAGCGTAAGCTGACGCTGACGCCAAGGTAACGCAATGCGTCAAAAACAGTCAAGCGAAAAATAACGCAATGCGTTAGGAGAAACGCCGAAATTCCCCGTAAACTCAAGAAAAGAAACGTGAAAGCGTCCTAACCGGCGGGCGGAAAAGAATGTCGCGCCGTGTGAATTTCAACCCGTTCACCGGCCCGCCGACACTGACGGGCCTGCTGAAACGCCGCCGTGAGGTCGTCCCCGTCGGCTTCAAGCCGGATGGCGGGCGGGAGCGAAAGGACAAGCTTGTCGGCGGCGCGCACGAGGTGGTCAAGCGAAAGTTGAAAGCCGACGGCCGGCTCGGCTGCGCCGAACAAGCGGGTCAGGGCGTCGTAGCGGCCGCCGCTCCCCAAAGCGACGCCGCTGCCGGGGACGTAGAGGTGGAACGTCATCCCCGTGTAGTAGCCAAGGCGGCTCACGTCGGCGGCGTCAAACGTCAATCGGTCGGCGACGCCAAGCGCCGCCGCCACATCGAAAACATGCTCCAAGTCGTCAAGCGCCGCCCGAATCTGGGCGTTGGCGGTTTGTGTCCGAATCCAGCGGAGCGCCGCCGTCTGCCCATGAGTGGTCAGTATGTCGCGCCATAGCGTGGACGCCCCCCGATCGCGCAGCCACCGCTCTAGCGCGGCTGCTTGCCGCCGTTCCACAAACTCACGGAGTTCGTTGGCTTGCGCCGGCGAAAGGGCCAGTTCCTCCGCGACGCCGGCCAGCAAGCCGGCGTGGCCGAGCGATACCTGCACCGTTGCGAGTCCCAACCGTTCCAGCGCCTCAAGGGCAACAAGAAGGACTTCTACGTCGGCTTCCAAGCGGTCATTGCCAAACAGTTCCGCGCCCAACTGCCAACTCGCCTCTGTGACGCGACGGGCGGCATGAGTGTTGCGGAAGACTTCACCGACGTAGCACAACCGAATGGGGCGCGGCCAGTCTTGACAGCGTGTGGCGACGGTACGCGCCACCAGTGAAGTCAAATCTGGGCGCAGCGCCAACAACTCGCCTTCGACATCAGTGAAGCAGTACGTCGCCTCCGCCGGCCGAGCGCCGGCGCTATGGGCGAACAGGGCATAAGCATCATAGACCGGCAGGATGATTTCTTCATATGACCAGCCGTGAAACGTCTCAAAGACAATCCGCTCAATCGCCCGGCGGCGACGCACTTCCGGTCCGAGGATGTAGGTCACACCGGTAGGGAGTTTGAAGAGGGCGTCCATCATAGCCGAAAGCGTGCTTCTTGTGATGGGGAGCGTGTCTGAAAGGCTCGATTTTGACAAGGCAAGCGGCAAGGCGCGCTTTTGGCAAAGCCTTCGTCTGAAGAGTTGGCGTGACCACTGAGGGCGGCGGTCGTCCCAACCGGAGCGACCGTCTGCCGTTGCAGGCGGCGCACCGGTTACGCACAATATTCGGAACGATTCTCCAAACCAAATGGTAGGGGTCGAATCCAGCATGTCGGATGCGCCCACGCTGGCTGACTACATCGAGGATTTCAAAAAATTTCTGATGTACGAGCGAAACGCCTCCGCGCACACCCTACGGTGTTATATTGGCGATCTAGAGCAGTTCCACGATTTTTTGTGTCCACCGAATGCGCAGGGCGTCCGCCGCACCGTCAGCGTGCATGAGATTGACAACATCACGATTCGGGAGTACTTGGCGTCGCTTTACGACCAGAAGAAAAAGAAAACTTCCATCGCTCGCAAGCTGGCGACGCTTCGCGCCTTCTTCCGCTATCTGTGCCGCGAAGGCGTGCTTGAACTCAATCCGGCGCAACTGGTGGCGTCACCGCGTCTGGAGAAAAAACTGCCCAATTACCTGACGGTCGAGGAAGCCATGCGGTTCGTTGAAATGCCCGACCTTGACACTGTACTGGGCAAACGCGACCGGGCGATTTTGGAAATGCTCTATGCTACCGGCGTGCGCGTTTCGGAGCTGGTCGGGATGAACCTTGAAGACATTGATTTCAAGAACCAGTGCGTCCGGGTGCGGGGCAAGGGTCGCAAGGAACGGATTGTGCCATTTGGGAACCACGCACGTATGGCGTTAGAACTCTATCTTGGCGTTCGGGGGCAGCTTCTCGCGCACGCCCCAGAGGATAAGCGTGAACCGAACTGCGTATTTTTCAACTACCAAGGCACGCGGCTGACGACGCGCTCGGTCGGCCGTCTGATTGACAAGTACATCCGCCAGTGCAGCGACCTGCACCACATCAGCCCCCACAGCTTACGCCATTCGTTCGCCACGCACCTGCTCAACGCGGGCGCTGACCTGCGTGCCATTCAGGAATTGCTTGGCCATGCGCGGTTGACAACCACCCAGCAGTACCTGCACGTTTCAACTGACCGTTTGATGGAAGTCTATGACCGAGCGCACCCAAAAGCTTAGCGTGGAAAACACGCCGCCGACGGCCGAACCGACGACGGCGTTGGCTTCGCGGCGGCGGATCGGCTTGTTGGGCGGCACGTTTGATCCGATTCACTACGGACATTTGCGGCTGGCGGAAAGTTTGGCCGCAATTTTCAACTTTGACGAGTTGTTGTTTATTCCGACCTACAGCCCGCCGCACAAAGATTTTGACCGTGTAACTTCGGCCTACCACCGCTATGCGATGACGGTGCTGGCGACGCTTCAGATGGACATCGCCAAGGTTTCCATGGTGGAAATCTTCGCTCCGGAGCGGCCTTATACAGCCGACACTGTTGCGACGCTGCGCAAGACGTACGGTCCCGATGCCCACCTGTTTTTTATGATGGGTGCGGATTCCTTTGTGAACTTGCCCAAGTGGGAGCGGTACGAAACGCTGCTGGACAGTTGCCACCTCATCGTGATGACGCGCCCGAAGTACGAAGTCGGCGACCTTGCGACGCTGGCGGAACAGTATGGCGCCGGTCGGGTTGTTGACCTGCGCGGCGGATGGGCCAGCCAGCGCGCCGTCACCAATAACCTTGACGCCGGCATGCATGTCTTTCTGACGGACTTGTTCGCGCTTGACGTATCGGCGACCGATATCCGACAGGCGGTCAGTGAAGGCCGCTCCATTGCCCGCTTCGTCCCGCCGCTGGTTGAGCGGTATATTCACGTCTACGGACTCTATTCAAACGGACATCACACTCGATGACCAACGAGAGCCTGTCTTCTTCACCGACGTGCACAACGTCGGTCATCCCTGCCCCGCCCAACATTGAAGACCGTCGCGTATGGAAGGCGATTCATGCCTTGCAGGAGAAAAAAAGCGTCGCGCCGGTTGTCCTTGACATCAGCCAACTGACTTCCTTTGCGGACTACTTTGTGATTGCGACGGGTACGTCGTCACGGCACGTACAGGCGCTGGCCGACGAGGTTGAAAAGCAGTTGGGTATGCTTGACACGTACCCGCGTCACATTGAGGGGTACGCCGAAGGGGAGTGGGTGCTGATGGACTACGGGGATTTTATTGTGCATGTCTTCACGCCGGAGCAGCGTGATTTTTACGGGTTGGAGCGTCTGTGGAGCGACGCCGGCAAGCTGGTCATCCGCGACGACGAGCCGCCAACGGCGTAAGACGACGCCGCCCCGCCCACGCTGAAGCGCGCTCGACGTACGTCTCAGGGGGCTGCCAGCACGGATTCAAACAATAATCGCCGGATTTCAATCTGTGGCGCGCGTTTCGACAGGTACAGCATCTCGATCCGAATGACACGGTCGTGATTGTCATCGTCTACGATGATGCCGGGCGAGACTTCCTCCGAACAATTCGAGGGTGACTCGCTTAGAGTGAGATACAGCGCGTCGGCCTGTTGATCCACTTTCAACTTCACGTCACATAGTCCTCCTGCGGTCAAAGAACGCTGTGACGACACGCGGCGGCGTTTTCCTACCATCAAACCATCACCGTGGCACACATCCACCGAAGTCGGAAATGCGAGCGAGGCGGTGTTCCAAGTCCGGGTCAACCGGGTCGGCCTCAGTCGCTTCCAGTGCCGTCAATGCTCACTCCAACCAACCAGTCTGGATGCGCCGCTTTTCCAGCACTTCTCGGGCCTGTTCCGTGAGCACGTATTCATCAGCTTGTCCTGTCCAAGGCGACGACCTTCAGGGTCTCATCCCTGGTTGGCCCGCGACTTGACCGCGATGCGCCGGTGTGCGCCCGGCGCAAAGGGCGGCGACACTGTGCCGCGATAAGCGTCGCCAAATCTGCATCAATCTCAGTTGTGAGCTTTTTAGTACGCTTTCCGCTACAACCGTAGTGAGTGAGCCGCACGCCAAACCGTTGACGCAATTCACGCCGGGATTGCCGAACCGACACGAAAACCACCCTAGCCCCGACCAAAGACATCGGGATATTGGGCGATCTGTTCCCATAGATCTCGGTCGTAGCGCATGACCAGCACCCGATACCCTAGGTCGCGCAGTTCTTCCCGCACCCGCCGGTCGCGCGCCGCCTGCGTCGGCTCATCGTGCACCGACCCGTCGCAAAACACGCACACGTTCGGTTCGTAAAAGAAATCCGCGATGCAATCCACCCCGGCGATCGGTTTCTGCGCCGCGTCCGGCAGACGCCGGCGGCGCGCGGCCAGCGCGTCCAAAAACCGCCGCTCAAGCTCCGAGCGCGGGTCCGTCCAAGCCCGCAGTTGCGCCAAGTGCTCTTCCCAAGACCGCCCGTCCTTGCGCACCAACACGCGGCTGCCGAGCAAGTCCAGCAACAGTCGCCGGATGCGCGTCCGGTCGAGTTGGAGCGCCTCCTGCTGGTTGTTGAAGGTCAGCAGACATTCATAGCAGGCCGCCCGGCAGTCAGGCTTCAAGTCCTGACCTTCCTCATCGTAATGACAGCGCGCTAGTGCGTGGCGCGCGACGTGGGCGACAACATCGGCGTCGTCAATCAGCCGCCGCAGCACGCCGGCCCCGCCCTCGGCGACTTCGTAGAACAGAATCGCCTGATGCTGACCGCACCCAATCCGCTCCGCCGCCAGTTCCATCTCCTCCAACTGAAAGCATTGCTCCAGCCCGCGCTGAAGCGCGTATTGCAGCGACGCTTCGAGCATCCGGTCGTCGCGCCATTCCGGGCGAAGCAACCGAACCAGCAGAATGTTGTGCGTGCTTTGCACCGCAAGAAGCGTGTTCTCGACCCGATGCCGACGCGCGGCGTCCCGCTGGAGGGCGTCACCGTCGGAAGACGACAGCAGTTCCCCGCTTTCAAAATCAACCAAGAACCCCCGCCCGGCCGCCGTACGCCAACCGTGGTTGATGCGCAGCAGGGTGGCGGCAGGCGCATAGACCAGCCGCAGCGCGGCGGAACCGGCAATCTCCACGTCGGCCTCCTGCGTTCGCGCGCCGTCCGCCGCCGCCGAGAACTGAAAGTAGGTCTCAATGTGATACCCGCGCCGCTGCCGCTCTTCTTCCCGGCAGGTGATGCGCTCACGCCGGCGGACGCGCACGTTCGGCATGTCAAGCAGGCTCGCCAGCAGGCTGTTTTCGCCGTCAAACCGCACGGCGCACACCGGGCAAACATCCAACGTCGGCTCGCAAAACGCCCCGCACGTCCGGCACAGGCGTTTTTTCAGGCGACGTTCGTCAAGCCCGCCGGGCGGCGACTGAAAACCCGTCACCTGCCACTTGCCGCCTTCGTGATAGACGATGTTGCCCGGCGCAAACTCGCGCAGCGCCAGCGCGCGCGGGCGAGTGATGAACTCCCCGTCGTCGCGCGGCGCCCACGCCCGCACCGGCAACGCCGGGAAATTGTAGCCGGGTAGAAACCCCTCGCTCGCCAAGTAGCGGTATGGATAGAAATCGCCTTCCTCGCGGCCGACGTTGATTTGCAGCAGAACGTTGCGCTGCCGGACCGCCTCCTGCTCGCGTTGCCGCGCCTGCGCCTGCTCCTCCGGCCGCCGCGCCCGCTGCAAAGCCACCTGGGCGTCAATCAGTTGTCGGGTTGCCGCGCGATACAACTCGCGCCAGCGGTCAAACGCCCGGTCAAAGTCCTGAGGCGCTTCCTCCAACACCCGCGCCACCCAGTCTTCCGAGAACCAACCACTGCTTGCTAGCGCCGGCGCATCCGCCGCCAACATCCGCAGGATGCGTTCCTGCAGTTCGGCGCGGACCGCTGGGGAGAGTTGGATTTGTCCGGCCGCGTTTTCGCGCAACGGCAAGTCGTCCCGGTCGGTGTCAAGGACATCCTCGAGCGACCGCCCCAACGGCAGGCGGACCTGCGCCAGCCAGACCGCACGCAGGTGCGCCCGCAGGAGCGCTTCATTCGCTAGGTCAAGGCGCGGCGGCGGCACGCTCCCGGCGACCATCTCCTCACGCCGCCGGAAGAAATACTGGTCATGGCTGTTGAACGCGCCGCAGTAGGTCACAATCAGTCCCGGCTGCCCCTGCCGTCCGGCGCGTCCGCTGCGCTGGGCGTAGTTGGCGGGCGTCGGTGGGACGTTCCGCAAATGCACGAAATCCAGGTCGGCGATATCCACGCCCAACTCCATGGTCGGCGAGCAAATCAAATAGGGCAGCCGCCGCCCGACCTCGGCCGCCTTCCGCGCGTCGGTCGCCTCCCAGCGGAAGCGCCGCTCCCGCCGCTCCCGCTCGCCCGGCTTGACGACCTGCGCCGTATGCTCGCGCGCTTCCAGCGCCGCCAAGCCCGCCGCTGAGTCCTGATAAAAAGCCCGAAAGAAGGCGTTGACCCGCGCCGGCGGCGCGGCATACCCCGCCGCGCGCCGCGC
Organism: Chloracidobacterium sp.; assembly: GCA_025057975.1. NCBI lineage: Bacteria > Pseudomonadati > Acidobacteriota > Blastocatellia > Chloracidobacteriales > Chloracidobacteriaceae > Chloracidobacterium > Chloracidobacterium sp. The sequence continues at coordinate 293,712 of JANWUV010000002.1, forward strand.
ATACAGCGGATCGGGCGGCGGCTGGCCGTCGCCCAACCGCCACAGCAGACACCCCGCTTCAAGTTGGAAACGTTCGTGGTCGTCCACCGGCGACAACCGCGCCAACAGCCCGTGTCGGACCAGCGCCTCCAACAGGCCGCCAATGAACGCCTGATAGTCGCCGCCGGCCAAATTCAACTGTGCGCAGAGAAACCGCCCCAGCGCGCTCCGTGCGCTCAGCCGATAGCCGTCCACGGCGCGCGGTGAGCGTCCCGGCAGCACGAAATGAGCGGCGGGGCGCAGCTCATTCAGGTCAGGGTCCAGCCCCCAGAACTCGTTGAGATGTTGCTGCGCGCGCCGCCGAAGCTGCGGTTGCTCGGTTTCCGACAGGCAGGGGGCGTTGACGGCGAGCTTGCGGCGGAAATGATCAAGCACCACCCGAACCAGCCGCTCACGTTCAGCCGGCGCCAGCGCCGCCATCGGGCCGATAGAGCGCCAGCGCGCCTCATCGGCGCACAACGTATCCAGTCCCCGGTAGGCCATGCGGAGCAACCCCACGTGCTCCAAGTTCGGCTGCGCCACTCGCCAGCCGCGCCGCAAATCCTCGTAGAGTCGGTACTCGGTCAACGCTTCAAACGCCCGCCACACATCCCGCGCCGCCTCGGAGTGTTCGTCAAGCTCAGGGTTGCGAGCGACGTGGGCAATCGTCAGCCCCGACGCGGCCACCACGGCATTGGCGACGGCGGCGAAGTCCAGTTCAGGCGTGCGCCGCAGGGCGGCGTAGAGCGCCGCGCGCAACAGACCGACGCGCACAAAGTCGTTGAAATGACCGGCCTGCAGCGAGGCGTCCTGCCGGTTGTCCGTGAACGTCAGCAGCTTGTCCCGCGCGCCGTCTCCAGAGCGGTCACCGGCGCTCAGACGCGCCGCATGGCGCAACAGAGAAACCGCCAGGACGCTGGTGGCGCTCGACCGACCTTCGCTTGACAGTGACGCCAGTTTGGCGAAGTCCTGCTCCTGCTCTGTGTAGAACTCGCCGCACGACAGGCAGAGCGAAAACGGGGCGGGCTGCCACCACATCTTGATCGCCGCCTCGTTCGCATCCGCGCACGGCGTCTGAGCGATCTTGCCGTCCGGCGTCACCCAGACGGCGACCGGAACGCGCGCACGCCACGTCCCTTTGAGTCGCCCGCGCGCGTCGCGCCATTCCTCCGGCAGGCGCTCCTCCGACCAGTCGCCCGCCGCCGCCATCAGGTAGCCGGGTACGCCCTCGGTATCCTCAACCTCCCATCCTGTCGGATGCGGTGAAAAAACGGGTAATGTTTATAACAGCTGATGAAAGGATTACGAGAAGCGGTGCTGACCAACCATTCGCCCCACCCACGCTGCGGCAAATGCGCCGGCGAAAACATCGTCAACGACGGACGCAACTCATCCGGCAATCCCCGCTATCTCTACCCCGACTGCGGCGCGTGCCGCGTCTTCCACTCCGCCAAGCTCAAACTCACCCCCGAACACCGCGCGCTCATCGCAAAAGCCGATCAGGAAAGAAACAGCTTACGCTCAGTGGCGCGTATCTTTGACATCAGTCACGTCACCATTTGGAAGTATCTAAAAAAAAGCCCAAAGCCCAGCCGACTAAACGACGACCATCACGCCCGCGCAAGCCGATGACATGCTCGAACTGGATGAGATCTTTACCCTTTACGCTATCAAAATCAATCACATACGCATCTGGACGCGCGAACCCGGCGCCGGCGTCAAATCGTCGCTTTTCACATCGGAGACGGAGCGCAGGCAGCCTGTCAAAGGTTTTATCGAAAGCTGCCTGACGAGTATGATCAAAAACATTGTTTCGCTGA